>JBBSRO010000015.1:0-56408 GCA_038242955.1 Lysobacterales bacterium
ACCCGATCCCATCCCGAACTCGGAAGTGAAACACAGCTGCGCCGATGGTAGTGTGGCTCAAGTCATGCAAGAGTAGGTCATCGCCAGGGTTTTTTTACTAAAGCAAAACCCCGTCTCGTCAGAGGCGGGGTTTTGTCTTTGTGTGCAATGCACGATCCGCAACAGGTCATCACCAGGGTTTTTATTGAAGCAAAACCCCAGCCCGTCAGGACTGGGATTTTGTCTTTGCGCGTGCAACGCGCGATCCGCAACAGGTCAGCACCAAGGGTTTTGTATTTGCAGAAACTAAAAGCGCAGTAGTCGCTTGTTAGTAAGTATGACCCTATAAGAAAAGCCAAAGCCAAGCAGGTCAATGGCTACCGTCTGCCCAAAACCATGACCAAAGCGCACACCTTCCATTTACTCGAAATAAGGAGGAGTGGGAAGCGGTGACTCCATAGGCTAGGGCTTCTGTGCACGTCCTCTTCCTCCGGGGAAGATGATCCGCGACCAGTTGCTCCTGCCTTTAGTGGGCCGAAATGCAGATTTGTTCTGTGCCCAGTGTTGGACTATCCGGCAACGTTCAACGCTGCCGAAAATATCAGGACAATGACACTGGCAAAGCCGCCAAACCACACCAGGCTGCGCAAAGAATGCTGGTCAGCGAGGTAGAAAATGCCGTGCAGAATCCGGAATGTAACGAATGCAAGCGAAAGCCACACGATTCGCTGACCATCGACTTGTGCAAACTGGGCCATCAGCACGCTGGCTGCGAACGCCGGGAAGGCTTCGAACGCATTGAGCTGGGCGGCGTTGGCGCGCTGGCTGCGCGGATCGTCCTGTCGGGCCAGCCAGCCGCGCGGGTCACGATTGTTGTAGTGTTTGCCGCTGCCCTTTGCGATGGAGACCCAGACGTAAGGCAGCACAGCGGTGATCAGGATGCACCAGTAAGCGATTGACATCGGAGGTAGCTCACGCAATGACAGGGTTGCTAGCCTAGCTGATCCAGTGGGCGGCGATGTAAGCCCCTACTCACTGGATCATGATCAAGCCGAGTTTGTGCGGCCTATTTAGCAGCCGCTGCAGGCGAGGGGCGAATTGCATCACGCGCGGCCTTGAACGGATTGCCTTCGTACCAGTTCGGCCATTTACCGTCGTTGGCCAGGATTTCACCAATCGTGAAGAGAGTATCCAAGTCCTGCACAATTCCTTCGACGTTCCAGGTGGCTGCATCGTATTGATCGCCTGGCTTGTGGTAACGGCTATCGTTGTAATCCTTGCCTGCTGCTTCACCTGCTTTTGCTCCCCCATCAACTAAATCCAACCCACTATTGATGTACAGGGCCGGCACGCCGGCCTTGGCGAAGTTGAAGTGGTCCGAGCGGAAGTAGAAACCGGAAGCAACATTATTCTCATCGACGATACGCCGCTTTTGCTTGTCGGTTTCCGTTTTCAGGAGATCTTCAAGTTCAGAACTACCTCGGCCGATTACGGTGATGTCGCTCGCCTTGCCGACTGGTGAAAGTGCGTCAAGATTGAATACCGCCACGGTCTTGTCCAGAGGGATAACTGGATGCGCAACGTAGTATTTGGAGCCGAGAAGGCCGGACTCCTCGAGCGTAACCGACAGGAACAAGATGGAGCGCTTGGGTGGTGTCTTGGCCTTGCGGAAGGCTTCGGCAATTTCGAGGATGCCGGCGACGCCGGTAGCGTTGTCGACCGCGCCGTTGTAGATGTTGTCGCCAGTTTCCCCCTCGTGCGTACCAAGGTGATCCCAGTGGGCCATGTAAACGATGGCTTCTTCGGGGGTTTCGCTGCCAGGCAACAGGCCCATCACGTTGCGCGAACTCTTTTCTGCCGTCTTGCTGTTTAGATCCAAGGATGCAGTGACATTCAGTGAAACCGCCTTGAAGCCGGGTTTATTGGCGGCGGCGCGGAGTTTGCCCAGATCCTGGCCCGCTGCCTTGAACAGGGCGTTTGCGGCTTCGCCGCTAAGCCATCCTTGTACGGGCAGGCGCGGTGCCGGGTCATCCTTGGCTTGCAAGTCATACTGGGGGCCAGACCATGAGTTCCTCACGACATCCCAGCCGTAGGAAGCTCCGGGAGTATCGTGAATGATCAATGCAGCAGCAGCCCCCTTGCGTGCCGCCTCGTCGAATTTATACGTCCAGCGCCCGTAGTAGGTCATGCGCTTGCCATCGAAAAGCTTGGCGTCGTTGACGTGGTAGCCGGGGTCATTGACCAGCATCACCACGGTTTTGCCTTTTACATCGATGCCGGCGTAGTCATTCCAGTTCCGTTCCGGCGCGTCCACGCCATAGCCGACAAACACCATGTCGCTATCCTTTACGCTGACGTGCTCCTGGCCGGTGCGTGTACCGACCACCATGTCGGTACCAAACTTCAGTGCCTGCTGCGAATCACCTACTTTCAGGTTCAGTACCACCGATTCATCGGCGGTGGTTTCCACCATGGGCACGGTCTGGAACCAGTCGCTCCCGTTGCCGGGCTGCAGACCGATCCGAGCGAACTGGGTCTTGATGTAGTCGATCGAGGCGTCTTCCCCTGGCGTGCCTGGAGCGCGGCCGCCGAATGCGTCGGATGCAAGCGCCTTTACGTGCTCTTCGAAATCCGAGGCATCTATGGCCGGGTTGAATTCATGGGTCGTAGCCGCCTCTATGGCGCCTGTAGGCGCTTGCGCTTCGGCATCGGTCGTGGAGGCGTCGTTGCTGTTAGGCGTGCAGGCACACAACATCAGCAAAGCGAGTGGAAGGGCAGCAATACGCATCGAGGTACTCCAAGTGCAGTCCCTCGATTCTAACCATGATTGCGGCCAGGAACGCTGGCGATGGCGTTATAGGTTTGCCCGCGTAGTCAGTCCTTTGGTGGAGTGACACCATCAAAGCGTACCGCGGTGGCACCGCGAAGGCTGCCAATGCGGGCGCTGGTGTGCACGTAGAGCTTTACCTCGCGCTCGAATACCAGTGGACCCTCCACCACGGCATTCGGCCCAACCACGACGCGGGGAATTTTCTGCTTGCCCCCACGGAAGGCGCTCCAGTTCTTGTTCGGCTTCTCGACCTTGATCCCACCCTTCACGTGGGAATCCACCCCAACAGTAATGTCGCCATTGACGGTTTCGATCCCCCCACCAAGTTCGGTGGCGATGATGCCGGTCGCGCCATTCACCGTCTCGATGTCGCGCGCCACTTTGCCGCCGCGATCAACGAATATGCCGCCATTGACGGTTTCGATCTTGCCGTCGATCCGCGCGCGTTCACCTAAGTGGATGCTGCCATTGACCGTGCTCAGGGACTGCGCTTGCACATCATCCTCTGCACGGATGCTGCCGTTCACGGTTTCCGCGTCCTCGATGCGTGCGTTCGCCTGGATCTTGATGCTGCCGTTGACGGTACTCAGGTCGCCATAGACTTGGCCGGCTTCGGCGGTGATGCTGCTGTTGACCTTGTCGATGTCCTGGCCTTGGCCATGTTGGGCTGGATCGTGAGCAGCGGCGGGGCCTGGTAAGGCGACGGTACCCGACAGGGCGAAAAGGGCGACGAACAAAAGAGAACGGTTCATGCGGAACTCCGTGGTGTATTACAGGCTGTGATGCGGCCAGTGGCCGTTTGGTTTAGATGCAAGCAGCGTGCCGTGCCTTGATGGGCCTTCGCTACAATTGCCCCAAGTCTGTATCAAGCCCGTTACAGGGCATCGTCCATTTGTCATGGAGCTTCCGTGTCCAATCCTGTTTGTGCCCGCCCCAAACCCGTCGTACTGCTGATCCTGGACGGTTGGGGCCATCGCGAAGAAACACAGGACAATGCGCTGGCACTCGCTGATCTGCCGAACTGGCGCAAGCTGCTGGCTACTTGTCCGCATACCTTAGTGCATACCGAAGGCCGGCATGTTGGCTTGCCGGACGGGCAGATGGGCAATTCCGAGGTTGGCCACATGAATCTGGGTGCCGGCCGCATGGTCTATCAGGACCTGACACGGGTCGATGAGGCGATCGAGAACGGCAGCTTTTTCGACAATGATGAATTGCGCGCCGCCTGCACTGCTGCGAAGGAATCCGGTGGCACCCTGCATGTGATGGGCCTGCTTTCGGCGGGTGGGGTGCATAGCCATCAAACGCATATTTTCGCGATGCTAGAACTTGCCCATCGCGAAGGCGTGCCGCAGGTCGCGGTGCATGCCTTTCTGGATGGCCGGGATACCCCGCCACGTTCAGCCGAAGCGAGCCTGCTTGCGCTACAAGTGGTCTGCGACAGGCTTGGCAACGCCCGCATCGCCACGGTAGGCGGACGATATTTCGCCATGGACCGCGACCAACGCTGGGATCGCATGCGGCGCGGTTGGGACGCGATTGTTGATGCCAAAAGCGAGCGCCACGCGGGTGACGCGCTTGAGGCGCTGCGCGAGGCCTATGTGCGTGGCGAGAATGACGAATTCGTCGCACCGACTGTGCTTGCCGGTGCGCATCCGATCCAGGATGGCGATGCCGTGGTGTTCATGAATTTCCGCGCTGATCGCGCCCGCCAGCTGGCTGCGGCATTCGTGGATCCCGGATTCAAGGGCTTCGAAGCACGACGTCCTGCGTTGTCGCGTTTCACATGCCTGACCGAATACGACGCCAAGCTGCCGGCACCGGTTGCGTTCGCCCCGGACGATCTGCGCCAGACCTACGGCGAAATCCTGGCCGATGCCGGATTGACCCAATTGCGGATCGCCGAGACCGAAAAATATGCACATGTCACGTTCTTCTTCAGTGGTGGTCGCGAGGACCTGTTCCCCGGGGAGGCGAGGATCCTGATCCCAAGTCCTCAGGTCGCGACGTACGACCTGCAGCCTGAGATGAGTTGTCCGGAACTGACCGCAAAGCTTGTTGATGCGATTGAACAACAGCGCTTCGATGCCATCGTCTGCAACATCGCCAATCCAGACATGGTGGGCCACAGCGGTATTCTGGAGGCGGCGATCAGGGCGGCGCAGGCGGTGGATATCGCGATTGGTGAAATCAGTGAGGCCGTGCGCAAGGTGGGCGGCGCACTGCTGGTCACCGCTGACCACGGCAATCTTGAACTGATGCGCGACCAGGTCACTAGCCAGCCGCACACCTCGCATACCGTCGGGCCGGTGCCACTGGTTTATGTTGGCCACCGCGATGTGCAGTTGCGCGCGGGTGGCGCACTGCGCGATGTCGCCCCGACACTGCTCGAGCTGCTTGGCTTGCCACAACCCGCGCTGATGAGCGGTCGCAGCCTGTTGTTGCCTGCGTGATGGATCGCCTGGGGGCCATATTCTTGGCTGTGTTCTTGCTGGCACTGACATTCGTGCCCGGTGCGCATGCGCAGGCGGCCAAGGACTCGCATGATGCGCAACGCCAGCTGCAGACCATCCGCACCGAGTTGAAGTCGGTTGCCACGGAGCGGCGCAAGTTGGAGGGTCAGCGGGGAGACGCCAGTCGCCAGCTGCGCAAGGCGGACGAACAAGTGGGGGGCGTGCAACGTGCGCTGCGTAATGCCGAGGCCAGCTTCCAGCGCGATAGCGCGGCATTGCAGCAGTTGCAGGCGGAGGGTGCCAAGGGCAAAGCGGAGCTCGGCGCCAAGCGGCTGGAACTGGCAGGACTGCTGCGCGCCGCGCAGGTCGCGGGCAGCGAGGCACCACTGAAGGCGATGCTCGCGCAGGATCGTGTTGCCGATGCGGAACGCGCCTTGACCTACCAGGGCTATCTGCAGCGTGGACAAGTCGAGCGGGTCCGTGCACTCACCGGAGAGTTGCAACGTATCGACGCGCTGGAGCAGGAGATCTCTGACCGACGAGCTGCCCTGGAACGCGATCGCAAGCTGCAACAGTCAAAGCTGTCCGAACTCGAACAGGCGCGCAAGCAGCGCGCTGGCGTTTTGGCCGGAATCGATGAGCAATACAAGGATCGCGCTGGCCGCGAGCTTGCCTTGGGGCGCGATGCAAAGGCTCTGCAGAACTTGCTGGGACAGTTGCGCGCAGCAGCAGCGCGTGCAGCGCGCGAGGCCAAGGCTGATGCGGTGCGGCGAGCAGCAAGCAACCGACGCGCGACAAGCGCGCCAGCCAAGAAAGTTGCCAGCGCACCGGCATTGCGCGTGGGCGGCTTGGGCTGGCCGGTAACCGGGAGCCTGCTGGCGTCCTATGGCGGCAAGCTGCCGGACGGTCGCCGCAGCGATGGTGTACTGGTCTCTGCCCCAGCCGGGACCACGGTGAAGGCGGTGGCTGATGGGCAGGTGGTGTTCGCTGATTGGATGACCGGCTACGGCATGATCCTGATCATCGACCACGGCAACGGATACATGAGCCTGTACGCGCATAACGACGGCCTTTTGCGCGATGCAGGCGATGCAGTAAAGCGTGGTGATGCAGTGGCTAGCGTCGGCAAGTCCGGCGGACAGGAGCAACCTGCGCTCTACTTCGAACTGCGCCGTAATGGCGCACCGGTCGATCCGCGTGGTTGGTTGCAGCGCCAGTAATGCTGGGCACGCCAATGACACATGGTTGCCGGCATCATGTCCCCAGCGCATGCCGCGTCACTGCTTGTCATGTCTGTGCGCGGAACCACGTGCAGCCCAGCAGGTCGAATACCAAACATTCCAAGCACGATGAGCCACTGGAGCGAAACATGCGAACCCGGTTTTCAGTCTTGTTGTTAGACATCGCCATCGCCACCGCGCTGTGCGCTGCGCCATTGCACGTTTTGGCGCAGGACGTTGCGCCGCAAGTTTCCCAACCGGAAGCATCCCAGCCAGAAACCTCCCAAAAGTCCGACGAAGTCGCCGCCAGCGATGACCCCGACGCGGTGCGCACCGATGCCGCCAAGGTCCCGCTGGACGAGATCCGGCGCTACGTGATGGTCTACAACGCGATCAAGCAAGCCTATGTCGATCCCGTCGATGACCATGCATTGATGCAATCGGCAGTGCGTGGGTTGTTGCTGGACCTTGATCCGCACAGCGCTTATCTGCGCAAGGCCGATGCGGACGATTTCAACGAATTCACTCGTGGTGCCTACGACGGCGTCGGCCTGGAGCTGCAGCAATTGCCGGAAGGTGGCTTGCGCGTGATTGCACCGCTGGACGACAGCCCGGCCGACCGCGCCGGCATGCGCAGTGGTGATCGGATCATCAGCATCGACGGTAAATCGCTGGCACCGGGTGATGCAAACAGCTCTGCCCCGTTGCGTGGTGCTGCCGGAACCAAGGTGCTGCTTGGCGTAGTGCGCGCAGGCACGCCCAAGCCGTTCGACGTGCCGCTGGTGCGTGAAACCATCCGCACCAGCAGCGTACGTTCCAAGATGCTCGAACCCGGCTTCGGTTATGTACGACTGAGCAGTTTCCAGGCGGCGACCGCGGCGGATTTCGTGCGCGCAATCGACACTTTGCAAAAGCCAGGTCCATTGCGCGGCTTGCTGATCGACATGCGCAGCAATCCCGGCGGCTTGTTGGTGGGCGCGGTGCAGATTGCCGATGAGTTGCTGGATGCCGGTGGCATCGTCAGTACGCGTGGCCGCGAGGCGATCGGCAACAGCCGGTTCGACGCGACCCCGGGTGACCGTTTGAACGGGGCCCCGATCGTGTTGCTGGTCGATGCCGGCTCCGCCAGCGCTGCAGAGGTCCTTGCAGGAGCACTGCACGACAACAAGCGTGCGACTGTGGTCGGTAGCCGCACCTTCGGCAAGGGCTCGGTGCAAACCTTGCTGCCTCTGGATAATGGCGACTCGGTCAAGCTCACTACGGCCCGCTATTACACGCCAAGCGGACACTCGATCCAGGCGCTGGGCATCGTCCCCGACATCGTGCTCAAGCCTGAAGGTGGCGGCAAATCCTCGCGTCCTGTCAGCGAAGCTGCACTGCCAGGCCACTTGCGGGGCGAAGCAGAGGTATTCGAGGGCGACAACGCCGGTGATGTCCTGCCCGGGCAGGCGCCGATTACCGCCGCATTGGCTGAACTGAAGAAGCTCGCTCGCGTGGCCGTCGGTCCGCCGTCACCTGCGAAGGTGGAACCGAAGGCGGGCGCGAAAGCGAAGGTTCAGTAGCCGCGACGGTGGCGCAGGCGGCGCGCAATCGCTGCGCGTGTCAACAGGGCAAACACGATGCCGAACAGGAAGCCGGCGATATGCGCCGGCCATGCCACCGCGCCGAATGCCGGGCCGCTGTAAGCGAACACTACCTGCAGCAGGGCCCACAGCCCGATCAGCAGTGAAGCCGGCACTCGCACGAATTCGAGAAACAGCCCCAGCGGCAGCACCACGCCTAACTTCGCACCGGGAAACAGCGCTAAATAGGCGCCAATCACTGCCGACACAGCGCCGCTGGCACCGATGATGACGCGGTCAGGAGCGTCGATGGCTAGCACTGCCGCCAAGTTGGCCGCAGCGCCACCGACCAGGAACAGTAGCAAGAAGCGCCAGCCACCCATGACCCGCTCAGCGGGCAGGCCGAAGATCAACAGGAACACCAGGTTGCCGAGCAGGTGAATCCAGTCGGCATGCAGGAACAACGCCGAGAACAGGCGTAGCACGCTGCCATCCGCGATGGCTTGGCTCCATGCATCGACCGTGTCCAATCCACCGGACAGCACACCCCAAGCCATCGGCGTACCTTCGCGCAATGCCGGCGCGCGCATCGCTGCCAGCACATAGGCTAGCCAGAGCGCAGCGAACAACAGCGGTGTCGCCCAGCGGAACGTGGTTATCTTGCGGTTGTCGATGCCGACGAACATTCGCTCACTTTACCTTCAGGCTGGACATGGTGAATTGTTAGCCGCTGGTTAAACAACGCGCTATATTACATACGGCAACGTATGTCAGGCAGGGCTGCCTGAGGCTATGCCCGTGCGCTGCATCGGGCAGTGTGTGGGTGCATGTGGCGCATGATCCATCCAGGCAACGCCATCCAGAACGACCCTAAACAAAATAACCACTATCCCTCCCCCAGTTCAGAGTTCCCGGAGATGATCCAATGAAGACCAATTCCTGCAGTTTTCGCGTGACCGCGCTTGCGGTTGCCATCCTCGGCATGCTGGCAGCTAGCCAAGCCAGCGCCTCCGGCTTCCAGCTCCGCGAGAACAGCGCCAAGGCGCTTGGACGCGCTGGTGCCGGTAGCGCAGTTGCCAAGGATGCCGCCGTGGTGTCCAACAACCCTGCTGCAATGTCCCAGTTCGACACGTTGACGGTGCAGTCGGACCTGACCGTGATTGACCTCAGCGCCAAGTTCACTGGCAGCTCTTGCACTCCGGTCAGCGCGACCGTATGCGTGCCGATCGGTGGTGGCAATGGCGGCGATCCCGGTGCCCCGACCTTGGTACCTGCAATGGCCGTGGTGATACCGCTGAGTGGCAGCCTGGAGCGCCTGACCTTGGGTGCCAGCATCAGTGCCCCATTTGGCCTGTCGACGGAATATGAGCCGACATGGGTGGGCCGCTACAACGCCACGACGTCCGACGTGAAGGTGCCGGCGCTGACGTTGTCAGCGGCTTACGAAGTCACCCCGACGCTCTCGCTTGGTGTGGGCTTCATTTATCAGCGTGCTGAAGTGACCTTGGCCAACGGTATCGATTTTGGCCGCTTGCTGGCGTCCGCCGGGGTTCCGGGTGGTGCAATCGGCAATCCCGTGACCGATGGCTCGGTGTCGATCAATGGCGCCGACAACGGCACCGGTTGGGTTGCAGGTTTCCAGTTCACACCGAATGATCAATTCAGCATCGGCTATTCGCATCGTTCGGAAGTCGATCACGACATTCGCGGCAAGGCCGACTTCGTTGTTCCGGCCGCATTTGCAGGCGCGCAGCCGGGCTTCAAGGCGATTGCAGCGGCCTATGCGCAGCTACCTACCAACGATCCACGGTATGCCTTGGTCCCGCAGTTGCTGGTGCTGGGCAACGGTTTTTCCGACACTGGCGGCAATGCCAAGCTGACCACGCCCAGCATCGACACCATCAGCATGCAGTACAACGCCAATGCGGGACTACGCTTCTACGGGGACATCCAGCGCACTGGCTGGACGTCGCTGCCATCGGTCGTGATCGACTTCGCGAACCCGTACCAGCCCGACAGCGCCGAACCGTTCAACTGGAAGAGCACGATGTTCTACAGCGTTGGCATGGAGTACGACCTCAGTGATGCCTTCACCCTTCGCGGCGGCATCGCGTCCGATGAGTCCCCGACCAACAACATTGACCGTACGCCACGCCTGCCCGACAACGACCGCATGTTGTATTCGGTTGGTTTCAGCTGGCATGCCAGCGAGCACATCTCCATCGATGCCGCATACCAGAAGATCACGATCGACACGCCAACGGTGAACATCATGTCGTCGAGCGGTTCGCGCTTGGCGGGTTCCTTCGATGGCAGCGCCAACCTGTTTTCGATCGGTGGTAGCTACAAGTTCTGATCTAAGGCAATACGCGATACGCAACAACAAAAAGCCCCGCTTCGGCGGGGCTTTTTGCATGCGGCTTGTTTCGTAATCCTTGTCCGGATCAACCTGTCGTGGTCAATCTGGCGTGGATCAATCGCCCAAGGTCAGCAGCGAAGCATTCCCGCCTGCAGCGGTCGTGTTGATGGTGACCGTCTTTTCCGTCGCGAAACGCGGCAGATAGTGCGGGCCACCTGCCTTGGGCCCGGTGCCGGACAGTCCTTGGCCACCAAATGGCTGGACCCCGACGACCGCGCCAATCTGGTTGCGGTTGACGTAGATGTTGCCGACCCTGGCACGGCTGACGATTCGCTCGATGGTGGCGTCGATGCGGGAGTGGATGCCAAGGGTCAGGCCGTAGCCGGTGCTATTGATAGCGTCGATCACGGCGTCCAGCGCATCAGCCTTCCAGCGGATCACGTGAAGGGCAGGGCCAAAATTTTCCCGATTCAATTGGGTGAGCGATTGCAGTTCCCAGGCACGTGGGGCGAAAAACGTGCCGTGGTTGGTCTCGGGACCGAGCGGGGTCATCGCGATCAGTCGTGCCTCGGAAGCCATGCGCTCGGCATGTGCGTCGAGCATGCGTAGCGCATCGTTGTCGATGACCGGGCCGACGTCGGTGGAAGGCAGGCCAGGATCACCAACGGACAGTTCTGCCATCGCGCCGGTCAGCATGTCGATGACCTTGTCGGCGATGTCGTCTTGGACCAGCAACACGCGCGCCGCTGAGCATCGCTGCCCGGCTGAGGTAAATGCGGAGCCCATCACGTCCTTGACAACCTGTTCGGGTAGAGAGGAGGAATCCGCGATCATCGCGTTCTGGCCGCCAGTCTCTGCGATCAGCGTACCGATCGCGCCATCACGCGAGGCCAGCGAGCGGTTGATCGCCAGTGCGGTCGCGTTGGAGCCGGTGAACACCACGCCGACCACGCGCGGGTCCGCGGTCAGTGCCGCGCCGACGGTAGCGCCGTTGCCTGGAACGAACTGCAGCACGTCCGTCGGGATGCCCGCTTCGTGCATCAGCTTGACTGCTGCGTAGCCCATCAGGCTGGTTTGCTCCGCAGGCTTCGCGATGACGCTATTGCCGGCGGCGAGTGCTACCGCAACTTGGCCAATGAAGATTGCCAACGGGAAGTTCCATGGGCTGATGCACACAAAGACACCACGCCCGGCCAATTGCAGGGAGTTCGTTTCTCCAGTAGGCCCGGGCAGCGTCATCGGCACAAAATGCTCGCGTGCCTGCAGGGCGTAGTAGCGCAGGAAATCCACCGCTTCGCGCACCTCGGCGATGCCGTCGGCCAGCGTTTTGCCGGCCTCCTTGGTGCACATCGCCATGTAGGTGGGCATGCGCGCTTCGAGCAGGTCGGCGGCCTGCTCCAGGATCGCTGCGCGACTGCTGGCGGGGGTCGCATTCCATGCTGGCTGCGCTGCGACTGCATTGGCCAACGCACGTTCGACCGTGGCGCTGTCTGCGGCCTGCCAATGACCGACGACCTCGCGCCGGTCTGCAGGATTGGTGACTGCCAATTGTTCGCCAGTGGATGTTGCCCCAGGGACTAGCGGTGCCGAGGTCCAGCTGCCGGCACCGGCATTGTTGAGGTTGGCTGCGAGCTCGCGCAGCTGGTCGTCGTTGGCGAGGTTGATGCCCATGGAATTGTCTCGGTCCTTGCCTTGGCTGCGGTACAGATTGATGGGCAGCGGGATGCGGGGGTGCGGGATGGGATTGAACGTGGCCACGGCCTGGACCGGATCACGGATCAGGTCGTCGATCGCCACGTTCTCGTCGGTGATGCGGTTGACGAAGCTTGAATTCGCACCGTTTTCCAGCAGCCGGCGGACCAGATAGGGCAGCAGGTCTTCGTGGCTGCCGACTGGGGCGTACACGCGGCAAGGAACATCGAGGCGATCGACAGGGATGACTTCGGCATACAGGTCATCACCCATGCCGTGCAGCTTCTGGAACTCGAAGTCCCTGATGCCACGGATGCTGCGTGCCATCCGGTGGACAGTGGCGATCGTCTGCGCGTTATGGGTGGCGAACATCGGGTAGATCGCATCGCCAGCATCGAGCATTCGGCGCGCATTCGCCAGGTAGGACACATCGGTGTTCTGCTTGCGTGTAAACAGGGGGTAGCCGGCTTGGCCATCAACCTGCGCACGCTTGATTTCGGCATCCCAGTACGCGCCTTTGACCAGGCGCACAGGGATGCGCCGACCGATCCGTTGGGCAAGGTCGGCGAGGTAGTCGATCACTTGCGGCGCGCGTTTCTGATAGGCCTGTACCGCAAGTCCGTAGCCGTTCCAGCCATCCAGCGAAGCATCGGAAATCGTCGCCTCGATGAGGTCCAGCGACAATTCCAGGCGTTCGGTTTCCTCGGCATCGATGGTGAAGCCGATCCCGTACTGCTTGGCCAATTGCGCCAGCTCGAGGACGCGCGGGGCGAGTTCCGCCATGATTCGCGCATGCTTGGTGTGTTCGTAGCGCGGGTGCAGCGCCGACAATTTCACGGAAATGCTGGGCGCGGCGAATACGTCGGTAGTGACGAATGAGCCGCCAGGCCCGCTGCGGCCGATCGCATGGATCGCGGCGCGGTAGGCCTCTTGGTAGCGCAGCGCGTCGACGGTGGTCACCGCGCCTTCGCCGAGCATGTCGAACGAATAGCGATAAGCGCTGCCGTCACCCTTGCGTGCACGCGCGAGCGCTTCGGCAATCGTGCGGCCCAGCACGAATTGATGCCCCATGATCTTCATCGCCTGGCGCACTGCCAGCCGGATGACGGGTTCACCCGCGCGGCCGATCAAGCGCTGGAATGCGCCATGCACGTCGCGCTTGGTGTCGTCCGCAAGGTCGACCAGGGTGCCCGTCAGCATCAAGCCCCATGTAGACGCGTTGACCAGGACCGAGTCCGACTGGCCCACGTGGCGCTTCCAGTTGGCATCGCCCAGTTTGTCGCGGATCAGTGCATCCGCGGTGGTCGGATCAGGGATGCGCAGCAGGGCTTCGGCCACGCACATCAGCAATACCCCTTCCTCGCTGCCTAGGTCGTACTGGCGCATGAAGGCCTCGACCGCGCCTTGGGCCTTGGCGCGCGCGCGAACGCGATGGACCAGGTCTGCGGCAGTGGCCTGGGCGGCGTCACGTTCGGTCTCGGGCAGAGCGGCTTGGACCAGCAACTCGCGCACATGGGCGCTTTCGTCACGGCTCCAGCCTGCGGTAATCGCCGCACGCGGCGCCCTTGGTAGCGCAGGCAGCTCCGGTGAAAGGATCGGCGCGACTGGCAAATTAACGTTCGGATCAGTGCTCATCGCGCCTGCGGACTGCCATTGGAGGCGCGTAGTGTAGTGCGCTCGATCACGGCTGGCACGCGTGCAGGTTGCCGCAATCGGGCCCCGCAGCTACCATTTCATGGATGCCCCTGGCCGTTTGCCTGTTCGAAGGCCGTGGGGGCATGCTTGTGGCAAGGCCAAACAAGACACCAGACAAGACAATGGCGGGGTTTGCGGCACGACGCGCGCAGGCCTGCAGACTCAGTATTCAAGGCAGTGGGGCTCGATGTGATGACACCCGGTCGTATCAAAAAATGGGCCAAGCAGGTGGCGATGGCAGCCACGTTGGTTTTGCCGACGCTGGCGCAGGCGCAGCAAGCCCTGCAAGGGCCCGCTGACCCGCACCGCTGGCAGCTCAACATGGGCCGAGGGGTAACGCCGCTGTCGCATGCCGCCTACGACGCGCACATGTATGTTTTGTGGGCATGCGTGATCATTGGCCTGGTCGTGTTCGGTGCGATGGCCTACGCAATCTTCAAGTTCCGCAAGTCGAAGGGTGCAGTTCCTGCGCAATTCACCCACAACATGACCGCGGAACTCATCTGGACCACGGTTCCGGTCCTGATCCTGATCGGCTTGTGCATCCCGGCCACGAAGGGCCTGATGAACATGTATGACACGCGGGATGCCGAGATCACCGTCAAGGTCACCGGTTACCAGTGGATGTGGAAGTACGAGTACATGGGCCACGACGTCGAGTTCACCAGTCGCTTGGACCGCAAGCACGACGAAGTCCGCCAGAGCGGCGTTGACGCGCGCACGGCCAATTTGCCGCACTACCTGCTTGAGGTCGACAACGCGCTGGTGCTGCCGGTTGATACCAAGATCAGATTCGTGATCACTGCCGACGACGTGATCCACGCCTGGTGGGTGCCTGCGCTGGGCTGGAAGCAGGATGCGATCCCAGGCATCGTGAACGAAGCTTGGGCCGACATCGATACCCCCGGCACCTACCGCGGCCAGTGTGCGGAGTTGTGCGGCAAGGATCACGGTTTCATGCCGATCGTGGTCAATGCCGTGAGCAAGGCCGAGTTCAAGACCTGGTTGGCTGAAGAGCAGGCGAAGCGCGCCCCGGCACCGGCCGCGGAAGCTGCGCCTGTCGCCGCTCCGCTAGAAGCGGCCCCGGCTGCTGACGTATCCGCCCCGGCACTTGCCGCCCCGCAGACCGAGCAGGCCACGGCTAACGCCGCGGCTGCTGGTTGATCCAAGCACAGATTACTGAGGTTCAAGCCATGGCTTATGCCGCGCCCCACGATGCCCACGACGCCCACGCGCACAAGCAGGGCTTCATTGACCGCTGGTTCTTCTCCACGAACCACAAGGACATCGGTACGCTCTATCTGGTGTTCAGTTTCATCATGTTCATCGTGGGTGCCGCGTTCTCGGTGGTCATCCGTTCTGAGTTGATGCAACCGGGCTTGCAGTACGTCGATCCGATGTTCTTCAACCAGATGACGACGCTGCACGCGTTGGTGATGATTTTCGGCGGGGTGATGCCGGCATTCGTCGGCCTCGCCAACTGGATGGTGCCGCTACAGATCGGAGCGCCGGACATGGCGTTGCCGCGCATGAACAACTGGTCGTTCTGGATCATGCCGTTCGCCTTCGCGCTGCTGCTGTCCACGTTGTTCATGGACGGTGGCGCACCTGCTGGTGGCTGGACGCTGTACCCGCCGCTGTCGCTGCAGGGTGGCAACAACCTGGCTTTCGTGATCTTCGCCATCCACATGATGGGCATCAGCTCGATCATGGGCGCGATCAACATCATCGCCACCATCCTCAACATGCGTGCGCCTGGCGTTGACCTGCTGAAGATGCCGATCTTCTGTTGGACCTGGCTGATCACAGCATTCCTGCTGATCGCGGTGATGCCGGTGCTGGCAGGTGCAGTGACGATGTTGCTGACCGACAAATACTTCGCCACCAGCTTCTTCAATGCCGCCGGTGGTGGTGATCCGGTGATGTACCAGCACATTTTCTGGTTCTTCGGGCATCCCGAGGTCTACATCATGATCTTGCCGGCATTCGGCATCACCAGCGAGATCCTGCCGACCTTCAGCCGAAAGCCACTGTTCGGTTATCAGGCCATGGTGTACGCGACTGCGGCAATTGCCTTCCTCAGCTTCATCGTGTGGGCCCACCACATGTTCACCGTGGGCATGCCGCTGGGTGGCGAGCTTTACTTCATGTTCGCGACGATGCTGATCTCGGTCCCAACCGGTGTGAAGGTGTTCAACTGGGTCAGCACGATGTGGGGCGGTTCGATGACCTTCGAAGCGCCGATGTTGTGGTCGATTGCGTTCGTGATCCTGTTCACCATTGGTGGCTTTTCCGGATTGATGTTGGCGATCGTGCCCGCTGACTTCCAGTACCACGACACCTACTTCGTGGTGGCCCATTTCCATTACGTGCTGGTGACCGGGGCATTGTTCTCGATCATTGCAGGCGTCTACTACTGGTGGCCGAAGTGGACGGGGCGCATGTACAGCCAGTTCTGGGCGAAGGTCCACTTCTGGTGGAGCGTGGTGTTCGTCAACCTGCTGTTCTTCCCGCAGCACTTCCTGGGCCTGGCCGGCATGCCGCGCCGCATCCCTGATTACAACGTGGTGTTCGCGGATTGGAACATGGTCAGCTCGATCGGTGCGTTCGGCATGTTTGCCACGCCGTTCCTCATGTTCGCCATCCTGTACTGGTCGCTCAAGCACGGGCCGAAGGCAGAGGCGCGGGCATGGGAAGGCGCACGTGGGCTGGAATGGACCGTGCCATCGCCGGCCCCGCACCACACCTTCACCACGCCGCCGATCATTCGCGAAGGCGACCTCGCGCACGGCGACATCACTCACTGACTGGAGGGCCTCGTGACGGACATTCGCAACGACAATCCATCTGCGGCTCAGGTTGAGCGCGGTCGCAAGGGTGCACGGCGCACGGCGTGGTTACTGGCGGGTATTGCGGTTGCCACGTACGTGGGCTTCATTTTGATGGCGGCGTTGGGCAAATGAGTACATCCAAGACCTTGGGCATAGGCAAGATGCTGGGCGTGGCCTTGGCCGCGTTCGGGTTCGCGTTCGCGTTGGTGCCGCTGTACCGGATTGCCTGCGAAAAGGTCTTTGGGGTGCGCTTGGAACAAGGTCCCGTCCAAGCGCGAGCAGATGCCGCAGCCAAACAGGAACGCTGGATCACCGTGCAATTTGACGGTGGTGTCAATTCCAAGTTGCCTTGGCATTTCAAGCCCGAGCAAACCACGATGCGGGTTCAGCCGGGACGCCAGTACGAAGCGTTGTATTTCGCCAGCAACCAAGGTGACCGCGCGATCGTTGGCAATGCAGTGCCGTCGGTCGCTCCGGCCCGCGCATCCGGATATTTCAGCAAGACTGAATGCTTCTGCTTTACCGCCCAGACCCTCCAGGCCGGAGAGTCGCGTGACATGCCGGTGCGCTTCATCGTGGACCCGGACCTGCCGACCGGGGTGAAGACCATTACCTTGTCGTATACGTTTTACAAGAATGACGCCCAAACTGCGGCACTCAATGCGGGCCAGGCCCAAGCCGACGTGGCTCGCGCCGCACCCTGATCCAATACGCTAGATCAAACCTGCTCCATCCCAGACATCGAATCACCGGAAAATCATAATGGCCAATGCCCACGCCGATAACGTCGACACCAACGGAATCGACGCCAACGTCTACTACGTGCCGCATGGCAGCCGCTGGCCAGTATTCGCCTCGGTTGCGCTGTTCGTGTCCATGCTGGGCTTTGCCAGTTGGTTGAACGAAGTCAGCTGGGGCCGGACGGTGTTTTTCATCGGCATCGCGGGCTTGTTGGCGATCTTGTTCAAGTGGTTTGGCGACGTGATCCGTGAATCGGTGGCCGGCCTTTACAACAAGCAGGTTGACGGCTCGTTCCGGATGGGCATGGTCTGGTTCATCTTTTCCGAAGTCATGTTCTTCGCCGCGTTCTTCGGCGCTCTGTTCTATGCGCGCCAGTTCGCGTTGCCGTGGCTCAGTGGCTCCGGCGACGGCGGGGCCACCCACAGCGTGCTGTGGGCCGACTTTACCGGCGGTTGGCCAAGCAATGGTCCAGGTGCAGTCGGTGGCCAATACCAGACCATCCCAGCGTGGGGCCTGCCACTACTCAACACGTTGATCCTGTTGACGTCCGGCATCACCGTGACGATTGCCCACCATGCATTGAAAGAGGGCAAGCGCCGGGTGTTGATGCTGTTCCTCGGCCTGACCGTTCTGTTGGGCTGCACGTTCCTCTATTTCCAGGTTGAGGAATATGCGCACGCATACGGCGAGCTCAACTTGACCATGGGCTCAGGCATCTATGGCTCGACCTTTTTCATGTTGACGGGCTTCCATGGCGCGCACGTGACACTGGGTACCTTCATGCTGTTGGTCATGTGGCTGCGCTGTGCGCGCGGACACTTCACCAAGGACAATCATTTCGCGTTCGAAGCTGTGGCCTGGTATTGGCATTTCGTGGACGTGGTGTGGTTGGGTCTCTTCCTCTTCGTCTACGTCCTCTGATTCGGCTTCCTGGACTCGCGCTGGCGTTGTTGCAGCGGCGCGCGCAAATGCTCATTGACGCGTCAGTCAACTCCGCTTTGCGCGCTTGCTGCGCCTAGCCAGCGCATCGCCCAGATTGCCGAATCTGCTAGCGGACACGGCGTTTTGTTACAGGCTGAAATGCAAAAAGCCGGCAAGGCCGGCCTTCGCGTCTGAACGAAAAAGATATGCGTCAGCCGGGATTACTGCCGACACCATGCGGGGTGATCCAGCCCATCCAGATGGCCAGTGCCACGAACAGGATCAGTGCCACCGATAGCGCAATACGTTTGGTCAGTGAGTTGACCGTGCGCTTGGTCTGCCCTTTGTCGACCAGCATGTAATACAGGCCGGCGCCGAGATTCCACAGAATGAGGATCAGGACAGCGACGATGAGCAGGGTTTTGAGCGAATCGTTCATGGGTATTTCCGCGATGCGGACCCGGCGTGACGTGTGCGCATTATGGCAGCTGCAGGCATGAGCAGCGCGATGCGGCATCGACGCTACGGGATGGTGTTCGGCTGGCTGCTGGCACTGGCCGTGGCTGCTGCATTCACCTGGCTGGGCTTCTGGCAGCTGGATCGCATGAATGAGAAGCAGGTCAAGCTGGACGCCGCCGATCAAGCGCTCCTGCCACAGTCCGCCAAACCCCTGCTGTTGGCGTCCGATCCCGCGCGCGCGCAGGAATACGATTGGGCGACGGGCGGCGGTGCGCTGGTCAACGCGACGTTGTGGTTGGATAACCAGATACAGGACGGCAAGCCGGGCGTACGCATGTATTGCGTGCTGCTACCGGATGATGGCGTGCAGGCACTGCTGCTCGATGCCGGCTGGTGGCCCTTGGACGGCAAGCGCGACTTGCCGGTATTTGGCTGCCCGGCCGGTAGTGCTCAGCAGGTGCGTGGACTGCTTGCGCCACCGCCTTCCAGTGGGTTGGCGCATGGCGATGCGATGGCCGCGTCCGGCTCGGGTCGCTGGTTGGCGACGCGGATCGATGCCGCCACGGTTGCCGGCGCGTTCAAACTTTCCGCTGGCATCGCGCCACGCGTGCTGCGGCTGGATCCCGCGCGGAACAAGGGCGATGCCGGGGTGATGCTGGTGCCCGGGGTGCGTGACCTGGTGATCCTGCCGAATACACTGACACCTGCACGCCACCTGGGTTATGCCGTGCAATGGTTCGCACTGGCCTTGACCGTGCTGGTGGTTACCGTCGTGCTGACGCTGAAAGCAAGGAAGTCGAAATGACGTTGGGGCAGGAACCAGGCAGGGCTATTCGTCATAATCGCGGCATGTTGATCGCACTTTTCGTGCTGTTCTTTGGCGGTATGTTGATCGCCGGGCTACTGCGGTTTTCCGGCTGGCGGCCAGAGGGCAGCAGGAACAAGGGCGAAATGCTCGAACCTTACGGCGACCTGCGTGGGCACACGCCGACCCTGTCCGATGGCGGCGCCTATCGTTGGGGTGACGAGCCACGCATCTGGCGGATCGTGGTCGCGCCGGATGCATGCGGAGGCAGTCGACGCGTCGAGTGCGGCGAGCTGTTGCATCAGGTCGATACCGTGTGGCGGTTAATGGGCAAGGACGCAGACCGCGTGCATGTGCTGTGGGTTGGAGCACCACCGGCTGGCGTCGCTCTGCCGCGTGAGGTGCGCGTCCTGCGTGCCGATGCAGTGCTGCCAGGCACCCTGTCACGCGGGAAGGGTGCAGCTGGCCTAGCGACTGGTGATGCGGCGTGGCTGGTAGATCCGAATGGCTTCGTGGTCTTGCGCTACGCTCCCGGGTTTGATCCGGGCGACCTGCGCACGGATTTGGCGCGGCTGTTGAAGGTGAATTGATAGCGATGAGTGGCATGACCCCAAATACTGTTGCGCGTCCGTCGGTCTACCGGCACTTCCACCGCATCGCCTGGCTGGCAGTTGCACTGGCGGCTTGCGTCATCGTGTTTGGCGCGTACGTGCGCCTGTCCAATGCCGGCCTGAGCTGCCCGGACTGGCCGACCTGCTACGGCAAGGCAGCGTGGCCGACCGATGCGGCACAAGTGGCAGACCATGCCGCGACTGCGATCCGGCCAGTTGATCCTAGCAAGGCCTGGCGCGAGCAGTTCCATCGCATGATCGCTGGCTCGCTGGGCGTGCTGGTGCTTGCGCTGGCGTTGCTGGCGACGCGCAAGCGGCCGCAAGGCTGGCTGCATGTGATCGGCGCATCGGCGGCGGTGGCGATGGCCATTCCGTTGTACATGCGCGGGATGCATGTCGCGGCATCCGGGCTGGCCATTGGCGCTGAACTGTTACTGCTGGTCGGCGTGCTGCGCTGGTCGAACACGGATCTATCCCGTACCAGCACGCTTACATTGGCAGTCATCATCTTCCAGGCACTGCTTGGCATGTGGACGGTGACCTGGCTGCTGAAGCCTATCGTGGTGATGGCGCACTTGATGGGCGGCCTGCTGACGTTCTCCTTGCTGACCTGGATGGCGTGGCGTGCCACCAACCTCCCCATCCGGATCGCCGATGCGCCCAAGCTTCGCATCTTGCTGATTATCGGCATCGTCCTGCTCGCGATCCAGATTGCGCTCGGCGGTTGGACCAGCGCCAATTACGCCGCATTGGCTTGTGGTCCGGAATATCCAAAATGTGCGGGTGCGTGGTGGCCTGTGCCAGATTTCCGCGAAGGCTTCGTGCTGTGGCGCGGAATCGGGGTGGATTACGAAGGCGGTGTGCTCGACAACGCGGCGCGCATCGCGATCCAGCAAGCACATCGGTTCATGGCGTTGCTGGTATTCGGTCATTTGCTGGCGGTGTCCCTGCGCATGCTGCGCAATCCTGGCCTGCGCGGTTGGGGTGGCTTGCTACTTGCGCTACTGCTCACACAGATCGGCCTTGGCATCGCCAACGTGATGCTTTCGCTGCCCCTGCACGTGGCGGTGGCGCATAACGCCGGTGCGACCGCACTGCTGTTCGTGCTGGTGACCTTGCTGGCGCGCATTCGGACACCGGGCTGACGCCATGGCCAGCGCTAACACTCATCCAAATCCAAGCGTGATCCGCCAGTATTGGAGCCTGACCAAGCCGCGTGTGGTTGCGTTGATCGTGTTCACCGCGGTGATCGGCATGTTCCTGGCGGTGCCGGGACTGCCACCGCTGCGCGAATCCGTGCTTGGCACGCTCGGCATCTGGCTGGCGGCTGCCAGTGCGGCCGCGATCAACCAGATCCTCGACGCGCGCATCGATGCGAACATGGCGCGCACCTCTTGGCGCCCGCTGGTCGCCGGCACCCTGACGGTGCGACAGGCGCTGGTGTTTGCCGTGGTGCTCGGGCTTGCTTCAATGCTGATTCTGGTGATTTGGGTCAACCAGATCACCGCCTGGCTGACGTTCGCCTCGCTGATCGGCTATGCGGTGGTCTACACGAAGTTCCTGAAGCGTGCGACGCCACAGAACATCGTGATTGGCGGGATTGCCGGTGCCGCGCCGCCGCTGCTTGGGTGGGCCGCTGTCACCAACATGCAGGGCCCGTGGGATTGGGCGCATGCATTACTGCTGGTACTGATCATCTTCGTGTGGACGCCACCGCACTTCTGGGCTTTGGCAATCTTCCGTCGCGCCGATTACGCGCGCGCACTGGTGCCGATGCTGCCGGTGACCCATGGCGTTCATTACACCCGCTGGCAGATCCTCCTGTATACGGTGCTGCTGGTGGTGGCCACGGTGTTGCCCTGGGTGACGCGGATGAGCGGGCTCTTCTACCTGTTTGGCGCGCTGGTGCTGGGCGCGGGCTTCCTCTGGTATGCGTGGAAGTTGCTGGATCCGCCGGATGAGTTCTTCGCGATGCGTACCTTCAAGTATTCGATCGTCTATCTCATGGCGTTGTTCGGATTCATGCTGGTCGATCACTGGCTCTTGCCATACCTGCAGCCGGGGTTTGGCGTGGGGTTCTTGCCTTCAGCGTGAGTAGCTTGGCTTGAACGACCTGTTCGCAGCGCAGTCGCACGGAACATGCACGACGCTTGGTCCGCAGGCGTTTGTGTTGCATGGGTTCGCGTTGCCTATGATTGACGCGTTAATGACTGACATCGAACGTATTCAGCGCGCCGCGCCGTTTCGTCATCTGATAACGCCAGGTGGTCATACGATGTCGGTGGCGATGACCAATTGCGGTCCGTTCGGCTGGTGTAGCGACCGTCGCGGCTATCGCTACGATCCGTGCGACCCCGACAGCGGGCAGCCATGGCCGCCGATGTCCGCAACATTCCTGCAACTGGCCGCCGATGCCGCGGATGCAGCCGGCTTTCTCGGCTATGTGCCGGATGCATGCCTGGTCAACCGCTACACCTCGGGCACGCGGCTGACCCTGCATCAAGATCGCGATGAAGACGACCACGTCGCGCCTATCGTGTCTGTGTCACTGGGTTTGCCGGCGACGTTCCTGTTTGGCGGATTCGCACGTAATGACAAGACGGTGCGGGTGCCGCTTGCGCATGGCGATGTCGTGGTCTGGGGTGGCGTGGATCGCATGCGCTTCCACGGCGTGTTGCCGGTGAAGGACGGCATGCATGCGTTGCTGGGTGCCCGGCGTATCAACCTGACATTCCGAAAAGTGAAATGAAGCTGCGTTGTCAATTGAGTCGCACGTTTCATCGCAAGATTCGGAGTGTGGGTAGCAACACGCTTCGCTAGAGTGGGGTCAGGTCACATGGTGATTCCTTCAATGAGCTCCGATAAAACGCCTGCCGCCCATGTAAATCCGCAACGGCATGCCGTGCTTGTGGCGGAAGCTTGCAGGCGAATTGATTCTGCGGAGCACGCACTATCGCTGGATGACCTCGCGGACCAGGCAGGACTTAGTCCGCATCACTTCCACCGCGTATTCAAGGCCATTACAGGATTGACCCCAAAGGCGTACGCCGATGCGCATCGCGCGAATGCAGTGCGTGCGCGGTTGGCGACCGGAAACGGCAGCGTGACCGATGCGATTTTCGATGCTGGCTACAACGCGAGTAGTCGCTTCTACGAACAAGCCGATGCGGTGCTCGGCATGCAGCCACGCCAGTACCGCGCCGGTGGCGCGGATGCACGGATCATGTTCGCGTTGGCGCAATGCTCACTGGGCACGATCCTGGTCGCACGCAGCGAAAAAGGCGTTTGCGCGATCTCGCTGGGCGATGATCCGGCACTGTTGCTGCGCGAACTGCAGGATCGCTTTCCGCGCGCGGAATTGATCGGGGGCGATGCTGCGTTCGAACAGCTGGTCGCAAAAGTGGTGGGCCTCATCGAAGCGCCGAACCTCGGCATCGACTTGCCGCTGGACGTGCGCGGCACTGCATTCCAGCAACGCGTGTGGCAGGCCCTTCGGAAAATACCTGCTGGCCAGACTGCCAGCTACTCGCAGATTGCGGAGGCTATTGGCTCGCCACGCTCAGTGCGTGCGGTCGCCGGTGCCTGCGCCGCGAACGCGCTGGCTATCGCAATTCCCTGTCATCGCGTGGTGCGCAGTGATGGCGGGATCTCGGGGTATCGCTGGGGCGTGGCGCGCAAAGAGGCTTTGCTTGCGCGCGAAGCCGGCAAGCCCGTTTAGTCGTTGAGCAGGTACTGCTGCCAGAACAACATTGTCGCGGCGTTGTAGTAATCGGTATTGGCCTTCTTGCGGAAGCCATGACCTTCGTCGGCGTAAAGCAAATACCAGACCGGCTGGCCGTTGCTGCGCACTGCTTTCACGATCTGCTCGGCCTCGGTCCAAGGCACGCGCGGATCATTGCGGCCCTGTGCAACAAACAACGGTGACTTGATCCTGGCCGCATTGTTGAGCGGCGAGATGCGCTCGAACACCGCAGACATCGCCGGGTCACGTTCGTCGCCGTATTCGGCGCGGCGCAGGTCGCGGCGGTAGCTCTCGGTGTTCTTCAAGAAAGTGCCGAAGTGCGAGATGCCGACGATGTCCACGCCGGCGCGGATGCGCTCGCTGTAGTGGGTGAGCGATGCCAGCACCATGTAGCCGCCGTAGCTGCCGCCGATCACGCCGACGCGGCTGGCATCAAGGTCCGGCTGGGTGGCAATCCAGTCGAGCAGCGCGCCGATGTCCTTGACCGAGTCTTCGCGCTTGTCAGCATTGTCCAGTGACAAATACGTCTTGCCGTATCCCGATGAGCCGCGCACGTTGGGCACCAGCATCGCCACCCCAAGTTCATTCGCCATAAACTGCGCAGTGGGATTGAAGTTCGGGAACGATTGGCCTTCCGGTCCGCCGTGGATATTGATCACCACCGGAAATTTGCCGTTCTTGGCCGGTGTCGCAGATTTGTAGAAGAACGCGGGAATGGTGCGTTGCGCGCCGCCGACCCTGTCGAAGGTCGGGTATCGGACCAATGTCGGGGCGATGAATTTCGATGCATCCAAGCCGCCGACTTCACTGGCAGTCCAGCGTGTCATGGTGGATTTTACGAGGTCGATCACTTGCACGTCGTTGGGCGACGTTGCGCTGTTGAGGGTCAGTGCCAGTCGCCCGCCATCCGGGGAAAATGCCAAGCCGCCCATCACGCCAAGCGGCAGCGCGGGGAGTTTGATTTCACGATGCGAAGGCAGGTCTAGGACGTGCAACTTGCTGATGCCGTCTTCGTTGCTGACGAAGGCTAAGTGGCGGCCATCTTGGGCAATCGAGAACTCTTCGACATCCCATGGAATATTCGCAGACAACACTTCCAGCTTGCCGGTTTCGTGGTCGTGGAAGCGCAGGCTCTGGAATTCCTGTGGCGTACTTTTTCCGTTCTTGCCCAGCAATGGTTCGTCTGAAATGTAGTAGACCGCCTTGCTATCGGGTGAGAAGGCAAAACCGCCGAATGCGGCTTTGCCGCCATCGACAGGCAGTAGCGTGAGCTTGCCGGTGGCCATGTCGACCACGCCTGGATGCGATTCGGCGGCGGACACGTAACGCATCACCAATAACTCTTTGCCATCCGGCGAGAAATCCATTGCACTCCAGCTGCCGCCGGCATCCACCAGCAAGCGCGCCTTGCCGGTGCGCGTGTCACGCACCCAGACATCGCGGTCGGTGCCGTTGCGCGCGGTACTGCTATACGCCAGCAGGCCGCCGTCATGGCTGAGTGTCGCGCCGCCGTTCTGGCTGCGACCGCCGTCGGTGAGCAGGGTCGTGCTGCGGTTGGCCGTATCGAACCAGTACAGCTGGGCGTATTCGTCGCCGCCCTTGTCTTTGGCAAATACGAAGCCGTCCTGCGGGGCTTTGGATTGTGCCGGGGTAATGCCAGCCACGGGCTCCGGATAAAACGTGAGCTGCTCACGCATGCCAAGTGGTTGGCAGACGCGGTGCACCTGCGCGGTTTCCGCGAAACGCGTGCTGATCAGCAAGCACCCATCGCGGGTCCATCCGGCCACGCCAGCGCCGCGGGTGTTCTGGTAACGATTGAGCTGGTCGAGAAGCGCCGCAGGGATCGCCGGGATGTTTTCGCTGGTGCGATTGCCAACGATCTCGCGCACGACGTCCGCGCGCTTTACTTCAGATTGCGCAATGGCGGGCAGCGCGGTGACGAGTGCAAGGACGAGTGCAGTGCGAAGGACGGTGTGGTGCGACATGCGGGGCTTCCCCAAGCCTGACGGAACGCGCAGCTTAGCGCGGGAAATCGGTTACGGGGATCGCCGCTACCACACGCGCCATCCCTCCGTGAGCCTTGACGACGGGGAACCACAGGGTGAATCAGGCGATGTGGCGTACTTCCTGCTGAAGCTGCTTCAATTCCTCATGTTCCTGAGCACTCAGTGCAGACGATTTGCCCGCTTCTGCCCATTTCGACTGCAATTCATCAATGCGTTGCTGCAATACTTGCTTGTTCATTTGCGCAACCGCATCCACAAACTCGATGCGCTGCACGGCTTCTTCGCCTGGCAAGGTCTGTGCGGCGAGTTTCTGCAGTGCGGGAGCTTCATCGCGCTCGCTGAAGTGTTCGAGCAGGGCGCCAGTGCTGATCTCGGGCCTCTCGCGCACCAGCAGTATGATTTCCGACAACAGCTCGATACCGGGTTGGCGGAGTGCCGCGAACCGGTAAGGCGGCTGCAGTTCCAGCGCCAATGCTGGCTGGTGCAGCAGGCGCAGGATGGCGCTGCGGACCAGACTTGGCTTTTGCGTATTGGTAACCGTGGCGCGGTGCGCCCGCTGTGCCGGCACATGCGTTTGCGGCGCACTGCCGCGTGCGCCGACGCCGGTCAGTTCGGTCAGGCGTTGCTGCATCAGGTCGCCGAACGCGCCATCAGGAATTTGTGCCAGCAGCGGCTTGCAGCGTTCGGCCAAGCGCGCCTTGCCGTCCAGGCTGGACAGGTTCACGTCAGTGGATAGTGAGTTGTAGAAAAACTCCGATAGCGGCATCGCGTCACGCAGGCGCGCATCGAAACCCTCCAAACCTTCCTTGCGCACGATCGAGTCCGGATCCTCGCCATCGGGCAGGAACAGGAAGAATCCTTGGCGGCCGTCCTTCATGCGCGGCAACACCGATTCCAGCGCCTTCCACGCAGCGGCGCGACCAGCCCGGTCGCCATCGAAGCAGAAATACACATCTGGCGCATTTCGGAAGAGCAGCTCGGCATGGTCAGGCGTGGTTGCGGTGCCCAGTGTCGCAACTGCTTGCGTCACGCCGAACTGCGCCAGTGCGACCACGTCCATGTAGCCCTCGACCACGATCAGTCGATCAAGCTTGGGGTTGGCTTGTTTTGCCTGCCACAGGCCATAAAGTTCGCGGCCCTTGTGGAACAGCGGTGTTTCCGGGGAGTTGAGGTATTTCGGTGAACTCTCGGGATCAATGACGCGACCGCCAAAGGCGATTACCCGCCCGCGACGGTCGTGGATCGGGAACATCAGGCGGTCGCGGAACTTGTCGTAGACATTGCCGCGGTCGTTCTTGGAAAACATGCCGCCACGTTCGAGCAACTGCATGTGGCGCGGGTCGGTGCCGAGTGCATCGCGCAGCGCCGAGAATCCGTCCGGTGCATACCCGATTGAATAGTGTTCGACGATGCTCGGGTCGATGCTGCGGCCTTCGACATAAGCGCGGGCCTTGTCGCTGCTGGCCAGTTGCGCACGGAAAAAACCAGCGGACGCATCGAGTACCGAATAGATGTCGCGAGTGTCGGGATCGGCATTGCGCTGCTGCGTGTCGCGCGGAATTTCCATGCCGACGTGCTTGGCCAGTTCATCGACTGCGTCGAGGAACTCCAGGCGGTCGTAATTCATCACGAAACTAATGGCGGTGCCATGCGCGCCGCAGCCGAAGCAGTGATAAAACTGCTTGGTCGGCGAGACGGTGAAGCTTGCCGAGCGTTCGTCGTGGAACGGACAGCGCGAGGCGTATTCCTTGCCCTGGCGTTTCAAAGGAACGCGCGCGTTGATCACCTCGACGATGTCGGTGCGGGCAAGCAGGTCGTCTATGAAGGCGTCAGGAATACGGGCCATGCGCGAGGTCAGTCTGCCTGCGCGGACAAAACGCCGCGGCGCTCGTCAACGGTGGCGGTAACGACCGCGCCAGCGAACAGGATGATGGTGGCGTAGTAGACCCACAGCATCGTCAGCACCAGCGCGCCCATCACGCCGTACGCAGAGCCTGTTGGTGCGCGCTCCAGGTACCAGGCAATTGCAAGTCGGCCGAGCACGAACAGTACTGCGGTCAAAAACCCGCCGCTAATCGCCATGCGCCAGCGCACGCGCCGGTCTGGCAGGAAATGAAACATGAACGCGAATGCGGCGGTATACACCAGCAGGGATGCCAGCGTCGCCAACAGCGGCTGCACCAGCGAGACGCGCGCGAACAATAGTTCCAGTAACGACGTCACGCTCATCGAGACCACCAGCAGGAAGCCCAATGCCAGCAGGATGCCAAATGAGAACAAGCGCTTGCGCAGCCATTGCCCGATACTATCCAGCGCGGTCGCGTCGGTGCGAAAAATGCGGTTGAGCCCGTCCTGCAACTGGGCGAATACGGCAGTAGCGCCGACCAGTAACAAGCCGATCGACCACCAGCCAGCAAGAGATCCGGTGTCTGGTCGCGCGCGCGCATTATCAATCACCGTCTGCGCAACGGTGGCAGCTTCGGGACCCACCAGTAGATGGATTTGCCGCAGCGCTGCGTCTTGCGCAATGACGACACTGGACGTGAACCAGAGCAGTAACAACATCAGCGGCGCTAAGGAGAGCGCGGCGTAAAACGCCAGTGCTGCAGCCTGCGTAATGACATCGGCATCCATGAAACGGCGCAGAAGCGCCATGAGCACCCCGCCGCGGCTGGCGGTGCGTACGATCTGGTTGACGTCCGCAGGTGGCGGCGCGTCATCAGCTTCTGTGATCGACGCTTTCTGCGTCGGATCGAGTCCCTCAGCCAGCGAGGGCGTGCGGTCGGGGTGCTGATGTCGGTTAGATGCCATGGCCTAGTGTAGGTCGGTCCAGGGCGGTGTAGCTCGGAGCAGCAAGCATCCCGCAGCATTGCCGACCAGCAGCGATTGAGGCGAGGTCAGTGGATCGCGCTGTCGAACTGCTCGGCCAGCGCGTGCAATGCCGGGCCAGTCAGTCGCTGGCCAGTCCATTCGTCCATGCCGCGTGCGCCAAGGCTGCGGTAGAAATCGATCGCAGGTGTGTTCCAGTCAAGTACCGACCATTCGAACCGCCCGCAGTCGCGTTCAACCGACAGCTTGGCCAGAAATGACATCAACACCCGGCCGATTCCCTTGCCGCGATACGCCGGACGCACGAACAGGTCTTCCAGATATAACCCGCGACGTCCAAGGAAGGTCGAGTAATTGTGGAAGAACAGCGCGAACGCGGCCGGCATGCCCTCGACTTCGGCGATCACCACCTCTGCTGCAGGCGTTTCGCCAAACAGGGTCTCGACGAGGGTCTCGGTATCAGCCAGGACTTCATGCGGCAGTTGTTCGTAATCCGCAAGTTCGCGAATAAAGGCCAGCACCAGCGGCGCGTCGGACGCCTGGGCGAAGCGCAGCGCGACACCGGGTTGCGGCGTCGCGATCATCATGCCCTGTGCCATCGGCTTAGCCGGCCAGCTTCTGCTTGACCAGCTTCGAGACCAGACCCATGTCGGCCTGGCCGGCCAGCGCAGGCTTGAGTACGCCCATCAGCTTGCCGATGTCGGCCGCGCTGGTGGCGCCCGTCTCGGCCATGGCGGCGTCGATCGCAGCGACGATAGAGGCCTCGTCGAGCTTGGCCGGCAGGTAGGCCTCGATCACGCCGAGCTCGTAGCGTTCGATGACCGCGAGGTCTTCGCGCGCGGCGGCTTCGAACTGGGTGATCGAATCCTTGCGCTGCTTGACCATTTTTTCCAGGACGGCCAACACCAGCGGATCGGTCATCTCGATGCGCTCGTCGACTTCCTTTTGTTTGATGCCGGCCAGCATCAAGCGAATCACGCCAAGGCGATCCTTCTCGCCAGACTTCATCGCGGTCTTCATGTCATCGGTCAGTCGGGCCTTGAGGCTCATCGTGTGCTCCGGATTGTTTCGTGGGGTTTCGCGGGACTATCCAGATGGATAGCAATGGGCCAGATATGCCGGCAAGGTCCATTGAAGGACTGGAAACGCAAAAAGCCGGCTACGCTCGCGCGTGCCGGCTTCAAGCACAAGCAAACTGCGCTCAGTACAGGCGCTGGCGCTTGGTGACGTCGCGCGAGGTACGGCGCGACTGGCGCTTCACCGCAGCTGCGGCCTTGCGCTTGCGCTCCTGGGTCGGCTTCTCGTAGAACTCGCGCTTGCGGGTTTCAGCCAACACGCCGGCTTTCTCGCAGGTGCGCTTGAAGCGACGCAGGGCAAATTCAAAAGGTTCGTTCTCGCGGACTTTGACGCTTGGCATCGTGGAATCTCTTGTTCTGGGATCTGCCCGGACAGAGCGGGCGAGCCGTGCATGATAGCAGCGCCCCAAGATCCGTTGCAAGATACCCCTCTGAGTAGGCGCTTATGAGAGCAGTCACATGAAAGTTCTTGGAGTCGAGTCTTCCTGCGACGAAACCGGCGTCGCCGTCTACGACACCGCCATTGGCGGCGCGGCGGGCCTGCGTGCGCACGCGCTGTACAGCCAGATTGCCTTGCATGCCGAATATGGCGGCGTAGTGCCGGAATTGGCCAGTCGCGACCATGTGCGCAAGCTGCTGCCCCTGATCCGGCAAACCCTGTCCGAGGCCGGACTGGGGGTGAATGAGCTGGATGGCGTGGCTTACACCGCCGGGCCTGGCCTTGTCGGGGCGCTACTGGTCGGCGCCGGCGTGGCGCGTTCACTAGCGTGGGCGCTGGATTTGCCGGCGATTGGCGTGCACCACATGGAAGGCCATTTGCTGGCGCCGTTGATGGAAGACGATCCACCTGAAGCGCCGTTTGTGGCGTTGCTGGTCTCTGGTGGGCATACCCAATTGGTGGCGGTGGATGCTATCGGCAGTTATCGATTGCTTGGGGAAACGCTGGACGATGCCGCCGGCGAGGCCTTCGACAAGACCGCAAAACTCATGGGCCTGCCGTATCCGGGCGGTCCGCAGCTGGCACGGTTGGCCGAAACCGGTACACCCGGCGTATTCAAGTTCTCAAGACCCATGATCAACCGGCCGGGGCTGGATTTCAGTTTCAGCGGGTTGAAGACGCAGGTGATGCTGGCCTGGCGGGATTCGGACCAATCTGAGGCCACCCGCGCCGACATCGCTCGCGGATTCGAGGACGCGGTAGTCGATACGTTGGCGATCAAATGCGAACGCGCGCTGGATGCTGCCAACTGCAACACGTTGGTGGTGGCCGGAGGCGTGGGCGCCAACAAGCGCCTGCGCGAGCGCTTGCATGCGATGGCCGCCAAGCGCGGCGGTCGTGCCTGCTTCCCGCGTCCGGCTCTGTGTACCGACAACGGCGCAATGATCGCGTTCGCTGGTGCGCTGCGGCTAGAGGCCGGCCAACATGACGAGGCCGTGGTTCACGTCACTCCGCGCTGGGATATGGCAACGCTGCCGGCGTTGTGATTTTTGCTTTGAAGCATCAAGGCCCGATGAAATTCGCTTCGGCGAGACCGTCGGGTGTTTGCGTAGCGGCATTTCGAGCCGCGTAGCGAACACGCGACGGTAGGCGCCGTATTCCGGGAAGTCGATGCCTCCGTTATCCTGTTGTCATGACTGACCATGTGTTCATCGAAGGACTGCAGATCGACACCCTGATCGGGATTTACGATTGGGAGCGGCGCATCCGTCAGACGCTGGTGTTCGATATCGAAATGGCATTTGACAATCGCGTGCCTGCCGCGACTGACGACATCGCCCTGACCCTGAACTACAAGGACGTCAGCAAGCGATTGATCGAATACGTCGGCCAATCTTCATTCGGCTTGGTGGAAACCCTGGCCGAGCGCTGCGCGCAAATCATCCTTGATGAGTTCGCGGTGTCGAAAGTCCGGCTCAAACTCAGCAAGCCCGGCGCAGTGCGCGGCGCGCGCGTCGTGGGCGTGATGATCGAGCGCATGCGACGTGGTGCAGAAAAAGTCGACTGACTGCATCCGTTAGAATCGTCGGATGCCGGATTTCCTGTCGGACTTCAACCATATCTTCGCAGGCAACGCCGCAGCGCAATCATGGATGGTGCTGGTTGGCCTCTTGCTGCTTGCGCTGCTGGTTGGCTGGTTGAGCCACAAGCTGTTGCCGCGGATCGTGCATCGCATGGTCGAAGCGACCACCACGCATTGGGACGATGCCCTGATCGCACGCGGTGTGTTGCGTCAGGTATCACATCTGGCGCCGGTGATCGTGGTGTACATCGGCATCGATGCGATCGCGGCCCTGCCTGACGATGCGGTCGACATGCTGCGCAAGGTGTTGATCGTGTTGATCGTGTTCTTCGTCGCGCGCGGACTCAGCCGATTCCTGTCGGCGGCCAACGATATCTACGAACGCCACGATACCAACGGACGACCAATCAAGGGCTACATGCAGCTTGGCAAACTGCTGGTGTTTCTGTTGGCGGCGATCCTGGTCGTGGCCGTGTTGATTGGGCGCTCCCCGTTGCTGCTGTTGTCTGGCCTGGGCGCATTGGGCGCGGTCTTGATGTTGGTGTTCAAGGACACCATCTTGTCGTTGGTAGCCAGCGTGCAAATCGCGTCCAACGATCTGTTGCGCGTTGGCGACTGGATCACGATGCCATCGCTGGGCGTGGACGGCGACGTCGTCGACATCGCGCTGAACACCGTGCGCGTGCAGAACTTCGACAAGACCATTGTCACGGTGCCCACCTATCGGCTTGTATCGGAAAGTTTCACCAACTGGCGCGGGATGAGCGATTCCGGTGGCCGGCGAATCAAGCGCGCGCTGTATATCGACCAGACCTCGGTGGAATTCCTGGACGAAGACGACCGTGCGCGGCTATCAGCGTTTGCGCTGTTGGACAAATACCTGCACCACAAGCACGAAGAACTGCAGGACTGGAACCGCAAGCTCGCAGACGCCGCTAGACAGCCGGTCAATACCAGGCGGCTGACCAACCTTGGTAGCTTCCGCGCCTACGTCACCGCCTACCTGCACGCCAATGCAATGGTCAACTCAGACAAGACATTGATGGTGCGGCAGCTGGCACCCGGCCCAACCGGCTTGCCCCTGGAGGTTTATTGCTTTGCCGACACCACCGCATGGGCTGATTACGAAGCGATCCAGGCCGATCTGTTCGACCATCTGCTTTCGATCTTGCCCGAGTTCAGGCTGCGCCTGTTCCAGCAACCGACAGGTGCAGATTTGGCCGGGGCAGTGGCGCGCCCTCGGCCGGAAAAGGGGTCGGAGTGATGTTTCCTGACCAGGATTCACGAGCGAATTCAAAGGGCCCGCAGGTTGTCACTCTCACTCCTTTTCCAAAGGCCTACCTCAGCCTTGGCAGCAATATCGATGCCGAGGCCAACTTGCGCTCTGCCGTCGACGCGCTGCATGCGCGCTTCGGGTGCATGACGTTGTCGCAGGCATATTTATTCCCTGCGGTGGGCTTTAATGGCGTCGATTTCCTCAATGCTGCCGCCATCATCGACAGCGATCTCGATCCGCATGCATTGAACGACTGGCTGCATGCGCTGGAAGACGCGCATGGTCGCGACCGCAGCGGGCCACGTTATGGCGACCGGCCGCTTGACATCGATATCGTGTTTTACGACGACCTGATCCTTGAAGGTCCGGGGCATCTGCAAATCCCGCGCAATGAGTTGCAGCATGCCTTCGTGCTGAAACCGTTGGCTGAGATTGCGCCGGGTTATGTGGATCCGCGCAGTGGTCGCACGCTGGCACAGCTGTGGCAGGCGCATCCCGAGCATGGCGATCCGCGCTGGGCGTAGCCGGGCAATGCAAGTGGCATTGCGACATGACACGCGTGTCGGTGCCTTATTCCCTACAATCCACGCAACCGCCACCGGAGCACGATCATGGGTAGATTCCAACGCAGCTGGGCACTGACCAAATGCAGTTTCCAGGTACTTCGTTCGGACAAGGAGCTACTGGTCTTCCCGCTGGTGTCCACGATCGCCGCGATCATGGTGGTCGCCACGTTCGTGCTGCCGATGTTCGGTTTGGGAATGTTCGACCAGATTGATGGCGAGGGCAGCACGATCGGTTTCTACGTATGGGGCTTCGCCTTCTACCTTGTGCAGTACTTCGTGATCTTCTTTTTCAATTCGGCGCTGGTCGGCGCGGCGATGATCCGCCTGGATGGCGGTGATCCGACTGTCTCGGATGGCCTGCGCATCGCCCGCGGCAAGTGGAAGCAAATCCTGGGCTACGCGGCGATTGCGGCCACCGTCGGCTTGATCTTGCGAGGGCTCGAGCAGCGCGCCGGTTTCCTGGGGCGGATCGTGATCGGATTCATCGGCGTCGCGTGGACACTGGCGACCTTCCTCACAGTGCCGGTGCTGGTGGCGCGTGATATCGGACCCGTGGATGCGGTCAAGGAAAGCGCCAGCCTGCTCAAGCAGACCTGGGGCGAAAGCCTGATCGGCAACGGCGGCATCGGACTGGTGTTGGGCCTGTTCAATGTCGCACTCATGCTGGCCGGCGGCGGCATCGTGGTGTTCCTGGCCATCCAGGGCTTGACCTCGCTGGCGGTGACGATGGCCGTGGTCGCGGTGGTCGCTGTGATCCTTACCGCGCTGGTGCATTCGGCGCTGTCGGGCATCTATTCGGCGGTCTTGTATCGCTATGCCGTTGCCGGTGACGCGCCGCAGGGCTTCGACGGGATGCTGCTGCAGAACGCTTTCCAGCGCAAGGTGTGAGCGCTGCACGCTAGATGGCGCCTGCGCGTGTGACTGTGCCGCGCAAGTAACACGAGGATTCAGGATGCCATTCCGCGGCCACCATCGACGTGCAGTGTCTGCCCGGTCACGTAGCTGGCCCCGTCCAGCAGCCATGACACGGCAGCGGCGATCTCTTCAGTCGACCCCATGCGTGGCAGCGGCGTTCGTGCCAGGATCGCAGCCTGGGCGGCTTCGTCGGTGTGATGGTCAGGCCACAAGATCGCGCCGGGCGCGATCGCGTTGACCCGCACGTCCGGCGCAAGCTCGAGCGCCAGCGATTTGTTCAGCATCAACAGCGCGGCTTTGGCCATGCAATAGATGGGATGGTTCGCGAGCGGCTTTTCACCGTGTATGTCACCGAGGTTGACGATGCCGCCTCGCGCGGCGCGCAGGTGGGGCGCGGCCGCTTGTGCAAGGAAAAACGGCGCGCGCGCATTGCTGGCGAATAGCTCATCCCACTGCGCTGGCGTTGCGGTGCCGATGGGCGTTGGATAGAAACCTGATGCGTTGTTGATGAGTGCATCCAGCCGGCCGAAATGTCCGACGGTTTTTGCAACGAGTTCCGGCAAGCGATCGAACTGGCCCAGGTCTGCCTGCAAGGCGATCACGCTGTTCGGGCGTGCAGCGTTCAGTTCGTCCAGCAATGCGTCCATCTCGGCTTGAGATGAGCGGTAATGGAGGGCGAGGTTGTAACCATCGGCATGCATTCGTCGCGCGATCGCCGCGCCAATGCGGCGGGCGGCGCCGGTGATGAGTGCGACTTTGACGGGTGGAACCACGGCTGCTGGCATCGGTGGCGGTATCCTGCGCACTTGTCGAACACCATTGAATCATGACTACGCCACAACGACCTGCGCCACACCCCACTGATCCCGATGCGCTGGCGCACAGCGACACTCTGCGCGCACTGATCCAGCAGGAGATCCTTGCAGCAGGCGGCAGCCTGCCATTCTGGAAATTCATGGAGTTGGCGCTCTACGCGCCGGGCCTTGGCTATTACAGCGCGGGTGCCATGAAGTTCGGGCCGGCCGGTGATTTCGTCACTGCGCCTGAAATTTCACCGCTGTTCGCCGCCTGCGTGGCCGATGCACTGACGCCGGTGTTGCAGCAGCTTGGGCCGGATGCGGAGTTTGTCGAGATCGGCGGCGGCAGCGGCGCTTTCGCGGAAACCGCATTGGCGAAGTTGTTGGCCAATGACGCACTGCCAGCGCGCTACGCGATCCTGGAACCAAGTGCTGATTTGCGCGAACGCCAGCGTGAGCGGCTGCAGGAACGCTTGCCACCACTGCTGTTCGAACTGGTGACATGGCTGGATGGCCCACCCGCGGAAGAATGGAAGGGCGTGCTGTTCGCCAATGAGGTGATCGATGCATTGCCGACGCCGCGTTTCGTGATCCGTGATGGCGAGGTATTCGAGGAGCACGTCGCGATGGATGGTGAAGGGCATTTCATCCGAACTGACAGACCCGCCGATCCGATGCTGGCCGTAGCGGTACGTCATGTGGAACGCCAGCTGCCAGCGCCTTTCGCCGAGGGCTATCGCAGCGAAGTGCTTGCGCAATTACCATACTGGTTGCAAGCCGTAATCGGTGGATTGAAGGAGGGCGCGATGCTGTTCATCGACTATGGTTATTCGCGCGGTGAGTACTACCAGCCGCAACGCAGTGATGGCACGATGCGCGCGTTCCGCCAGCATCACCTGGTGGGAGACGTGCACGCGTATCCCGGCTTGCAAGATATCACCGCGTCGGTCGATTTCACTGCGCTGGCCGAAGCCGGCACAGGCGCCGGTTTCGACTTCGCCGGTTACTGCTCGCAGGCCAGTTTCCTGATCGGCAATCGACTGCAGGAAAATCTTGAGCTGGCTGAGTCCCGTTCCGCGGACGACATCGCCCGCCACGGGTTGCGCAATCAGGTCAAGCAACTGACATTGCCCACCGAGATGGGCGAACGTTTCCAGGCGATCGGGTTCGAGCGTGGCGTCGAAATGGGTGCTGCGTTCCTGGTCGGCGACCTGAGTCACCGGCTGTGAGTCGCCCATCACGTCCAGCCAAGCGTCGTGTCGGCCGCTCGCTCAAGCCATTCCGGCGGCCGTGGCTGTGGGCTGGGCTGTGGATGTTGGCGGTGGCCGTGGTGGTGGTCGGATCGCTGATGCCGGCGCATGACCTGCCGAACGTGCCGGATGGCTTCGACAAGCTCGAGCACTTCGGTGCCTATGCCGTGCTGGCTGCAGGTGCCGTGCAATTGTTCCAGCGTCGGCTGTCGTGGGGTTTTATCTGCGTCATCCTGGTGCTGATGGGGATTGGTCTTGAATACCTGCAGGCAGAGATGGGCTTGGGCCGGATGCTGGATCGGCAGGACGCGCTGGCCAACACGATTGGTGTTTTGATTGGCTTGGCGACTGCATTCACGCCACTGCGCGATGCGTTGTTACGGCTGGATCGTCGGTTCTGAAACAGTGCCCGCTGACTTGGCAGTGGCAATTGCCGCTGTCCGCGCACGACTGAGCGCTTCGCCAATCGCGGGGCCGCTCAACCCTTCGGCCACTTCACTGCTGCGCACGGCCATCGCGATTTTGTGCAAGCGGCGCAGCTCGTTGGCCTGCGGGTAGGCCGCGTCGGCAAGTCCCGCGCGCCCGCGTTTGTCGGCTTCGCACACGGTGGCAAGTAGGTCGATGCGGGTTGGCTTGCGGAAACCGTCGCAGCGGGCAATCAAGGCCTGCACAGTCGCAGCCTTGAGTTCATCCAGGCGATGCACGTTGAGGTGTTCGCGGCAGGCGATCACCGCCACTTCGCGATGCTCGGCCGGGACTTTCAGACGCGCGGAGAGTGCGTTCACGGCATCGATGCCGCGCTGCTCATGCATGACATGGCGCGGCAGTTCATCGGCTGGAGTGAGCGCCTTGCCCAGGTCGTGGCAGAGCGCGGCGAAACCGATCAAGTCATCACCCGGCGCAAGTGTCGCGGCCATGTCGCAGACCAGTTCAACGTGCACACCGGTATCGATTTCCGGGTGATATTCGGCGCGTTGGGGCACGCCATACAGTGCATCGACCTCCGGCAAAATCGTGCGTAACGCATCGGCAGCGCGCAGGCTTTGCAGGAATGCGGAGGGTTGTTTGCTGCGTAGCGCTTTCGCCAGTTCCTGCCAGATACGTTCGGGCACGAGGTCGGCGAGCTCGCCTTCGTGGGTCATCTGGCGCATCAGCGCCACCGTCTCCGGCGCGATGCTGAAACCCAGCGGCGCAAGGCGGGCCATGAAGCGCGCCGCCCGCAAGACACGCAACGGGTCTTCGACGAAGGCATCGCCCACATGGCGCAATACGCGCGACTGCAGGTCGGCGGCACCATCGAAAGGATCGACCAGGCTGCCGTCGTCTGCTTCTGCAATCGCATTGATGGTGAAGTCGCGTCGGCGCAGGTCTTCTTCAAGTGTCACCGACGGGTCGGCATGGACCACGAAACCGGTATGGCCGCGCGCCGACTTGCGTTCGGTGCGGGCTAGCGCGTATTCCTCGCCAGTCTGTGGGTGCAGGAACACCGGGAAATCGCGGCCGACCTGGCGAAAGCCTGCGTCGCGCATTTGCCTAACGCTGACACCCACCACCACATGGTCACGGTCGCCGGCGCGCAAGCCGAGCAAGCGGTCGCGCACTGCGCCACCTACTAGGTAGACCTGCGCACTCGCCGGGAGTTTTGACGTCGCCATGCGTTGATGATGCCTGACGGGCTGCCGTTGTCAGCGCTGCTGGCGCGACTTCGTCACAGGTTGCTTGGCTTGCTGCTGGTCGCGCGCGGTGGTGGCCGGCTTGGCGGGTTCGGCCTGTGGGCAGGTGAATTGTTTGCGCGCGCCTCCGGTACTACCCAGCATGCGATCCGATACGCGTACTGCATCGCCATTCAGTCGCCAGTCGTAGATTGTGCTGAAGGCGAGTACGCGCGCCACGTAATCACGGGTTTCCTTGTAACTGATGGTCTCGATCCAGAAATCCGGATCCATGGTCGGGCGTTGTGATGTCCAGCGGTTCAAAGGTGCAGGTCCGGCGTTGTAACCGGCAATGACCTGATAGGGCTTGCCGCCGTACTTGTCCATCAGCTGGCGCAGGTAGGCAGTGCCCAGCACGATATTGGTGTCGGCGTCATACAGGCTCTCGCCACCTTTCCACGGCACGCCGATCTTTGCAGCTACCGCGGCGCCTGTGCCCGGCAGGACCTGCATCAAGCCGCGCGCATCGGCCCCGGAGCGTGCATTCGAATCAAACACCGATTCGGCGCGGATCTCGGCCGCGACCCAAGCGGGATCCAGGTTGTTGCGTGCGGCTTCGCGCCGGATGGTGGCGTCGTGATGCAGGGGGAAACGCAACTGGTACAGGCGGATTTCGTCGGCATGACGCTGGCCACCGACATTCACCAGGCCAAACACGCCACGGTCGAACCAGCCATTGTCTTGCGCTACTTCGACTGCGATGCGGCGTTGCGGGTCATTAAAGTTAGAAAGCGCGTCGTTCCATTCACGCACGGCCCAGCTCTTGCGGTCCAGCGCAAACAATTGCAACGCGCGGATGAGACTGTGATCGCGGGCGACCGCCGCTTTGTCCATCGCGGTTACCCGCGGTGTCCACGGACATAGCGCATAGGGTTGCTGCAACCGGTCGGCAGCCATGAACCCATGGAAGTCGGAAGCCTGCGCGGCCTGTCGGTAGAGCGCCTGTGCGCCGCTGGCGTCGCCGGTCAATTCGCTGGTGCGTGCAGCGAAATATTGCCAGCGCGAGTCGTTGCGCTGGGTTGTACCCATCGTGCGGGTCGCGGCCAGTGCTGCCGGCCAGTCGCTGCGTGCCAGTGCTTCGCGCACCTGCCATTCGTGCAGGTTTTCATCGTAAGCCGACGCCGGTACGGCGGCCAGTCGTCGTGCGGAATCAGGAAGATAGGACGCCACGGTCCATAACGCGACCTGATACAGCACGGCGCCGCGTTGGGCTTCATCGAAACCCAGTGCGCTGGCGATGCCTGGCAGCAGGTTTTCCGCGCGATCCGGCGAGGCTTTCGCCAATTTGGCCAGTGCCACCGATGCGACCATCCGGCTGCGGGGCGTTTTCGGCCATTGCGCAGCTGATGCATCCGGCGCATCGAGATACGCGGCATAGCGATTAGCCAACGCTGCACCATCGCCGCCTAGTCCCTTTGCGATGCCGCGTATCACGGCGGTCTGGCCGACGCTGACTGCAAGGTCGATGCGTTCCCAGCGCAGCGCAGCACTCAATCCACCTTGTGCGTGCAAGGTAGCAAAAGTGGCATCGCACTCGTTCGGCAACGAGCGCCCGCTGCTAAGCCAGACCGCCTGCGCGTCGCGGGTCCAGCCAGCATCGGCACGGCCCAGCGCCACGCGCGCATCGAGCTGCATGCAACGCAGGGTGGTGTCGTCGATGCCGTCTTGCCAGCTTGCAAGGAACGCCTGCCATTCCTGGCGCCTGGCGAGTGCGGCCAGCCATTCGTTGCGGAGCGATGTGGCAACGGGTTGTTCGCGGTATTGCGTCAGGAAGGCTGCGCCACGAGCAGTCGGCAACGTGGCGAAGTCACGACGTAGTTCGGTGTATTCCAGCCAGCCTGAAAGTGGGTGTTTTGAGTACTTCACGCGGGTCGCATCATCGAGTTCGCCGCGTGTAGCAGCTTCGAATGCACTGCGCAGGCCAGCATCCGGCATCGCAAGCTGGATTTTCTGCGACGCGGGTGCAGGAGTGGCTTGCGCGATTGCGCTGCCACTAACCATGCTGGTGGTGACCAGTAGTGCGGCAAGCAAGGAAGAATTGACGATATGCATCGTTGAACTATAGCCGAGCGGTTCTGAATTCTTTGGCGCACGCTCGCTTGAGCCGGGCCTTCCAAGTGGCGCTTCTGGAGCGTACGCGCTCAGCGCAGCGCAGCTTCCGGCACGTCCAGTTCTACCGACAGCGCAAGGTGATCGGATTGCGCGGCAGGCATCGCCTGCATGTTCGCCACGTTCAGCGCGGGTGTGACCAGCATGTGATCGATCGCGCGTTGCGGACGCCATGACGGGAACGTCAGCACGCATGAGAGGGGCGGCTGAAGCTTGGTTTGATTGTAGAGCTGCTGCATCTCCGGCTGATCCGGGTCGCAGTTGAAGTCGCCCATCAACACCGCGTGCGGATGGTCGGCAAGCAGTTCAGCGATGAATGCCAATTGCGAGCGTCGTGATTGTGCGCCCAGCGAGAGGTGGGCTATCGCGATGGTCAGTGCGTTTTCGCTTTCACCGAAGCTTGCCAAAAGCACGCCGCGACCCTTGACCCTGCCCGGCAACGCGTGGTCCTCGACCGAGCTCGGCTCAAGCTTGCTGAGCAAGCCATTGGCGCTGGAAGCCACGCCGCCCATGCGCCGATTGGGCTGGTGGCTCCAATAGGCGAAGCCCGCGCGTTCCGCCAGGTAGTGGGTCTGATTGGTGAATCCGGACCTTAAGCTGCCTGGGTCTGCCTCCTGCAGGCCCACGATGTCGTGCTTGCCGGCGAGTTCGGCGATCGTATCCAACGCACCGCGCTTGTTGCCGGCCGGCAGCACGTGCGACCAGCTGCGCGCGACATAGTCGTGGTAACCGCGCGTGCTGGAGCCGGCCTGGATGTTGGCGCTGAGCAGGCGAAGCCGGCGCGTGGTCATGCCGGCAGCCTGGTTCGCATCAGGAGGCTGTAGGTGCTGCAACCGCTGGTGCATCACCAGCCGGTGCGACCAGTGCAGGCGGAGTTGCCGCGGCCGCCTTGGCACGTTCGGCCACGACCAACTGATTAAGTATGCGGAACGCGTCATCCCACGTCTTGCCGGTAATTTTGTACTGGCCATTGACGACGAAAGTCGGCGTGGATCCGGGGGAGTCGCCAAAGGAGGTCAAGGCCCATTGGCGCGCGCGGTTGACCTTCGCGGCGACGGCAAAGCTGGCCATGCTGCTGACGAATTGCTTCGGGTCGGCGCCATAGCCCTGGTAGAAAGCCGCTATTTCTTCCGGGGTGTCAATGCCACGCTCGCCCTTCAGTGTCTTGTCGATATGGATGGCCCGGAACATCGCTTCGTGGGTTTTTTCGATCAGGCCCAATGCGTCGGCGGTGTAATAGGCCTTTGCGTACGTGTCCCACATCGATCCAAACGCCGCCGGGACATACACCATGTGCACGTCACCGGGGAATTTCGCTTTCATCGCCTGCACCGTCGGCTGCACGGCCGCGCACGCCGGACAGACATAGCCGAAGATTTCGGCGACTTCGATGCGGCCGTCGGTGGTGTCGAAAGGCTGCCCGTTCACGATTGCCACGTAATCAGTTCCTGGCACGGGCGGTGGCGACTTCGCGGCGGCGGCGGCGGCGGCTTGAACATTGGCTTCGCCAATGGCCTTGGCCTGCGGATCTTCGGCGCTGGCCGGTGCCGCAGGACTGGTGTTGGCGATCCCGGTAACGTCAGCCGTTGATGCCTCGCCGACCGGCGCTGGCGTTTCGTCCTTGCAAGCAGCAAGTGGCAACAAGATCATCAGGAGCAGGGCGAAGCGAGCATTCATAGCGGTATCCGGTGTCAGGAACGGGGTTTGGTTGACGCCTTGCCAACAGGCTTGCGGCTGGCGACGATCGCATCAATAATTTTGCGGGTATTGCCAAGAATGCTTTCGTAGCTGTTGCCGTTTGCCAAATAGCGGCCATCCACGATGAGTGACGGAGTCCCCTCGAGTTGGCTACGGATCTGGAATTCTCGGCTCGCGAGCATCTTGCTGCCCATGCTGGTCTTGTCGGCGAGTGCCGCATTGAAGGCCTTGGCGTTGATGCCGGGTAGTCGCAAATAGAACGAAGTGACCTGCTGCAGGGTCGCGTTCCTGGGCAACTCGCCGCTTTCGTGGATGGCTGCGAACATGCGGTGGTGGGTCAGCGGAACCGCCTTGGCGGCATCGGCAGCCAAGTAGCCCAGCATGAAGGGATCCTGCGGATCGAATGTTGCATGCATGTAAGACACCGTGACCGACTTGGGCAGGGTTGCTCGCCAAGTCTCCAGCATGGGCTGCAGGTAGGCGCAGTGCGGGCAGGTGTAGGAGAAGACCTCGATGACCTCGATCTTGCCCGGACCGTGCTGCTGGAACGGCTTGCCACCTTCGATAGCCTTGTACTCAACACCTTCGGTCAGCCCCGGCAATGCTGGCGCCTTTTGTGCGTGGACCGGAAAAACCGATGCAAGCAAAAGAGTCAGGACCAATATCGGTGTGCGCATCAGAGAAGCCTCGAACGTGAAAACCGGGACACTGGTGGGAGTTGGTTGCAACTCCTCAAGCCTGCCCGAATCTCAGCGAACGCGAGATGAAGCCGACGAGCTTCAATCGTGCTGAGTGCCAATCAGCGCCCGGCGTCGCGGCCGTGCAGGCCCTGCACATAGCTACCGAGCGACTGGATTTCCTCATCGGTCAGCGACTTGGCCACGCTTGCCATGAGCTTGAAGTGGGCTGCGTCCTTGGCCGTTGTGGTGCCTGCGCGATATTCCTGAAGGCGAGTTGCCACATAAGCAGATTGCTGGCCGTGCACGGCCGGGTATGCCGGGCCGGGATTGCCGGCACCGGAAGGACCATGGCAGGCGGTGCATGCAGGAATACCGCGCGCAGAATCGCCGGCGCGGTACAGGCGCTCACCGACTTCGTAGAACTTCATGCCTTGGTTGGGACCAGCGGCGATCAGCGTGTCGTCGGCGATGCCGGCGTTCGCATGTTGCGAGGCAAACCAAGCGCCGACATCGCGCATGTCCTGGGCGCTGAGCATGCTCGCGAACGGAACCATGATCGCGGCCATGCCGCTGGTGCGCTCGCCATGCTTGTACTGGGCCAGTTGCTGCGCGATGTAGCGTTCGGGCATGCCTGCAAGACGCGGATACTGCGGATCGGCCGGGTTGCCATCCAGGCCGTGGCAGGCTGCACAGGTGCCAGCCTTAGTCTGTCCGGCAGTTGCATCGCCCCAGGTCGCGGGCTTTTCATTCAGCGGCGCAGCTTGGACCGGTGCGTTATCAGGCACAGCAACCGGGGTGCTCTGGGCATAGGCAACGGCCGCCAGCGCAAGGCTGGCAAGTCCGGCAAGTGCGTAAACGCGGGCAGGGCGCATGTGCAACAGCTCCAAATGAACGAGTGGCCGCGTTCGACCGTACAACGGCCTGCAGCATAACGGGCAATTATCGTCGCGCCACGCAGGGCGGTCAAACCGCAGGCGTGGCATCCTAGTGGGATGGCCGTCCCCAATCCGTTCAATCGCGCCGACTATCTGCTGGCAGCGCACACTCACCGCCAGCTGCCGCCTGATGGTGGCCGCGAGGTCGCGTTCGCCGGTCGCTCCAATGCCGGCAAGTCTTCGGCACTGAATGCGCTCTGCCAGCGCAATGCCTTGGCGCGCGTGTCGAAAACGCCCGGCCGCACCCAGCAACTGGTGTATTTCGGCCTGCCGCCGCACGAAAGCAAGTATCTGGTCGACCTGCCTGGCTATGGCTATGCCAAGGTTCCGAAGGAACTCCAGGCGCACTGGAAGGCATTTCTTGACGGCTACTTCGGGAGCCGCGAGGCGCTGGCCGGGCTGGTGGTCGTGATGGATATCCGCCATCCACTCAGGGAATACGACCTGCAGATGCTGGGTTATGCGATGCGCCGCCAGATGCCGGCGCACGCGCTGTTGACCAAAGCCGACAAGCTTGGTCGCGGCCAGCAGATGCAGACGCTGCAGGCCGTGCGCAAGGAACTTGCAGGTCCGTTTGGCGACAGCGTCAGCGTGCAGACGTTCTCCGGAGAGTCCAAGCAGGGCGTGGATGAACTGCGCTCGGTGGTGTCGCGCTGGCTTGAGCTGTAGCCCTTCGGCGACATGACGGGGCACGCGGTGATGTCGCTGGCGGAACACTGAAAACCGGCGACATCACTATGCCAGCCTGGGCCGCGCGCTATTCTGCGGCACCCAGCAGTGATGCCTCCCATGTCCGGACCCGCCAGCCCTAACGACACCCAGATCACCGACTACCGGCAATTGGTCGACGTCATGGCATCGGGCGAGAAGCCGCCAGAAGATTGGCGTATCGGCACCGAGCACGAGAAATTCGGCTTCCGTCTAGATGACCTGCGCCCGCCGACGTTTGATGGCGAGCGCGGCATCGAAGCAATGCTCAAGGGCCTGACTCGGTTTGGATGGGCGCCGTTTGAAGAACACGGCCGCGTCATCGCGCTGACCAAGGACATGGCATCGGTCTCGCTGGAACCGGCCGGCCAGTTGGAATTGTCCGGCGCGCCGTTGGCGAATATCCATGAAACCTGTATGGAAGTCGGCACCCACCTGCGCGAAGTGCGCGCGGTCGCCGACGAGTTGCAGTTGGGGTTCCTCGGCATGGGCTTCCAGCCGAAGTGGCGCCGCGATGAGATGCCATGGATGCCCAAGGGCCGCTACAAGATCATGCGTGACTACATGCCCAAGGTGGGCAGCCTCGGCCTGGACATGATGACCCGCACCTGCACCGTGCAAGTGAACCTGGATTACGCGTCCGAAGCGGACATGGTAAAGAAATTCCGGGTCTCACTGGCGTTGCAGCCGATCGCCACCGCGCTGTTTGCGGATTCGCCGTTCACCGAAGGCCAACCGAACGGCTATCTCAGCTACCGCTCGCACATCTGGACCGATACCGACGGCGACCGCACCGGCATGCTCGACTTCGTATTCGAAGACGGCTTCGGCTATGAACGTTATGTCGATTACCTGCTCGACGTGCCGATGTATTTCAGCTACCGCGACGGCGAATACATCGACGCCGCCGGCAAGTCGTTCCGCAAGTTCATGCGCGGCGAACTCGACGTGTTGCCGGGCAAGCTGCCGACGCTCACCGACTGGAACGATCACATGACCACGGCGTTCCCCGAAGTCCGGATGAAGAAGTTCCTGGAAATGCGCGGTGCTGACGGCGGTCCATGGAACCGGCTGTGCGCATTGCCGGCGTTTTGGGTGGGGCTGCTCTATGACGATGCCGCACTGGATGCTGCTTGGGACTTGGTCAAGGATTTCAGCATCGCCGAGCGCAATCAGCTAAGGGACGACGTACCACGGCTTGGCCTGCGCACACCCTTCCGCGATGGCAGCCTGCGCGATCTCGCGATCGAGGCGCTGAAGATTGCCCATGCCGGCTTGCGTCGACGCGCGGTGTTGAGCAGCAATGGTGCGGACGAGACCAGCTTCATCGAACCTCTGCTGGAAATCGCCGAAGCCGGCCTGACCCCAGCCGAGCAAAAGCTGGCGTTGTTCAGCGGCCCCTGGAATGGCAGTGTGGATCCGGTGTTTCGCGAGTACGCGTATTGAGCTTGCGCGAGCCAATCGAGTTTTTCGAAACCGATGACCTGCTGCGCGACGACGTCCGCAGGCTTGGCGCAATGGTCGGACAGATCATCGCGGAACAAATATCCCCCGAATTCCTTGAGCAGGTCGAATCGCTGCGACGCGCCGCGATCGCCCGTCGAGAAGGCGGCGCGCACGCGGACGAATTGGCTGCGCCGCTGGCAAAGATGTCGCTGCACGAAGCCGAGTCGCTGGTGCGCGCATTTGCGGCATATTTCGGCACCACCAACCTGGCCGAACGTGTGCACCGCATCCGCCGTCGCCGCGATTACCAGCGCAAGGTCAGCATCCCGCAACCAGGCGGGTTGGAAGCGGTGCTGGCCGAATTGCGTGACACCGGCATAAGCTACGACGCGTTTGCCGAACTGCTCCGGCGGCTATGCATCGAGCCGGTGTTCACTGCACATCCTACCGAGGCCGTGCGCCGCGTGCTGCTGGAAAAAGAACGCGAGGTCGTCGAGCGATTGGTGTCAGACATCGACCGTACGCACACCCCGCCCGAGCGCCAAGCAGACCTGGAGCGCATCCGGTTAGCACTGGGAACTGCGTGGCAAACTTCAGAATCGCCACCGACTAGCCCGACCGTGGCGGATGAGCGCGCGCATGTCGGTTTCTACCTTGCCGAGGTCTTGTACCGCGTGCTGCCGGTGTTCCATGAGGTCTTTGCTTCAGCCATCGAAACGGCTTATGGCGAACGACCTGTTCTGCCGCCGTTGTTGCGCTTCGGTACTTGGGTCGGGGGCGACATGGATGGCAATCCGAATGTCGGTGCCGGCACCATTGTCGCTGCGCTGGAGGCACAGCGCGCGCAGGTGCTGGGACATTATCGACGCGACCTGCGTCGGCTCTCAGCGGAGCTGAGCCAGAGCCGCGATCTTGCAGGCGTTGATGGCGTGATCGATGCCCGCATCGCCGCCTACCGGCAGGTGTTGCCTCATGCGCCAAAGCCGCGCGCACGCCAGTCAGACATGTCCTATCGTGAACTGCTTGCGCTGATGGGCGCGCGCCTGCAAGCGACCCACTCCGGTGTCGACGCGGGCTATTCAAATGCGGGCGAATTACTTCAGGACCTTGTGCTGATCGATACCAGCCTGCTGGCGCATCGTGGTGAGCACGCCGGCCACTTCCCGGTCACGCGTGTGATCCGGCGGGTGCAGGCATTTGGTTTCCATCTCGCAGCGCTCGACCTGCGCCAGGATTCGGCGTGGCATGACAACGCGCTGGCCGCGCTGGATGACGATCCAGATTGGTCGCAACGTGACGCGGACGCACGCGTTGCGCGCCTGCACGCACTGCTCGATGGCGCGCCATTGGCGAATGCGGACGTGGATGACGCGACCGCGCGTTCAACCCTGGACGTATTCCGTGCAGTGGTCGATGTGCGCAGTCGATTCGGTACGAATGCCATTGGCCTGTACATCATCAGCATGTCGCGCAGCGCCGCCGATGCGCTGGCGGTGATGGCGCTCGCACGTGCTGCCGGCTGCATCGAAGATGATGCGGTTCCGCTCGACATTACCCCGCTGTTCGAAACAGTCGCCGACCTGGAAGCCGCAGCTGCGGTAATGCGTGCGCTATTTGATGATCCCGTCTATCGCGCCCACTTGCGCGCGCGCGGCGACCGCCAGACGGTGATGTTGGGGTATTCGGATAGCGCCAAGGACGGCGGCATCATTGCTTCGCGCTGGGCGCTGCAATGCACGCAAATTGCATTGACCGCGCTGGCCATGGAATCCGGCGTACGGATCACGTTCTTCCACGGTCGCGGCGGTTCGATCAGTCGCGGCGGCAGCAAGACCGAGCGTGCACTGTATGCCGCGCCGCGCGGCTCGGTGGATGGCAGCCTGCGGGTGACCGAGCAGGGCGAGGTGATCCACCGCAAATACGGCATTCGTGCGCTGGCCTTGCGCAACCTGGAACAAACCACCGCGGCGGTTTTGCGTGCCAGTCTGTTGCCACGCCCGCCGGATGCTCGCGAAGAGCGTTGGCGGGTGATCGCGGGCGAGCTGGCTGAGCTGGCCCGCGCCCGTTACCGTGCGCTGGTCTACGACGAACCGCGTTTCCATGCGTATTTCCGTGCCGCAACGCCTATCGACGTGATCGAACGCCTGCGGCTGGGCTCGCGCCCGTCGCGCCGTCGAGATGGCGGCGTGCAGGACCTGCGTGCAATCCCGTGGGTGTTCGCGTGGGCACAGAACCGTTCCGGCATGACCGCTTGGTATGGCGTTGGCCATGCCTTGCGCCAGGGCATCCAGACTCATGGCATGGAGGTAATGCGTGAGATGGCCGATCACTGGCCGTTCTTCGCAACCTTGCTGGACGATGTCGAGATGGTGTTGGCTAAGTCCGACATGGACATCTTCGAGCAGTATTCGCGCATGGCCGGGGAAGACCATGCCGTTCTATTCCCGCAAATTTCAGCGGAATTCAACGCAACCCGCGACGCGATCCTTGCGATTCGACAGGAAGACGATCTGCTGGTGAATGACGGGCGCCTGCGACTGTCGATTCGCTTGCGTAATCCCTATGTCGATCCGATCAGCCTGTTGCAAGTCGAGCTGCTGCGGCGCTGGCGCAAGAGCGGTCGCGAAGACGATGCAACCCTGCGCGTACTGATGGCGACGGTGAATGGTATTGCCGCCGGAATCCAGAACACGGGGTGAGCATCCGCACCTGCGCGCCACGGCCGCGCGCGGATGCGAATGCCCGGCCACGGAAGGCCGGGCAGGGGTCTTCCAACTCGCTGTTCTCGCGGTGGATGGCAGCAATGGAGTCTGGTGCTCGACACGCCGCGGCCGGAGATGGTCGTCATGCTCGTCTTCGTGCCCGCGCGATACAGTGCTGGTCTGCCGCAACTCGGAAGATTCTCATGAAATCACGTGCCGCCGTCGCTTTCGCCGCAGGCGAACCCCTGAAGATTGTCGAGATCGACGTAGAACCGCCGCGTGCCGGTGAAGTGCTGGTCAAGATCAGCCACACCGGCGTCTGCCATACGGATGCCTTCACGCTTTCTGGCGATGATCCCGAAGGCATCTTCCCGTCTGTGCTCGGCCACGAAGGCGCAGGCGTGGTGGTCGAAATCGGCGAAGGCGTGACGTCGCTCAAGCCGGGAGACCACGTCATCCCGCTGTACACGGCCGAGTGTCGCGAGTGCAAGTACTGCCTATCCGGCAAGACCAACTTGTGCCAGAAAGTTCGCGCGACCCAAGGCAAGGGATTGATGCCGGATGGCACGACGAGGTTCTCCTACAACGGCGAGCCAATCTTCCATTACATGGGTTGCAGCACCTTCAGCAAATACACGGTGGTGAATGAAATTTCATTGGCGAAAATCAATCCCGAAGCAGATCCCGAAAAGGTCTGCCTGCTCGGGTGCGGCGTCACCACCGGACTCGGCGCAGTCCACAACACCGCCAAGGTGAAAGAAGGCGACAACGTCGCGGTGTTCGGGCTGGGCGGGATTGGTTTGGCAGTGATCCAGGGCGCGCGAGTGGCCAAGGCCGGCCGGATTCTTGCTATTGACACAAATCCAGGCAAGTTCGAACTGGCGATGTCGATGGGCGCGACCGATTGCATCAATCCGAAGGATTTCGATAGGCCCATCCAGGACGTCATCGTCGAAATGACCGACGGCGGCGTCGAATTCAGTTTCGAATGCATCGGTAACGTGCACGTCATGCGTTCCGCGCTGGAGTGCTGTCACAAGGGCTGGGGCGAGAGCGTCATCATTGGCGTGGCGGGTGCAGGACAGGAGATTTCGACGCGGCCATTTCAGCTGGTGACCGGTCGCGTGTGGCGGGGCAGCGCGTTTGGTGGCGTCAAGGGCCGCACGCAATTGCCGGGCATGGTTGAACAAGCGATGGCGGGTGAGATCGACCTCGATCCGTTCGTGACCCACACCATGCCGCTTGAGCGAATCAACGAGGCGTTTGACCTGATGCACGAAGGCAAGTCGATCCGCACCGTGATCCATTTCTGACATGCACAAGATCGAATCACACACCATTTTCGGTGGCGAGCAACAAGTCTGGGAGCATCATTCCGGTGTATTGGATTGCGAGATGCGCGTGGCTATCTACCTGCCACCGCAGGCGAAGGAAGGGCCGGTGCCGGTGTTGTACTGGCTGTCTGGGCTGACTTGCACCGAGCAAAACTTCATCACCAAGGCGGGTGCGCAGCGATACGCCGCTGAACACGGCATCGCGATCGTGTGCCCCGACACCAGCCCGCGCGGCGACGATGTGGCTGATGCGGACGCTTACGACCTAGGCAAGGGCGCAGGGTTTTATGTCAATGCAACGCAGGCGCCGTGGGCCGCGCATTACCGCATGTACGACTACGTGGTCGACGAACTGCCGACGCTGATGGAAGCGCACTTTCCGGTGAATGCATCACGTGCTATCAGTGGGCATTCGATGGGCGGGCATGGCGCGTTGGTGGTGGCGTTGCGCAATCCCGGGCGCTACCGCAGCGTGTCCGCATTTGCGCCCATCGTCGCGCCATCGCAAGTGCTATGGGGCAAGAAAGCATTCGCCGCGTATCTCGGCGAAGACCAGTCGGCGTGGAAGGACTACGACGCTGTCGTGCTGATCGCGGATATGACTGAGCGCTTGCCGCTGCTGATCGACCAGGGTGCTGCCGATGAATTCCTGGCAACCCAATTGCGCCCAGAGCTACTGGAAGCGGCCTGCCGCACGCATGGGCACCCACTGATCCTGCGCATGCAGCCCGATCATGACCACAGCTATTACTTCATCGCCAGTTTCATTGGCGAGCACATTGCTCACCACGCGGCAGCGCTGCGCGGTTGATGGGTGATTGAACAATGGCACGTGTATCGACGCAGGTGCCATTCGGCCGATCGAAGTCATTTCTCGGGGCGGATGTTGATCTCGGCGAAGTCGAAGCTACCGCTGGCATCGGCGACTTCCTGCCCCGCCAACTCCTTCGAAAGTATGCCGGGCATGAGCTTGCTTGCTTTGAAGCTGCCCGCAATCGATAAGGTCTTGTCGTCGACGCGCTCGAAGCGATCCAGTGTGACTTGGACGCTTCCCTTGTTTTTGCGGTCCGTCTCGAACCACTGCGTTCGCTTCTTGCCATCAGGGTAGTAGCTGAGCGTCGCGCCAGTCGGCGTGTCGCCTTCCATCGGAAAATTGATATTCAGCGTGGTCTTGCGCCCATCGGCCGCGACGCCGGACAACTCGATCTGGCGCAGGTTGGCGATCGCGAGCGAATGCATCTGGGAGGTGTAAATCGTCCTGCCGGCGAATGCATTGGCAATATCCTGAACGTCTTTTGCGCTGACATTTACACGACCCACACCGACCGTGGCGTTGGCATCTGCCAGGTCCTTCTGGCCAGCAGAGCTATGCAGGCGTTTGGCAGCAGTTTTGCCCAGATCATCAGGGAACTTGGTGGCGATAGAGCGGAAAGGCTCCCCACCCTTTCCAACGTCGAGCTGGATCGTGCCTTGCACGCGCTCATTGGGTTTCGGCGCATCGCCGGAAGCATTCGCATCGTTTGCCGCGGCACTGGCTTTTTCTGCAGCTTCGACAAGCCTGTCGATCGCACTCCCGGGTGTCGCTGCGCCGTCATCCGCTGCGGGCTTGGAGCACCCACCGGTCAGCGCGATCACGGCGCAAAGGGGAACGATGAAACGAAGGTGTTGGGCGGTCATGAGGTCGCTGGTCCTGTGATGTCGTAGGGAATGTGTAATGTCTGTATGCGCAGTGCCGAAAGGGACTGCGTCCATGACGCTTGTTCACGGAGGCGTTGCAAATGCAATCAGCCTTACTGCTCGGGGCGGAGGTGGATTTCGGTAAAGTCGAAGCTGCCGGCCGCCCCCGCGATTTCCTGCCCTGCGAGATTTTTCGCCAAGATCGTCGGCTTCATTTTGCCCGCCGTGAAAGTGCCGGAAATGGAGATAGTGTGGTCGTCCACACGTTCAAAACGATCCATGGTGACCTGCACGATTTTTTTGTCATTGCGGCCCGCCTCGAAGGACTGCATCTGGTTCTCGCCATCGGGCACGTATTCAAGTTTTGCTTCAGTTGGCAAGTCACTATCCATCGCGAAACTGATGTTCAACTTGACCTTGCGTCCGTCAGCCGAGATTCCGGACAGCTCTATGAAACGCAGATTGGCAATCGCCAGCGATGACATCTCGGACGTGTAATACGTCTTGCCGGCCATGATGTCTGCCGTTTCCTGGATATCTTGCGCGCTGACGTTGGTACCACCAGCGATCTTGGACTGGGCGCCTGCCAGATCTTTATGGCCCTGTGCGCTGGCGAGCCGCTTTGCGGTCTTCTTGCCGAGGTCGTCATCGACCTTGACGGCAAGGGAGCGAAACGATGCCGCACCATGTCCGACATCGAGCTGGATCGTGCCTTGCACGCGCTCACCCGGCTTCAAAGGTGCATCGCCCACAGTGGTGGCATTCGCTGCATTTGCATCGCTGGCGACTTGTTCAATGGCAGCCGGCAACCCAGATGCCGCATCACCGGCAGAGCTCGATGAAGACGCCTCCTGCGTGCAGCCGGCCAGAAGTGCTAGGGAGAGTGAGGCAGCCAGCAGCGTGGTAGCGGTTCGGAGCATGGTATTGATTTCCTTGGTCATGTGTTGCCGTTCTTGTGCAGGATGAAGATGGATGTTTCTAGTGGCGTCTATTGAAACGGCGATCGCTCTGCAATCACGGCCCGATGAATGTCGTTGCCATCGAAAATGTAATCGCCGACAAGTCGTTCTCCCTCGTGATGCAGCTCAAGCCGGTGCTCAATGCCATCTGCAGTGGGATGAAGCGTGAGTAAAAGCTCCTTCGGTGAAGCTTCCACGCGAGCGAACACTCCGCCCAATCCCGTCAATTCACATTCCGCCGTCCCGCTGATTGGCACGTTCGCAACTACGTCGCAGAAGGGTTGATGCAGTGTGTAGTCACCGCTGCCGCTGTTTTCGCCGGCGCTGCTTTGGATCGTGAAAGCCATCAATGCCTGCTCGTGCAGATCGTCCTTGGCAACCAGTCGCCAGTTGCCGTGCCATGTATCCGGGGGCAGTCCGATGACTTGCGCATCTGGGCCCGCACCGATGTCCTGGCCAATCAAGGGCGCTGGCGGTGCGTGTTGCGTCGGCACGACAGGTGTCGATTGGCTAGACGGCACTGCTTGGGTTGTCGGCGTGCAGCCCGGCAAGCTGATGCCTACGCCAATGAGTATCAGCAGACTGCGCAAGGGCGTTGGGAAAACGTAGTCTGTTCGGATTGTCATAATCCGATGAATACGCAAGGAACGCGCTGAAGCGGACAACGCAACGCTATATGTGGCGTATGGGAGTGGTGCTGGAACGAAAGCGTCGGCGCGCTTCTGATCTACGTTTCAGGCTGTCAGGAAGTCGGTGTAAGCGAAGCGATTGTCACGCAGCACGGTATCCCCACGTGTAATTTCGAGAGGGGCAGCGAACATTGGACCGTCGAAAACGCAGGTGTGGAATTCACCTCGTTCTCCGCAGGGATCTACTGCCGCCGGCAACTCCTCTAATAGAGCTGCGTCGAAGGCATGGCCGGCAAAGCGCGCATCCAGTTGCATCGTGTCCACGCAACAGAGCTGTGCGCGTAAGCCACCAACAATCATTTCACGTGCGATCAATGCCGTATCGCTTCCGAACAACGGGTAATGGGGTGTCCAATCAAGCCTGCTGCATAGATCATCGCGATACGCTTTGATGTCCTCCAAGGAGAGGTCGCCAAAGGCGATATCACGTAACCCGGGCCATCGTTTGCGCGCATGTTCCAAGGCTTTGGCGAAGGCGGATTCATACGTTTCGTTGTCGGCATGCCGTGGTATCCACGCCTCGATGACCGGCAGGCCGGTCGCGCGCGACTGTGCATGCAGGACGTCTCGGCGAACGCCTTGCATTGCCACGCGTTCAACGCCTTCGGTGAGCGTAGTGAATAGACCAACCACGTGGAGAGCACGGCTTTGGCGCAGCGCATGCAGCGCCCACGCAGCATCCTTGCCGCCGCTCCATGACAGCAGGGCCGGTGTCACTTTGGTGATTTCCAGGGTGCAATCAGGCTGAGGTGACGTCGGACAACTGCCAATGGTTGCCTGCAAGAAGAGCCAGACGGTGGCGTAACACCGCCGAAGGCAAAGAGGTGACAACCACTAGGTCGATATGCAGGTCGTGTTGCTCGCCTTTCACCGTTGCATCCACGTCTGTTGCGCCGATGGCAAGATCAACCTCGTCCGGCTCATCCTGCTGCGCACGCCATTGCTCGAACAGGCGATCGCTACGAAGGCTCTCCTGTAATTCCGAGGCCAGTCCTTCAGCGCCCTGCGAGTGGAAGGAGAGTGCGGGATCCGTACCGCGCGCGTTCGTCGGATCTGGAAGCTTGATGTAGTAACGCATTGGCATGGTTGGCCTCTAAGTGAATTGTGTCGATGCCATCAGACTAAGCGCCGCGTGTTAGCGCGGCGTCGTTGATGCGGGTTGGCGTGGAAAAACTCAGTGCGGGGACAGGGGGTCAGGAAAATTTCTCTGGTTCCGCCGCAAATGCGACGACCACGGCGCCCTTGCCGACATTTAACAACCCGGAAATACCCATCACGCTTTCGAACACTTCCACATTATGTTCGTTGCAGGCTTCGTGCAGGGTTGCATAGCCTGGCAACTTACGCATGACGGACAGGTCGCCGCCATAACTCAGGCAAACGGTAGGTGACATCAATCCGGCCTTGACTCGCTTGCTGGCGAAGTCGAACATTTTTTGGGCCGCCTTGTTCAGGCCCTTGACCTTGGCCACGGTCCGGGTCTCGCCACGATTGCCGTGCACGATCGGCTTGATGTCCAGCGTCGTCCCCAGCGCTGCACTGAAGAAGCTGACGCTTGTATCGCCACGCTTCTTGAGCCGGTTGCGCATGTAATGCAGGTCGGGCGGCACCATGTAGCCTTGGATGTACAGCGCGAGGTTCTCCAGCCTTGCGCGAATGCTTGGCGGGGATTCACCTGCCGCGCGCAGGCGGACAGCTTCCACCACCAGTACCCCGACTGCAGCGAATACATTCTGGCTATCGATCACCCGCAGCGAGAACGGCGTGTTATTGCCAGCCGCCATGCGCACTGGCTTGTAGTCGTTGAGGATGGTGTAACTGGCTTGCACGGCGTTGTCATGAATGCCGCTACGCGTGCGCGTGGTGGTGATGCAGAAGACGTAGTCGTAATCCAGGACGAGCTTGGACAGGAACAGGTCGTGCACTTCCTGCACGGTGTAAGGCGTGGTGTCGGCGTCGAAGGCTCGTGCAGCCGTATCACCGCTGAGGAAGCGCATGGTGGCTTCCTCGTCTCGGACATCGGCCAACACCGCATTGCCAATCTGGACAGTGACCGGAAGAATGGTGATGCTCTCGCGTTCAATGAAGTCCGCTGGCAGGTCGCAGGCGGAGTCAACCACAATGCCGATGCGCATATTTCCTCCAACCTGCGAGCAAGTGCATCGAAACTACCGCAAGTTGGGTTTCGATGCATGTGGCAGGTGGCAAGCCGGCCAAAAAATAGCCGGCCACCTGCAGATTCTCACGCTCGAACCAATGACTCCTCCGCCAACCTGGGGACAGGAACTCCCCGGCGAAACGCCGGGGCTCCAGGATCAGCGTGCGTCGTTCGGATATGTTCGTGGCAGGCCGTTGTCGCGGTGGAGATAGCGATCACGCAACTCGGTTTGGCGTGAGCGCATCGGGATTGCGCGACCATCCATCCAGACCTGGCTGGCGACGTTGGCTACGTCGAGTGGATCGCCGGTCCACAGGACAAGATCGGCGCGCTGGCCGACAGCAATGCTGCCTAGCTGCGTGCCTAGCCCCAGACTGCTGGAGGGGATTGAAGTCAAGCCTGCCAGGCCGGCTTCCCATGGCAGTCCGTTGGCCACGGCATTACCGGCCAATTGGCGGATCTTGCGCGCGTTGTGCGAGGCATCGCCAGCCTGCGAGAACGACACGTGTACCCCAGCCGCATGCAGGCGCGCAGCGTTTTCGAGTGTCGCGCCGATCGCGTCGAAGTCGGAGGGCAGGTCCGCAAGGGAATCCACGAACACTGGCACGCGGGCTGCGGCGATCTGTGGCGCAACCTTCCAGCCTTCCACCGCGCCGACCAATGCGATTTGCACGTTGCGTTGCTTCGCCCAGCGCAGCAGGCGGGTGATGTCAGCCGCACGCTGGATCCGGACCAGCACACGTCCGCCGCCACCAAAATAGGTCGCCAAGGTATTGCGTCCCGCCGGCGTCAGCAGGGCAAACTTCGAGTCCGCCGGAATGCGCCCCCGGATTTCATCAATCAACTGGTCCAGCAGCATCCATTGCGCGGCACGCGAGCTGCCGCTGAGGTTCGCGCCATCGCCGCCCAGGGTTACGAATAGTGCACGCGGACCGATTGCATCCAGGCTGCCATCCAGCCTGACC
>JBBSRO010000016.1:0-54689 GCA_038242955.1 Lysobacterales bacterium
TATGGCGCTCACGGTCGCACCCAAGTGTGCTCCCGCAGGAAAATTCGAGTGTTGCCCGGGATCCGGAAAACCGCCATAATGTTCGGCCCGGTTCGCCGGGTTTGTTGTACCGCAGCACCCAGGACCCGCCTTGATCCGGCGTTTAACGCCAAAGGATCAATGGCTTACCACCGGCGCAGGCAGGACGGAAAGCGTGGAAGCTTCGGGAAATTTCCGGAGTAGGCCACCGCCTCGGCCAGTATGTTGATTTCGCAAGGATCCCTAATGCCCAAGATCAAGACCAATCGCGCGGCCGCAAAGCGCTTCCGGAAGACCGCTTCCGGCAAGTACAAGTGCGGCCACGCAAATCGCAGCCACATCCTCACGAAGAAAGCGACCAAGCGGAAGCGCAACCTCCGGCAGACGAACCATGTTCGTGCCGAAGACGCTGGACGTCTGGATCGCATGCTTCCGTATTTGTGAGGAGATAAGAAATGGCACGAGTCAAACGTGGTGTAACGGCGCGCGCGCGCCACAAGAAAGTCCTGAAGCAAGCCAAGGGCTATTACAACGCACGCCGCAAGGTGTTCCGCGTTGCCAAGCAGGCCGTCACCAAGGCGCTGCAGTACGCCTATATCGGCCGCAAGCAGAAGAAGCGTCATTTCCGCAGCCTTTGGATTGCACGCATCAATGCGGCGTCGCGGGCCAATGGCATCGCTTACAGCCGTTTCATGAACGGCCTGCTGAAGGCTGGTATCACACTGGACCGCAAGGTGCTGGCGGACATCGCCGTGCATGACGCTGCGGGCTTTACCGCTCTGACCGAAAAGGCCAAGAGCGCTTTGGCGGCTTAGGCCGTCACTCCACACCAGTTGTAGCGGCGGCTCAGGTCGCCATCACGTGGGGAAGGGCGCAAGTCCTTCCCCATGTTTGTTTAAGGCGTTCGTGTTTATAGGGCTGTCGTTCTGCTCGCCATTCCCGCGAAGGCGGGAATCCAGCGTTTTTATAATCCTGCCGGGCGCAATCATCAGCAAACTCACTGGATCTCCGTCTTCGCGGGGATGACGGTACGGTGGTTTCGGGAGTCTTGTGTAAATGAGTGAAATCGAATCGTTGTCCAGCGCGGCATTGGCCGATATCGCTGCGGCGCAATCCCCCGATGCACTGGAAGCCCTGCGCGTGGGCCTGCTCGGCAAGGCCGGTAGCATCACCGCACAACTGAAGGCGCTAGGCGCATTGCCCGGCGACCAGCGCAAGACCGCTGGCGAGGCGATCAACCGCGCGCGCGATGCCATCGGAGAGGCTTTGTCCGCACGCAAGCTTGCGCTGGACGATGTCGCCCTCGATACGCGCCTGGCCGGCGAGACCATCGACGTCACCCTGCCTGGTCGCAATGCGAACCGTGGCGGCGTGCATCCGGTCAGCCGCACGCTTGAGCGGATTACCGAGATCTTCGGCCGACTGGGTTATGAGTTGTCTGACGGTCCGGAGATCGAAGACGACTGGCACAACTTTGAAGCGTTGAATTTCCCGCCGCACCACCCGGCGCGCGCGATGCATGACACCTTCTACTTTGGCGATGGTCGCCTATTGCGCACGCACACCTCGGGTGTGCAGGTGCGTTACATGCAGGATCTGCTGAAAGCGGGTGGCCAGCCGCCGCTGAGGATGATCGCGGCAGGCAAGGTTTATCGCAGCGACAGCGATCAGACACATACGCCGATGTTCCATCAGGTCGAAGGCCTGTTGGTAGATGAGCACGCCAGCTTCGCTGACCTCAAAGGCACGCTGGTCGAGTTCGTCCGCGCGTTCTTCGAGCGCGACTTCGAGATGCGTTTCCGCCCCAGCTATTTTCCGTTTACCGAACCATCTGCCGAAGTCGATATTGCCTGGCAACAAGCCGATGGCAGCACGCGCTGGTTGGAAGTGCTGGGCTGCGGAATGGTGCATCCGAATGTACTGCGCAACGTCGGCATCGATCCGGAAAAATACACAGGTTTTGCATTCGGGCTCGGCGTGGAACGCTTCGCGATGCTGCGTTACGGCGTTGACGACCTGCGCAGCTTTTTTGAAAACGATGTGCGTTTCCTGAGGCAGTTTGCATGAAGTTCTCCGAAAACTGGCTGCGCCAACACGTCAAGACGTCGGCCACGCGCGATGAACTCGCCGCGACACTGACCGCGATAGGCCTTGAGGTTGAAGAGATGACCGTGCTCGGCGCGGCGCTAGACGGCGTCGTCGTCGCTCGCATCGTGGAATGCGTCCGTCACCCACAAGCCGACAAGTTGCAGGTCTGCCAAGTCGATGGCGGTGGAGAACAGCTGTTTCAAATCGTCTGTGGTGCGCCGAACGCACGTCCGGGCCTGGTCGCGCCGCTCGCCACCATTGGCACCCGGGTAGGTGAGTTGACGATCCGCGCGGCAACCCTGCGTGGCGTCGATTCCAACGGCATGTTGTGTTCGGCAAGGGAGCTCGGCATCGATGCCGATGCATCGGGCCTGTTGGAATTGCCCGCGGATGCCCCGGTTGGCATGCCTCTGGCGGAATACCTCGGTCTGCCGGATGCCAGCATCCAACTCAAGCTGACCCCGAACCGCGCCGACTGCTTCGGCATCCGCGGGATTGCGTTCGATGTCGCCGCTGCCACCGGTTGTGAAGTCGAAGCACTGGACAGCAAGCCGATGCTGGCGTTGCACGACGCAACACTGCCGGTCGAGTTGAATGCAGGTGCCGATGCACCGCGTTACATCGGCAGGATCATCGAAGGCCTCGATGCCACCGTGCCGACACCGCTATGGATGGCCGAGCGCCTGCGCCGCAGTGGCGTGCGCCCGATCAGCTTGCTGGTTGATGTCACCCAGTACGTGATGCTGGAACTCGGCCAGCCGATGCATGCGTTTGATCGTGACTTACTGACCGGTCCGGTTGGCGTGCGCCACGCGCGCGCTGGTGAAGCATTGAAACTGCTCGATGGCCGTGATGTCGTGGTCGATCCTGGGTTCCTGTTGATCACCGATGCGGATCGTCCGGTTGCACTGGCTGGCCTGATGGGTGGCTTCGACACACGCGTCACCGACGCGACACGGAATGTGTTCCTGGAAGCCGCTCATTTCGCGCCGCCAGCAATCATCGGTCGCAGTCGCAAGCTCGGCATGCATACCGATGCCGCCCACCGTTTCGAGCGCGGCGTGGATCCGGAATTGCCGCGCATCGCAATTGAACAGGCCTCGCGCCTGATCATCGAGATCGCAGGTGGTTCGCCTGGTCCAGTGGTCGAGGCTGTCCTGCCCGAATACTTGCCAAAACCGCAGCCGATTTTATTGCGCGGTGCGCGACTTGCGCGGGTGCTGGGAACCCAGGTTCGCGATGCCGAAGTCACGCGCATCTTGTGCACACTCGGCCTCGACGTTGCAACGCATGCCGACGGCTGGATGGTCACGCCGCCAGCGCGCCGTTTCGACCTTGCGATTGAAGAAGACCTGATTGAGGAAATCGCACGCATCCATGGTTACGACGCCATTCCGGTGACGCTGCCAGGTGGCGGCACGCGCTTGGTGGCGCCCAGTGAAACGCGGAGTAGCGAACACGACGCACGCCGCCAACTGGTAGCGCGCGACTATCTGGAGGCGATCAATTACGCATTCGTCGATGCCACGCTGCTTGATACTTGGGGGCTTGGCGGGCAAGGCGTCGTGCTGGCCAATCCTCTCAGTGCCGAGCTAGGCGTGATGCGCCCCTCGCTGCTCCCCGGGCTTGCCGCGGCGCTTGGGCGCAATGCTGCGCGTCAACAGTCGCGCGTGCGCCTGTTTGAGATCGGCAAGACCTTCGCGATGGCCGAAGCCGGGCAAGCACCACGCGAAACGCGCCGGATCGCGGCGGTTGCATGTGGCAAAGCCAGCGCCGAGCAGTGGGGCATCGCGGACCGCGTGGTCGATTTCCACGACATCAAGGGCGACTTGGACAGCTTGGCTGCATTGTCCAGCGCGGCACTCGACTACCGTGCTTCCAGCGAAGCATTCGCACATCCCGGGCGTTCCGCCGATGTGTATCGCGTTGACGACGCGTGCGGAGAAGTGCGCATTGGCTGGGTCGGTCAATTGCATCCGCGCCTGCAGCATGCACTCGACCTCGATATCGATGTGGTTGGATTCGATCTGGATCTGGATCTGCTGTTGACGCGGGATTTGTCACGCGCTACTGCGATGTCGAAGTATCCGTCCGTCCGCCGGGACCTTGCGTTCGTCGTCGCGGAGTCGGTGTCATGGTCAGCGATGCAGGCGACTGTCAGGCAGTGTGCGGGGCAGGCGCTACGCGAGCTCCGACTGTTTGATCGTTACGCCGGAAAGGGCGTGGAAAACGGATTCAAGAGCCTCGCTATGGGCTTGATTTTGCAGGATGAATCGCGCACCCTGACAGATCGCGAAGTGGACGCAGTGGTGGCCGAAGTGGTCGTCACGTTGGAACGCGAGCACGGAGCGGCCATTCGGCGCTGAAGGGGATAGCAGTGGCGTTGACCAAGGCGGTAATGGCGGAACGTCTTTACGAAGACGTAGGCCTCAACAAACGCGAGGCGAAGGAATTCGTCGACGCCTTCTTCGACGTATTGCGCGAGGCGCTGGAGCAGGGACGGCAGGTGAAACTGTCGGGCTTCGGCAATTTCGACCTGCGGCGCAAGAACCAGCGGCCGGGGCGCAATCCGAAGACCGGCCAGGAGATCCCGATTTCAGCGCGCACCGTGGTGACGTTCCGGCCCGGTCAGAAACTGAAGGAACGCGTGGAAGCATTCTCCGGGGCAAAACATGCTTGATCCGGGCAGCAACCGCGAACTTCCGCCGATCCCGGCAAAGCGCTACTTCACCATTGGTGAAGTGAGCGAGTTGTGTGACGTCAAGCCGCACGTGCTGCGTTATTGGGAAACTGAATTCCCGAGCCTGGAACCCGTCAAGCGCCGCGGCAATCGCCGCTATTACCAGCGCCATGACGTACTGATGGTCCGTCAGATTCGCGGCCTGCTATACGAGCAGGGCTACACGATCGGTGGCGCGCGTTTGCGGCTGGAGGGCGATGGCGCAAAGCAGGAATCGGCGTTGAGCAACCAGATCGCCAAGCAAGTGCGGATGGAGCTGGAAGAAGTCCTTCAGCTGCTGCGTCGCTGATTAGCCTGGCAGGCTATAATCCGCCACCTACATTCGGGGTATAGCGCAGCCTGGTAGCGCACTTGTCTGGGGGACAAGTGGTCGTCGGTTCAAATCCGGCTACCCCGACCATATAAGCAGCACGCAACATCCCAGAACGACCCTAACCCCTTGGAAACTTGGGGTTTTTTATTGTCTAGCGTCCAATGGCATCCGGTAAGGGCCTGTGGAATCCAACGGTAACATGCGGTAGCTTCTACGGTAACGGCACCCGCGCCGTGGGCTGTTACCGCAGGGAGTTACCGTCATGGCTCTTTCAGATACCGCGTTGCGCAAGGCCAAATGCGGCGAAAGGCCGACAAAGCTGGCCGACGGCGGTGGCCTATATGTCCTGCTGAAGCCGAGCGGGGCGAAGTGGTGGCGCTGGGACTACAAGCGTCCGGTAACGGGCAAGCGGAACACGCTGAGTCTGGGCACCTATCCTGATACCCCGACCACAACAACGACAACGCCCGGCATGCCGGGCGTTGTCGTTTCCGGGATTCCGCGATCGGCCCACTCTTCGCCGGCGAATCTTTAACGTTAAGTGTGGTTACATCGCGCGCTTGTTCTTCACCCTCCTTTTTGAATCTGGAGTTCGGATGCGACGCATGTTGATGGTCGGGATTTGTTTGGCACTGGCATTGCCCGCGCATGCGCAACAACAACCGCAGTCGCCACCGACCGAGCTCCGGCAGGACGCCTATATTCCGGGAAGTGTCGGCGCCGACGGCATCCGTAACGAAGAAACCCTGATCGTTACCGGCGACCAGCCTGGTCCTGGCCTGTGGCTGGTGCGCAAGGGAAATCACGACCTGTGGATACTTGGGACGCTGAAGCCGGTGCCGGCAAAGATGCAGTGGCAGTCGAAGCAGGTCGAAGACGTGATCGCCAATGCGCAGGAAGTGATCCGTTCGCCGGGCATCTCGATGGGGGCGAAGGGGGGCTTCTTCACGGCTCTGACGCTGTTGCCTTCATTGCTGGGCGTGCGCAAGAGCCCTGGCGGCAAGACACTTGAGCAAGCGGTGTCGCCGCAGTCCTATGCGCGCTGGAAGGTATTGAAGGCGCACTACATCGGTAGCGATCGCGGCATCGAACAGTGGCGGCCCATGTTCGCGGCACTCAAGCTTTACGATGAGGCGATGAAGAAGTCCGGTTTGGAGAGCGGCAAATCGGTCTTGACGACAATCAACAAGGCGATCGAAGTGCACCACCCCAGCGTCACGGTGGTAAACGAGGCGATTGTGGTGACTGATCCGAAGGCTGCCATCAAAGAATTCAAGCGGAGCACCTTGGACGATCTCGCCTGTTTTGATAACACCATGACCCGGATCGAGACTGATCTCGATTCGATGCGCTTGCGTGCGAATGCGTGGGCGACTGGGGACGTTGCAGCGTTGCAATCGCTGCCGCCGCCCTATCAGTGGGAAGCCTGCAGCGGGGCAATCACCGAAGCCGGCCTTGGCAAGCGACTGGGATTGGGCGACGCACAGAAGAATTTGCGGGCGAAGTGGATGGCCGCCGCCGAAGCAGCCCTGGACAAGAACACAGTGACCTTCGCGATGCTCAGCATCAGCGAGATGCTAGGAGCAGAGGGTTATCTGGCCAAGCTGAAGGCCAAGGGCTATACGGTGCTGGCGCCGGACGAATAAGGCGTTCCTTCGGGTTGGTCAGCTGGCGGCTGTGCGCATCTGTTCCGTTGTAATTAGCTGCGGCCAGCGTGCCAGAAGCGCTGCGCGGACGCCGTCGACATCCAATCCCGCCTCGGCCAGCAGATTCTCGCGGCTGGCGTGGTGCTGGAACGCATCCGGCAGCCCCAGATGCAGGATCGGAAGGGTAATTCCGGCATTGCTGAGCAATTCGGAAACGCCGGAACCGGCGCCGCCAGCGACCACGTTGTCTTCCAGCGTGACGATCCCTTCGTGCGTGCTGGCCAGTTCAAGGATCAAGGTGCGGTCCAGTGGTTTGACGAAGCGCATGTTGACCACGGTCAGGCCAAGTTCCGCGGCAACGGTTTCCGCTGCAGGCACCAGCGCACCGAATGCCAACAAGGCGATTCGGGAACCTTTGCGACGAACCTCGGCCTTGCCGATCGGCAGCGTGCCAAGCGTTGCGTCCAGTGCAACGCCGGGACCGGTACCGCGCGGATAGCGCACTGCCGCTGGGCCAATATGCTTGAAGCCGGTGCTAAGCATCTGCCGGCATTCGTTCTCGTCTGCGGGTGCCATCACCACCATGTTCGGCACGCAGCGCAGATAGCTAAGGTCCAGGTTGCCCGCATGGGTCGCGCCATCCGGGCCGACCACGCCGCCACGGTCGATCGCGAAGAGTACGTCGAGGTTCTGGATCGCGACGTCATGCACGAGCTGGTCGTAACCGCGCTGCAGGAACGTCGAGTAGATCGCGACGACTGGCTTGGCGCCTTCGCACGCCATGCCGGCGGCCAAGGTGACCGCGTGTTGCTCGGCGATGGCAACATCGAAATAGCGGCCTGGGTATTCCTGGCTGAAGCGCACGAGGCCGGAGCCTTCGCGCATCGCAGGGGTGATCGCGAGTAGCTTGTCGTCGGCAGCGGCCATGTCGCACAGCCAGTCGCCAAATACATCGGTGTAAGACGGCTTCTTTGCGCCGCTCTTGCTGACCAGGCCTTTCTCGGGATCAAAGGGTGATACGGCGTGGTAACCGATCTGGTCGCCTTCGGCGAGTTCGTAACCCTTGCCCTTGGTGGTGATGATGTGGAGCAGCTGTGGGCCTTTCATGCCTTTGAGCGTGGACAACACGTCGAGCAGCGCTTCGGTGTCGTGGCCATCGATTGGGCCGGTGTAGTGGAAGCCCATTTCCTCGAACAGCGTGGACGGTACGAACATGCCTTTCCAATGCTCTTCCCAGCGACGGACGAAGCGTGCCGGGCCGCTGCTGCGCTTGTCACCAAGAATTTTCTTGCCGCCCTCGCGCAATGCATTGAGGGTCTTGCTGCCAGTCATGCGACCCAGCATCCGGGTCAGTCCGCCGACGGCTTCGCTGATGGACATGCGGTTGTCATTGAGTATCACCAGCAGGTTGGGCTCTTCGTCCATGCCACCGGCATGGTTGAGTGCTTCGTAGACCATTCCTGCGGTCATCGCCCCGTCGCCAATCACCGCCACGACTTTGCGATCGTTGCCGGCGCGCGCATTGGCGATGGCCATGCCAAGTGCTGCCGAGATCGAGGTGGAAGAATGGCCGACGCCGAAGGTGTCGAATTCGCTTTCCTCGCGCTTGGGGAACGGCGCGACGCCGCCTTCTTGCTTGACGGTGTGGATCTGGTCACGGCGGCCAGTAAGGATTTTGTGCGGGTAACACTGATGACCCACGTCCCAGACGATGCGGTCGTCAGGCGTGTTGTAAAGGTAGTGGAGCACGGTGGTCAGTTCGACCACGCCTAGACCTGCCCCGAAATGCCCGCCTGATTTACCGACCGATTCGATCAGATAGGCGCGCAGTTCATCGGCGATGTCGCGTAGTTCGCTGGCATCGAAATGGCGCAGGTCGGCGGGGCTGTCGATCTTCGACAGCCGAGGGTAACGAATTGCATCGATCATGCCGCTATTGTCGCGCCGGACAGCGCGACGGGCAATGAAGGTGCTTCACAAAAGTTGATGCCGGGACAAGCCTGGCGTCGCGCTAGTCAAAAAAAGGCCCGGGCAAGCCGGGCTCTTCTCTGCGAACACGCGGGGGAGGTGCACAGGTGGCGGGTTACCAGGTCACCAGATCACGACGCGGGAGGCATCTGGGCGAACCATTCCGTCGCCGGCCTTGCAGCTGAACGCGGCAGCGAAGGCGGGCAGGTTGGAAGGTGTACCAATCGCGCGGAAGTTTGCTGGTGCGTGCGGGTCTGTGTTCAGGCGCACTTTCAGCTCGTCCGGGGTGAAGTTGCGACGCCACACGGTGGCCCAATTCATGAAGAAGCGCTGGTCCTCCGTGTAGCCGTCGATCTTGTCGCTACCGGATTTGCCCGCATCGGCCAACGCCTTCTGCAAGGCGTCGTAGGACACCGTCAGGCCACCCAGGTCGGCGATGTTTTCGCCCAAGGTTAGCTCGCCCTTCACGTGCAGGCCTTCGATCGCCTCGTAGTCGTCGAACTGCTTGATCAATTTGGTGGTGCGTTCCTTGAAACCCTTGCTGTCGCTAGCGGTCCACCAATTGTTGAAGTTGCCTTTGGCGTCGAACTGGCTGCCCTGGTCGTCATAGCCATGCAGCATCTCGTGGCCGATTACCGCGCCGATTCCGCCATAGTTCAGAGCCGGGTCGGCTTTCGGATCGAAGAATGGCGGCTGCAAAATCGCAGCTGGGAACACGACCTCGTTCATCAGCGGGTTGTAGTAGGCATTGACGGTTTGCGGGGTCATGCCCCATTCCGTGCGGTCTACCGGCTTGCCAATCTTGGCCATTTCAAAATCATGATTGAACTTCGATGCTGCCAGCACGTTCTGCACGTAGCTTTCGCGGTTGCTGGCCAGGCCTTCCCAGCTGCGCCACTTATCCGGATATCCGATCTTGGGGGTGAAACTTGCCCATTTATCCATGGCCTTGGCCTTGGTCTCCGGGCTCATCCAGTCGAGCTTCTCCAGTCGCGCCTTGAGTGCTTCTCGCAGATTGCCGACCAGCGTTTCCATGGCGGCCTTGGACTCGGCGGGGAAGTATTCGTTGACGTAAAGCTGGCCCAGTGCCTCACCGCTGCTGCGTTCCACGGTATCCAGCACGCGCTTCCAGCGTGGCTTCTGTTCTTTCTGCCCCCGCAGCGTCTTCGAGTAGAAATCGAAGCGTTCATCGTTGAACTTCGATGCCAAGAACGGTGCCATGCCGTCGAGTGCGTTGATGCGCAGGTAAGCCTGCCATTGGGCGACCGGTGCGTCGGCCAGCATTTTGTTGAACTCTTTGAAGAACTGCGGCTGCGATAGCGAGAAATTTTCGATCTTCAGGCCATTCGCTGTGAAGAAGTCAGACCAGCTGAAGTGAGGCGAAGCCTTGTCGGCATCGGCCACGCTGACCAGGTGATATTGCCGCTTCGGGTCGCGCAGCTCGATTGGCGTGAACGAAGCCTTGGCCAGGCGTGTTTCGAACGCCAGCACATCCTTGGCTTGCTGATGGGCGGCCTCTGCTTTGAGGCCTGCGTTTTCCAGTTGCTCGGCGACGTGGGTGACGAAGGCCTCGCGGATGGCCTTGTATTTGCCATCCGGGCCATCTTCCAGGTAGTAGGTTTTCTCTGGCAAGGAGAGCCCGCCCTGGTCGGCATAGGCGATCACCATGTCGGAGTTCTTGAAGTCCGCCTGCGGATAGAAGCCGAACACTTCGCCGCGACCGGCGGCGAATTCGTCGCGCAGATAACCGGCGATGTCGGCCGGGGTCTTCAACGAATCGATACGGTCGAGGATTGGCTTGAGGGGCGTGATGCCGGCGGCTTCAATGGCAGCCTCGTCCATGCCTGTGGCGTAGATGTCACCCACCAATTTTTCCATGCCGCTTGCCTCGGGTTTGGCCATAGCGGATTCCACCAGTGCCTTGTTGGCGGCCACCGAGCGTTCGGCTAGCATCTCGAAGCTGCCCCAGCTGGTCTTGTCACCCGGCACCGGGTTGGCGGCAAGCCACTTGCTGTTCACGAAATCGCCCAAGTTGGTGCAGGCATTCTTGCTGAGGTCGAGATCGGCCACATTGAACGCAGCAAGCGGTGGCAAGTCGGCTTTGGCCGCTTTGGCCGCTTTGGCTCCAGCGTTGGAAGGGTCGGTCGTAGCCGCTGGAGGTTTCTCCCCGCTGCAGGCGGACACTGCGGTGGCGATGGCAAGGGACAGCAGCACGACGTTGGGCTTCTTCACAGATTGGTGCTCCAGTGACGGGGAGGATAGGCGGCATGAGGCGCAGGTATGCGCGGCAGCTGATTGACTATGGTGGTTTTGCTCATTTCAGAACGAGTGCCGGAGGTCACGCCGAACCCATTGTCTTGTGCGTGCCAGGCCGCAACCGGGGTACATTGATTCAAGTACATTGGGTCCACGGCCGTTAGACAATCCACTGGATGAAGGTCATGGGGACGAAGCAACACAGCGTCGGCGCGGATAATTCGCGTCCTGATTATGTGGCAGTTAGTGCCATGTGGGCTTTGCGTGCTTCGTTTCTTACTTCAATTCGCCGTGTCATTGCTCCATCATCAAATTTCCGGAGAGAACCGCTGCGAGTTCTTCCTTCTGCGACTTGGATCACCTGCACGTGAGCAAAAAGAGCAGTATCGCGGACGCCGAGGAAGCACCGCGCGACAACGAAGATTATTTTCACCTGATGTTCGATCGGGTAGCTGATGCGTGGCTACTGCTCGACGGTGATACGGGGCGGTTCGTGAATTGCAATCAAGCAGCAGTCGACATGCTGCACTGCACGGACAAGCGCGAAATTCTTTCGCTTCACCCATCCGACTTCTCGCCGCCGCTACAACCGGATGGTCGGCCGTCTTCTGAGAAAGCGGATGAAATGATCGCTTGCGCACTGCGCAATGGCAGCCACCGTTTCGAGTGGTTGCATTGCAGCCCTTGCCGAGAAAATTTTCCGGTCGAGGTCCTGCTCACTCCGGTGACGGTGCAAGGCCGCGAGCGACTCGTCGCCACGTGTCGAGACATCACTGAACTCAAGCGAGCAGAAGAGGTTCTTCGCGAGAGCGAACAGAGTTACATCGGCTTATTCAACTCTGTTGATGAAGCCATTTATGTCCAGTCACTGGATGGCGTCTTCCTTGATGTCAATAAGGGCGCTACGAAAATGTACGGTTACAGGCCAGAGGAATTCAAGGGGCGCACCCCGGATTTCCTGTCTGCGCCTGGACTGAACGATCTATCGAAGATACGCGAAACGATGGATCGGGTTTTTTCATCTGGAATCCCCGAACGATTCGACTTCTGGGGGGTGCGAAAGGATGGCGACGTCTTCCCCAAGGATGTCGTCTGCAGCAAGGGACACTACTTCGGCCAGGACGTGCTCATTACCACCGCGCGTGACAGCACCGAGCGCAGGCGCGCGGAGAAGACGCAAGCATCCCTTCATCTTATTTCCGACGCTGCACATTCTGTCGAAACTCTGGACGATCTTTTCCTGCGCATCCACCAGATCATTGGCGAGTTGTTGCCAGCACGGAATTTTTTCGTCGCCCTGTATGACGAACGCAAGGATGAACTGAGCTTCCCCTACTTCGTGGACGAGCACGATCCAGCTCCGCTGGGCGCTGAAAAGCTCGATGACGGCACGCTCTCGGGCAGGCTGATCCGGTTGGGCGAGGCACTCTTGTTCACACCCGATACGCCAAGGGTGGGAATCCACGAAGAGCTGATGATCAGCGGCACGGAGTCGCTGGATTGGCTGGGTGTCCCGCTCAAGTCAGGAGCGCGCACGATCGGAGCACTGGTGGTGCAGAGTTACAGCGGGGATGTCCGCTACAACCAAAAGCACAAAGCCCTGCTCGAATTCGTGTCCGGTCAGGTGGCGGCTGCGATTGAACGCAAGCAGGCCGAGGAAGCGTTGCTGGAAAGTGAGTCGCGGCTGGAGGAAGCCCAGCGGATCGCTCACTTGGGGAGTTGGAACTGGGACCTTTTCACAAATGAGGTCAGCTGGTCCGACGAACTGTGCCGCATTTACGGTGTGGATCCGGGGTGCCACGTCGCAGGTTTAGATGATTGGAACCGGGTTCATCCCGAAGATCGGGATATGGTTGAAGCGAACATCAGTCGAGCATTGGCGGAAAAGGGTTCCGTTAGCCATGAGATACGGATCGTTAGGCCGGATGGCGAGGTTCGCACGGTATTCGATCAAAGCGAAGTAGTGCTCGATGAGCAAGGCCGGCCGATCAACATGATTGGCGCCTGCCTCGACATCACGGCTCGAAAGTTGGAGGAAAAGCTGGAGCAGGATCGCGGCGAAATTCTGGAACTTGTGGCGCATAACCAGCCGATGCCGGTGATTCTTTCGCGGATCGTCAGCATGATCGAGACTCAGATACCTGGCGCGCGCGGGTCCATCGTGCTGCTAGAAGAAGACCGGTTGCGTAGCGGGTCCGCACCTAACCTGCCGAAATCCTATATGGAAGCGCTGGACGGCGCGCAAATAGGACCGGCAGCAGGCTCCTGTGGGACGGCGTGCTACACAGGAGAGGCCGTCATTGTAGAAGATATCGCCACGGACCCGCTCTGGATTGACTATCGGGATCTTGCCCTGTCGCATGGATTGCGTGCGTGCTGGTCGATGCCAATCCCCTCAAGCGAAGCAGGCATGCTCGGTGCGTTCGCCATCTACCGCGACTATCCCTGTCAGCCTACGCTACGTGACCTTGAGTTCATGGGTACGACATCCAAGCTGGCCGCCGTCGCCATTGAACATCGCCTGCTGACCGAACAGCTGTCGCATCAGGCCCAGCACGACGCCTTGACCGGCTTACCGAACCGGGTGCTGTTCCAAGACCGCCTGGGACAAGCTTTGGCCCAGGCAGAGCGCAAGCAGCAGCAGGTGGCTGTGCTCTACATGGACCTTGATCGTTTCAAGCATATCAATGACACCCTCGGTCATTCGTCTGGCGACGCGTTGCTCCGCCAGGCTGCGGGTCGACTGGAAGCGTGTGTTCGCAAAAGCGACACCCTGGCACGCTTGGGGGGGGATGAATTCGTCGTGGTAGTAAGCGAGTTGAAAGAGGCGCAAGACGCGATGCGCGTGGCCACCAAGTTGATCGAGGCCCTGCGTGTGCCCTTCTATGTGGATGGGCACGAATTATTCGTCAGCATCTCACTTGGGATCAGTATCTATCCCGACGATGGATTGACGGGTGAAACCCTGATGGCCAATGCAGACGCGGCCATGTATCGCGCCAAGGATAAAGGTCGGGACAATTTCCAATGGTTCACATTGGAGATGACCGCCTTGGCGAAGGAGCGCATGCGCCTGGAGAGCCAACTCCGGCACGCGATGGCATTGGGACAATTAAGCTTGCATTACCAGCCGCAATGCAGCCCCACTGGCGAGATCCAAGGCTTTGAGGCGCTCATGCGCTGGGAGCATCCCAGGCTTGGCATGGTGTCGCCGGCCCGTTTCATCCCCTTGGCCGAAGAAAGCGGCCTCATCGTGCCGATGGGTGAGTGGGCATTGCGCGAGGCGTGCGCGCGGGTCGCCGCGTGGCGCGAGGCTGGCCATTCATCAATGCGTGTTTCGGTGAACGTATCGGCGGTTCAGTTCAAGCGTACGGATTGGGTAGACACCGTGCGGCGAGCACTGCATGACACAGGCTTGGCGCCAGAGGCGCTGGAACTGGAAATCACCGAAAGCTTGCTACTCCAGAGCGTCACGGAAACCTCCGCCAACCTGTTTGAACTGCGCAAGCTGGGCGTGGGCGTCTCCATCGATGATTTCGGCACTGGCTACTCCTCGTTGAGCTACCTGCACAAGCTGCCGGTGACAACCTTGAAGATCGACCAGTCGTTCGTTCGTGGCATTGGGGTCGATACCACGCACGGTGAGGAAGAGGCGCCCATCATTCGCACAATTATTGCCTTGGCACACAACTTTGGCATGAGTGTGGTGGCTGAAGGGGTAGAGACAGAGGTGCAGAGGGAGCTACTGATACGCCTGGGTTGCAACAGCCTGCAAGGCTTCCTCTTGTACCGTCCACTGACGGTGCACCAGGCCGAAGCGCTCCTGAAGACTATCCCTTTAAAGCCGCTTGCGGTTAATCCGAAAAAGGCCACGAAGCGAAAGCTTTCCGCGGAACCCAAGGTCACCTCAAGGGCACGCGTACAAGACCCAAAACCCAGCATCAAATTGAGCAAGCCCAAGCGACCCGCCGGAAAGAAAACTCCCGGTTAGTGCTCCTCCCCGGCGTGGATCATCTTGGCAGCGGCTTCATTGGCGTGATTGCACCGCGATGCTCAGCGTGGCGTGAAGCGCGGGTCGGTGATCTTCATTTCCGTCAGCGGTCCATAGGGCTTGATGACGTTGCGAATCTTGGCAGCATCGCCGATCACTACTAGCACTTGGTCCTTGCTGGGTGCGAACACGCTGCGTGCCTCGGCGACCTGCCCAGGTGTTGCAGCCGCGACCTTGCCCAAATAGTCATCGATGGTGTCGCGACTATCGCCATACAGTGTCAAATCGACCAGGGTCTGTGCCAGTTGCGGCGCGGTTTCCAGGCTAGGTGCGAACTGGCCGGCGATGTAGTGCTTGGCGGAGTCCACTGTGATGGCGTCGAAACCATCTTTATGTAGCCGGTCCAGCGTGGCCAGCGCAAGGTCGATCGCTGCCTTGGTAGATTCGGTCTTGGTGTAGCTGCTGATGGTCGAGGCGCCAGGTGTGTTCGGGCGATCGATTCGAGAACCTGCCCCGTAGCTCAGTCCCGACTTGACTCGTAGTTCGGTGTTGAGCATGGATGTAAAGCGCCCGCCGAACGCGGTCTGCACCAAGTCCTGGGCGGCCTCGGCCGGATCTCCGTGGCGACTGCCGACGTTGGCAAAGGTGAAATACGTTTGGGTCGCCCCTGGCTTGTCGACCAGTAGCACGCGGCGGCCAGTTTCCCGCGCCTTGGCCTTGACCGTCGGAAGTCTGCCGCTGGCCTTTGCCCAGCCGCCAAACGCCTGCTTGACCTGCGCCGTCACCGCGTTCGCATCAAAGTCGCCGGTAATCGCAATGACTAGCCGGTCGCCGCCCATCTGCTGCTGACGGAATGCCTGCAGGTCAGCCAGCGCTACCGTGGCCAAGCTGCTTTCATCACCGCCGATTGAACGTCCATAGGGGTGGTCGCGGAACAACCAGCCACTGGTGTAGATGCCGATCAGCTGACGCGGATCGGCATCCTTGGCATTGGCGATGCCGTCGATCGCACGCTTGCGCAGTTTGTCGAACTCGGCCGTGTCCATTTTCGGTCGCAGCAACGCATCCGCAAGCAACGACAGCATCAACCCAGCGTCTTTCGACAGGAATTGCGCGTTGGCGGTGATCGCCTCGCGTGAACTACCAAAGCCGAGGCTGCCACCGGCACCATCGACTGCCTGTGCGAACTCCAACGCATTGCGCTCGCCAGCCCCTTTGGCAAGCATTTCGCCGAGCAGGTCGGCGGTGCCTTCCTTGCCGGAGGCATCGGCCAATGCGCCACCGCGTACTGCAACGGACGCAGCGACAAGCGGAACGTCCTTTCGCAACATCAGCAGCACGGTGGTGCCGTTGTCCAGTGTGATGGTCTGGTAATCAGGCAGGCGGATTTCGCCCTCACCGGCGTTGGTGGTCGCTGTGAAGCCCAACAACGCGACGAGAACGAACGTCACATTGCGGATCGAAGCGAGACGAATCGAGACGAAGCGGTTCATCACTTGCGCTCCTTGTTTGCAATCGGTTGCGCAGTGGGGGCGGCGACCGGTTTCAGCAGGCCGGTCGTGCGGTTCTGCACGCGCAGGATCTGTTTGGCAAGAACCTGTACGTCGGCGGCGGTGACCGCTTCATACAGGGCGGGTGCTTCGAACAGGTTGCGATAGTCGCCCTCGAACACTTCATACGTTCCCAGCGCACGCGCCTTGCCATTGATGGTGGCCATGCCGCGCCAGAATTCCGATAATTGCAGGTTGCGTGCCTTTTCGAGTTCAGCAGCCGTGACACCATCGCGGGAGATTTTTGCCAGCTCGTCGTCCAGCAACACTTCAACCTTCGCAGCATCTCCGCCAGGCGGCAGCATTGCGTAGACCCATAGCAGGCCGGGATCGAAGCCGGACTCCGCAAATGCACCGGTCTGCACTGCGGCCTGTTCGCGCTCGACCAGGCGCTGGTTCAGTCGCGATGATTCGCCTTGCGACAGGATGGTGGTCAGCAGTTCCAATGTCGGGAAGCGTTTGTCGCCCGCGCCCATGCCGCTATGAAACGCGTAAGCGACGATCGGCGACTGCGCATCGGCGCGTTCGACCACCAGTCGCCTTTCTCCCAGTTGTTCCGGTTCGATGGTGGTGATCTTGGTCGGTTCAGGCTGCTTGGCCAGCGGTGCCAAGTACTTGTCGGCCATCGCGAATACCTGCTTTGGCTCGACGTCGCCAGCAATCACAAGCACTGCGTTGTTCGGTGCGTAATAGGTTTTGAAAAATTGCTTAAGGTCATCCAGCTTCCAGTTCTCGATATCCGAAGGCCAGCCGATGGTTGGTATCTGGTAAGGATGCGCATTGAATGCGACTGCCTGCATCTGCTCCATCAGGGTGCCGAAATTGTTGTTGTCCACGCTGGAACGGCGTTCGCTGTAAACCACGCCGCGCTCTGTTTCGATCACCTTCGGGTCGAACGACAGATTGGCCATGCGGTCGCCTTCGAGGTCGAAGATCGCCTGCATCGCACTGGACGGGAACCAGTCCGTGTAAATGGTCAGGTCGCTACTGGTACTGGCGTTGTTGCTGCCACCGGCGGCTTCCATGGTGCGGTCGAACTCACCGGGTTTGCGGGTGGTGGTGCCGTTGAACATCATGTGTTCGAAGAAGTGTGCCAGCCCGGTGATCCCGGCGTGTTCATTGCGGCTGCCCACCTTGTAGAAGGTGTAGTAGTTGGCGCTGGGGATGTCATGGTCGGGCCAGACCACGATCTTCAGGCCATTGGCCAGCGTTTTGCTGACGATGCTGTCGGCCCCTGCAACCTTGGTGGCTGCTGCTTTGACGGGTACCACTGGCGTGGCGGCCATGACGAAGAAGGACGTAGTGCCCAACGCGAGCGCGCAGGCAAGGGACAGCAGGCGCATGGAAATTTCCCGGCAGATGGTATTTGGCCCAGATTGCACCAAGTCGATGGCGTGCGTCCCCTGCCACAAGTCGTGGCATTGTGTTGATTGGCAACTCAGTTGGGAGAATGGGCATGCGGGTTCATTTCCACGGCGCGGCAGGCGAGGTCACAGGTTCGATGCATCTGGTCGAAGTCGCTGGCAAGCCAGGCCCCAGCAAGAAAATTCTGCTGGATTGCGGCATGTGCCAGGGCAACGCGGAGATGGAGGCCAGCAACGCCGATCCGTTCCCGTTCGAGGTTGCGTCGATCGATGCCGTTGTCCTCAGTCATGCACACATCGACCATATCGGCCGTGTGCCACTGCTGGTCAAACGCGGGTATCGCGGGCCAATTCTCACCCAGCAGGCAACCGCTGACCTGCTGCCGATCATGCTGCTGGACTCTGCATCAATTGCAGAAGGCGATGCCGAGCGTTTCAACCGCAGGCGCCGAGCAGGCGAGCGGGAGCAGGTGCCGCTCTACACGCGCGAAGACGTGAAGAGGGTGCTGGAGCAAGTGCAGCCCTTGGCTTACGACACGCGGACGACCATCGCTGAAGGCGTGGAGGTCTGCCTGCGTGATGCGGGCCACATCCTCGGCTCCGCCATCGTGGAGCTATGGGGCGATGGCAAGAAGCTGGTGTTTTCCGGCGACCTCGGCCTGGAGGGCACCCCGATCCTGCGTGACCCCACGCTGGTGCGTGAGGCCGACGTGGTGCTGTTGGAGTCCACTTACGGTGATCGCAACCACCGGGACCGTGCTGAAACGATCGTCGAATTGGGCGGCATCCTGGAGACTGCATGGCGCGACGGTGGCAACGTATTAATTCCCGCATTCGCGGTGGGCCGCACCCAGGAAATCCTTTACTGGTTCGCCCGTCATTGGGACGACTGGCAATTGTCGCGCTGGCGAATTTTCCTGGATAGCCCGATGGCCGGGAAGGTCGTCGAGGTTTATGACCGTCACCACGCGTTGTTTGATGCCGATGCACAAGCGGTCTGGCGAGGTACGCCCAATCCGTTCCGGTTGCCTAACCTGCGCACGACCTCGACTACCGAGGAATCGATGGCAATCAACAAGATCGAAGGTGGCGCAATCATCATTGCCGGCAGCGGCATGGCCAGTGGCGGACGCATCTTGCATCACCTGATGCAAAACCTCGGCCGGCGCGGCGCGCACGTGGTGTTCGTCGGTTATCAGGGCAATGGCACGCTTGGGCGGCGCTTGGTGGAGGGCGCGCGGTGGGTGCGGATCTTCCGCAAGGATTTCCGCGTCAACGCACGGATCCACACCGTTGGCGGTCTGTCCGCGCACGCCGACCAACACGGCTTGATGGAGTGGTTTGGCAATTTCGACCCTAAACCCGAACTGGTCCTGGTGCATGGTGAAGACAAGGGGCGCGAAGCATTGGCCGGCGAGATTGGTGAGCAATACGGGGTTGAGGTGACGCTGGCTCGGCCGGGGATGATGGTCGACGTTTGATAGATTGGCGTATTCAGGTTCATTCGCGTATAGTTCGCGGATTCTGCGCACGGCTGATCGTTTTCCCGGTCACGCCTGCCGCTCTTGCGGCCAGCTTCTTCCACACGCCTTTCGTCGCGCAGACACGGCACCGGATTTCCGGCGTCGTGCCATCGTCGACTCGCAGCGCGGTTACAGGGAAACGCTCGGGTTCGTCCACGCCTTTCGCGTGGGAATTACACCGGAGTTATCTCAATGTCTTTTGAAACCCTCGGGCTTGCGCCCGCGTTGCTGCGCGCGCTTGCCGAAAACAACTACACCACACCAACCCCGATCCAGGCGGATGCGATTCCGCTGGTGCTGGCCGGGCATGACGTGCTGGGCGGCGCCCAGACCGGCACAGGCAAGACAGCGGCGTTCGCGCTGCCGGTCCTGACCCGCCTGTCCAAGGTCACGCCGCCGGCTGGTCCGCGCAAGCCGCGCGCGCTGGTCTTGGTGCCGACTCGCGAACTTGCGGTGCAAGTCGCTGAAAGCTTCAAGACCTACGGTCGTCACCTGAAACTCAACGTCACCACGCTGTTTGGTGGCGTCGGCATGCAGCCACAGATCGACCAGCTGCGTCGTGGCGTGGACGTGCTGGTGGCCTGCCCGGGTCGCCTGATCGACCATCTGGATCGCGGCAGCGTCAAGTTGGACTGCGTCGAGGTGCTGATCCTTGATGAGGCTGACCGCATGCTCGACATGGGCTTCTTGCCCGCGATCAAGCGTCTGATCAACCGCCTGCCCAAGCAGCGCCAGACCCTGCTGTTCTCGGCCACGTTCGAAGCGCAGATCAAGGCGCTCGCACTTGAGTTCATGAACAACCCGCAGCAGGTGCAAGTCGCGACACAGAACATGATTGCGCAGACGATCACCCATACCGCAAATCCGGTTGATGGCTCGCGCAAGCGTGACCTGCTGATCAAGATCCTGTCGGAACGCCACACCGATCAGGTGCTGATCTTCGGCAAGACCAAGCACGGCTGTAATCGACTTGCCGAACAACTTGAGGAAGCCGGCCTGCCGGCTGTCGCGATCCACGGCAACAAGAGCCAAGCCGCCCGCCAGAAAGCCCTGCGTGACTTCAAGTCGGGCAAGGCACGGATCATGGTCGCCACCGACGTCGCCGCGCGCGGCCTCGACATCCCCGACCTGCCGCTGGTGATCAACCACGACCTGCCGATGGTCGCCGAGGATTACGTGCACCGCATCGGCCGTACCGGTCGCAACGGCCAGCAGGGTGAAGCCTTGTCCTTGGTTTCGCCGGAAGAGGGGGGGCTGCTGCGTCAGATCCAGCGCCTGCTGAAAGTCGAGCTGGTGATGGACGTGGTGCCGGGCTTCGCGCCCAGCAAGCCGATTCGTTTGGATACACCGATCCCGAAGCACGGCAGTGGTGGTGGCCAGCGCGCTCCGGGTCGTCCGGGTGCTGCCCCACGTCCGCACGCGCGGCCGGCTGCGCGCCCAGGTCATGCTGGTCCGAAGCAACACCGCCCGACGGGCCAGGGTGCATATGCCGGCAAGCGTGGTTCACGCGCCTCGTAATCCAAGTGCCAGTTGGAAAAAAAGGGCCGGCATTGCCGGCCCTTTTTGTTGTCTGCGAAAAGACTCGTAGATCGTGTGTGACGGTTCGCTATTCCACCGTCACCTTCTTCCTGTTGTCATTCGAATCACGGTCGACCAGCTTGTTATACGGGTCGATCCCGGCCTCGTAAGGCGCTTTGTCGAGGACGAGTTCGATGGTGGTATCGGGCGTGGTGATGTGGTGCTTTTGAAGATATAGCACCGTCTCGTCTTCTTCCTCGGCACCAGGGGCGCGGGCAAACACGCCGATGTCGACTGTTTCGTCGATTTTCTCATCCTGTTCCTTGCCCTTGCCGTCAGCCACCAACTTGGCGGCGTGCACTTTCAGCGTCAGCACATACTTGCCGTCCGCGCGCTTCTTGGCCGTGGCCGTCACGGCACGGTTATCCCAAAACACGATGCGTTCGAACAGATCCTTGATCAGCGGATGGAACTTAGCATCGGTACCGGCGTACAGGTCGGCCATGAAGTCGCGCGTAGTCGGGTAGGGCGGACCCTTGAATGACCACTTCTTCAAGAAGCCGGAGAGGACGTGGTTCAGGGTGTCCTCGCCAATCGCGTCCTTGAGTGCATAAAACGCAATCGAGCCCTTGTTGTAGTGGATGTACTGCTGGCCTTCATTGAGCGCCAGCGGCATCTCTTCCCGGCGTTCGGTCGCGCGGCTACTGAGGTATCTGTCGAGCTCGTACTTGAGAAATTTGCGCATCTTGTGCGCGCCGTATTCGTGCTCCATCACCATCAGTGCGGAATATTGCGACAACGACTCGGACAGCATCGTCGCGCCCTGCACGTTGGCGCCCGTCACCTGGTGCGCCCACCATTGGTGCGCGACTTCGTGGGCTGTGATGTAGAACACGTAATCGATCTTCTTCTTGTCGCGCAGGTCTGCGATGAAGCCGATCGACTCCGAATACGGGATCGTGTTCGCGAATGACTGTGCAAAAGACGCGTAGCCGGGGAACTCAAGGATGCGCAGCTGCTTGAACTGGTAGGGCGAGAAATTACTCGTGTAGTAGTCCAAAGATTTCTTCGCGGAGTCGATCATCCGCTCGACGTTGTAGAAATGCTGAGGGTCGTAGTAGACCTCCAGCGCCACGTCCTGCCAGCGGTCACGCTTGACTTTCCAGTCAGCGGACAGCCATGAGAAGAACGGCATCAACTTGGATTCGGACTTGTAGTGGAAATAGTGGCGCCCGTCCTTGGTCCATTCCCGCTGCAAATAGCCCGGTGCCAGTGCGATTTGCCCGCTGCTGGTCGACACGGTAGTTTCAAATGTCACCCAGTCGGCATCGTTGGAAATGTACGTGTTGTTCCACTGTGAGCGGTCGTCGATCGGCGCCATTCGCGGCAGGTCAGGCAGGCCGTACTTGCGGCGGTCGTTACGGTCCTGCAGCTGCGCGCCGGCGTTGTAGCCGAATTGCGGCAACGCGGCCATGTTGTTGAAGAACGTGCCGTTGTAAACCACCGCGGTATCGCCGCCATTGAGCGGAAAGCCTTGCGGCTCAAAGTGCAGCGTGTAGTCGAGCTCCATCGACGCGCCAGGTGCAAGCGGTGTTTGCAGTTGATAGATCGTGTAGCCGTGTACCTCATCGCGGCTGACCAGCGTGTGCGCAGGAAAATCCAGACGCTGGACATCGACATTACGATCGATGGTTAGGTGCAGCTGCGCGATCGGCTGGCTGCTCTTGTTCTGCATCGCGTAGTGGCCGCGAATCGTCACGCTACGGGTTTCCGGGAAGATATCGACATCGGCGCGGATGTCGGTGATCCGCGGTTGTGGCAGGTCGAGATATTTGCGGTAGGCCTTTTCGTAATCGGCCGCCTGTTGCTTGGCTAGGTCACCCGGGACGTGATGATTGAGGATGTTGTTGTTGTAGTAAATCCAGCTGCCCAGGCCAATAAAAGCCAGTACGGCAACTGCCAGCGTGGCACGCAGCGGCGTGTTGCGCAGGCGTTGCTTCGCGGTCTTCCGCCGGTCCCTCCAGGACAGCGAGGTACCGCGCGGCCAGAACGCCACCGCCAGCCCAAGCAGGATGACTGCGAACACACCCCAATACGCGCGATTCCAAAGCCACGGGCCGATAAAGTGGCCGTAGCCGTTCATATCCGAATACGGCGTCGGCGATGACTTGCCGTAGTTGTAGAGGATCTGGTCAAGATCCCAGAAGCCCATCGCCATGCGACTGATCAAGTAGCCAATCATCAGCACGTAGCCGATGAACTTGTTGCCGCTCAGCACCTGCAGGAACATTGCCAACACCGCCATGAAGACGAACGGCACGAGCTGTAACAGCAAGCCCTTGGCATAGAGTGCAGGTTCGATATTCGTGTAACCGTTAACTAACTGATATCCGATGGTGAAGAGCGCACAGGCGACCAGCACCACGGCAATGACGCCGATGAGTGCGGTCAGCTTCGCGGCAAGCGGAACCCAATTCGGTGCAGCGTAGGCGTCAGTGGCTTCGGCAACGCGCAGCGAGCGTTCGCGCCAGATCATTTCTCCGGCATAGAAGGTGACGATGATGATCAGGAACAGGCTCATGCCACCTGTGATGACGGATAGCATCTGCGCGGTCACCGGGTAGGTCGCGGTCCCGTATATTTCGCCACTGGATTTGAGCGCCGCGAACATCAACAGCAAGCCCAACACCAGCATCACGATGAACGGCGCACCGCGCAGGGTGTCGCGCAGGTCGAACCAGGACTGATGCAAGTACTGCCGGAACTGTGCACGACCGTCGCTACGCAACGCCACCTGCGGAATCTGCACGGGCGATGCCTGCTTGCCAGGCGCGTCGGTAGGAATGACCTTTCGCTTGCGCAGCACCAAGCCTTCGCGATCGGCACGGAACAGATGGAACGCCAGCCACAGCAGCACTCCCGCAAGTCCGAGCCAAAGCGCGCGGTTACCCAGCAGTTCTCCATTGAGTCGCGGCAGTTGTGTGTTCATCTGCGCGCTTGACCAGTAGCGAATCTGCTCGCCAATGGCGGTGGTGCCAGACGGGTCAATCAAGCTACCGATCCAACGCGAATCCAGGTCACGCGTGAAATAGCCAGCCATTGTCCACAGCACGAAGAACGCGATCACGCCCAAGTAGGTGTAGAGCATCGAACGGGTGAGCGTGGCCAGCAGGAACATCAGCGCCGACACGAACAGCAAGTTGGGAATCACCATCACTGCGAACGTCCAGGCATAGGCAGCCCAAGGCGTCGGACCCAGCCGGCTGGCATCCAGCCACGGCATCAACGAACCCAGTAGCAGTCCAAGCGCCATCGCCAGCATGATCGCGATCGCCGCCATCAGCCCGCCGCCAAAACGACCGAGCAGGTAGTCGCGACGCTTCATTGGCGTGGCAAAGAACAATTCTGCAGTGCGCAATTCGAAATCACGCAGCGCGATCCCGGCAACAAAAATAGTGGCCAGCAACACGCTGAACACGCTGAAGGTACCCAACACCATGAGCACCACGGTTGGTGCATTGCGCATGATGTTGCCGACGCCGCCACCAAAACTGACGTTGTCCGACGCCATGGCCCCGAAGCCGATCAGCGCGAATACGACCAGCGCGATCCAGAACACACCATTGCGGAGCAGCTGGCGCCGTTCGAATGCAAGCAGATGGGCCAGCATGTTCAAGCCGCCTGCGCGACGGAGGCGTCGGCGGCGTGCCGCAATTCGCCGAAGTACACGTCCTCCAGGTCCGGTGCCACGGCGCTGAAACCGTCGCCAGGATTGGCATCATCCAGCACATGGATCACTGAGCGGCCACCGACCAGACGCGTTGACAGCACCGTGTGCGCTGCGACATGCGCCGCCAGCGATTCCTTGGATACCGTCTTTTGCCAGACCCGACCGTCGAGGGAGCGAATGGCTTCCACCGGCTCACCGCTCAACCGCAGCTGGCCTTGGGCGATAATCGCCATGCGCGGGCACAAGTCGGTCACGTCTTCGACGATGTGCGTGGAAAGGATCACCACGACGTGCTCGCCGACCTCGGCAAGCAGGTTGAGGAAACGGTTGCGTTCTTCCGGATCAAGTCCAGCGGTGGGTTCGTCGACGATCAACAGGTCAGGTTGCCCGATCAGCGCCTGTGCAATGCCGAAACGCTGCCGCATGCCGCCGGAAAACGTCCCCAGCTTGCGATCACGCACTTGCCACAAATTGACTTGGTTAAGCAGCGCCTCGACCAATTCCTTGCGTGGCTTGCGATCGACGATGCCCTTGAGGATTGCGAAATGATCGAGCATGACCGTGGCGCTGACCTTGGGATAGACTCCGAATTCCTGCGGCAAGTAGCCCAGCCGACGCCGCGCCTGTTCCTTGTTGGTCAGCACGTCGAGATCACCCAGATGCACGCTGCCGCTATCCGCATCCTGCAGCGTGGCAAGGGTCCGCATCAGCGTGGATTTGCCAGCGCCATTGGGACCGAGCAGGCCGAACATGCCGGTCGGAATGTCGAGGCTGATGCCCTTGAGTGCTTGCACACCGTTGGAATAGGTCTTGGACAGGTCGCGGATCTTGAGCATGGCTGTTTCCCTGAAGGCAGGGAATCATCGTAAACACTGGCACACAATGGCGGCCACTGCCACGAGTCATGCATGCGGTGCTGTATGCAGGCATGCAAGCTGGCCCAGTGACTACCTACTGTCGATGCACAGCGCGGTGACGCGTGCGCGCAACTCGTGCAAGCGAGCGTCCAGCACATCAGGGTTGGTCCTTGTCGACAGGGTGTTGCGCGACTTGGTACCAAGGAAGTAAGCGATGCGTTCTGCGTTGGCACCAGAAGGATGTGGCAGACCGTCAAGCACCTGTGTTGCGGAGAGCCGTCCAGCGGATACGAAATGTTGCAGGACGGCCGTTGGCTCTTTTCCTACTGGAATCCATATCGCTGCGGCAAGCGCTTCGATTTCGGTCTCCAGGCCCTGCTCGGCTATCCGGCGCAACATCGGGTTTCCCAAGATCGACGGGGTGCCCGAGTAGTCCTTGCCGTTGTTGAAAATCGGGTTGCGCAACACCGATGTGAAGTGAACCAGATCGCTATGGTTGTTGAACAGCGTTGAGCTTGATTCAAGGCCAAGCAACGTATGCAAACCCACCCGATTCAAGAGGGCGACCAGATTGTTGCGTATCGGACCTGAGAAGCTTGCCGTGCGCTTCGCAATTGCAAGTGCTTGCTGATCCCCGAGATCGCTTGCGAGCGCATCCTGCAATGCTTTCAACGCATTCCTCGCCTGTTGTGCGCCGGGTGTGATGCCCATCACCACCACTTGGGCAGCGACGTTGATGTATTCGAATGGTGCGTAGTGGCAGGACAAGCGCCCACTGCGCTCAACCAGTAGTGCCTCATCACGCGGAGTAATGCCCGGCGTGGACCGGATGATTTGGCGAAATCGGTTGAGATCGGCACTTATGCATCGCGCATCAACAACCATTGATCATTTGATCGGTGGTGGCGAGAATGGAATCGAGTCGGGCGCGACCGCGCCTCCAGAAATAATGAAGCTCATCGCTTGGTCGACGGTCCAGTCGGTGGGTGTCATTTTTTCGACCGGTACAATCTCGAGATAGCCCGAGGTCGGGTTGGGCGTTGTCGGTACATACACGGCGGCCAACTCGCGGCCGGTGCCGACTTCGCGCATGACGCGGGTGACGAAACCAAGCGTCTTCATCTCCGGATGCGGAAAATCGATCAGCACCACGCGCTGGGTACCATCCGGTTTTGTTTGCAGGATATCCAGCAGCTTGCGCGCGCTGCCATAGATGGTGCTTGCCAGCGGAATCCGGGCGATCAGTGCTTCGAACCAACCCAGCATCCGCTGGCCGATCACGCGGCGCGTCAGCCAGCCGACCAACAGGATCGACAATACCGTGGCGAACATGCCGATCGCCCCCAGCATCCACGCGTCATCCAGCCAACCGAACGTCACCGGACTCGACGCAGCCAAGCCCTGCAGGATCGGTTCGATGACGGGTCGGCTGAGGTCGCTCAACAGCACGAACAGGAATCGAACCACCACCCAAGTCAGCCAGAGGGGTAGAAGGGTTAAAAGTCCAGTAATGAACAGTCGTTGCAGGCGGGCAGCAAGCGGGGCAGGGGTAGACATTCGCGCATTGTAGGGTGGATGCGCGTTGATCAGTTCTCGCGTACCAAACGGATGCCGACATCGGTGTAACCACGGCTGGCTTCCAGCGGCTTGGACTTGCCGCTGGCCATGCGCTGGCTACAGGTGTTATCCGCGCACAAGGTTAGCCAGCCGGATACCGACGTCGATGCTTGTGAACTGGCTTCGCCAGCACTGGGCAGGCGATAGCGCGCTTTCTGACGGGCGCTCAACCAGCTTGCATAAGCTTTTGCATCGTCTGCAGAGACACAGACCACAGGAGCGCCGTCTGCCTGCTTGCCACCTGGTGCCTTCCAACTGCGACGCGTGGAGCCGAAGAAGCCGCTGCGGCCACAATCTGCCGCGGCACGCGTTGTCTCGTTGGCGAAGCGCGCGTAATCGGTGCGGCTGATAGTCAGCACTTCAACCGGAGCAATCGCTGCCGGACTGTCGCTGCGGCCAGCCAAGCTAGTGGCTGTAGTACCAGCCATGGGCGCGAGTTTCGCCTGCAACGCCTGATGGCGAGCCGGGTCCAGGCCAATCCAGCGGGAGTCGGCCAGGAATTGTTTCGCGCCCACCGGGTCGGGCTTGGCGATGATTTCGTCCAGGCGCGCAGTGAGCGCCGTGTCCAGCCGCGCGCGCAGCATGGTGATTGCATTTCCAGCACCACCACGGCGTGCATCCAGCTCGCGTGCGCGTTCAAACGCTTCGCGTGCACGGGTCGCTTCGCCTTTTCGAAGGGCCTGTTCACTGGCATTTCCCAGCGCATCGAACAGATGTGCGCTCAGCATCAGCATCTGCAAATCGGTTGGGTTCACCCGATGCGCAGTATCCAGGCTGTCCCATGCATTGGCATTGGCAGGGTTCAGCAAGTGGCCATCGCGCAATTGCTGTTCTGCATTGGCCAGGTACGCGCTGATGCTGCTGGATGTGGCGGGGTTGATACCGCCCAGGACGCCCTCGCCAGTGTCGGCGCCAGGGACGGGCAAGGCACTCGACCTGCTCGCATCGATGGCTGCGGCTTCCGCTGTTTCGGACTGGACAGCGAGGCTGTCGTTGCTTGGCTCAAATAGGCGTGGCAGGCCGAAAGACAACGCGACGATGCCGGCCAATGCGGCGGCAGCCATGGCAATCGGTTTCCAGTTGGTACCGGGAGGCGGAGGGACGTCGTCCAGCATGTCCGTCGATGGCACTTCGACCACGCCGAAATTCTTTCCTGCACGTGCCTGTAGATGTGCAAGTGCTTCCAGCATGTCCTGCGCGCTGGCAAAGCGATCATCCGGCTTCTTCGCCATGCTCTTGTCGATGAGCCCTTGCCAATGCTTCAACGCCGAAGGCAGGCGCGGCACTGGATTCTGGACATGCAACATCGCCATTGAGAGGGCATCGCCCGCGTTGTAGGGCAGGCTACCCGTCAGCATCTCCCAAGTGAGCACGCCTACGCTGTAGAGGTCGGCGCGGCGGTCGACCGTGGCACCCTTTGCTTGTTCCGGCGGCATATAGGCGGTGCTGCCCACGGCCAGGCCGGTGGACGTCAATCGTGGATTGCTGCCACGACGCAAGGCGATGCCGAAGTCGGCAAGTTGCGGGCGCTCGTTGTCGTCGAACAGGACGTTCTCGGCTTTGACATCGCGATGCACCACGCCGCGCACGTGGGCGTAGTCGAGTGCCTGCAGCAGGACGCGCAGGATTTCGGCGACACGAGGCTGGTCGCCGCGCAGGTTGCGCTGGGCGAGGTGGCCATGCGAGAGGTGAGGCATCGAGTAGAAAGGCAAGCCATCGGCAGTGCGGCCAACCTCGTGGATGCTCACGATATTCGGGTGTTGCAGCCGGGCGATGGTATGGGCTTCATTCTCGAAGCGGCCACGGCTCACTTCATCGGCCAGCGCTTCCGGCAGCATGACCTTGAGCGCGACCTTGCGGCCTAGCGAAATCTGATCAGCCAGATAGACGGTGGACATCCCGCCATGGCCGATGACCTTGACGATGCGGTAGCCATCGACCTGCGGCCGATCAGTGTCGTGATTGAGGCTGGACACGAATACCCCGGTTGATGAGCGTTCCGCAGCATAGTGCGGTGTCATCCGTGATGGAACGATCAGTGTCCCGGTTTGAGCGTTGCGTACAACTTCTGGCGTCAAGAGCCGTTACATCAGCATAGACATCGATAATGTCTCTAGAGATCCAGAGCACGGTTTCAGCGCATATTGGTATGGCATCAAGCCAGCAGCAGCGACGACATCTTGCGCCGGTAACGGCTGACCAGGTCCTGGTCATCAAGCACGCGGAAAGCATCGATCAACGTCTTGCGGGCCAGCCCGTCTTCGTACGTGCGATCGCGCTGCAGCATCTCGATGAACTGTATAAGTCCGGCTTCGGCCTCGCCCGACTCGAACTGGCGAACGCCCAGTAGATGACGCGCACGCAGGTCAGCCGGATCGGCGGCGATTGCGGCCTCCAGCACTTCCACGGGTGGTGCATCCTTCAACAATGCGCAGAACCCGAGCCGTGCGTGCGCCTTGATCGTGCGGTCGTCCGTGGCCAGGTTTGCGGGCAAGCCGTCCAGAAGCTGTTGCGCTTCGGTAGTAGCGCCTGTCTGCAGCAATGCCAAGGCCAAGTCGAGCTTGAGTTCGGCCTTGTCGGGCTGGACTTCGATCGCCTTTCGCAGGCGCATCACTTCTTCACGCGGATCGACCGGCGGTAAGTCGAATTCGGCACGTTCGTCTTCGACCAACTCTGCTGGGGCAATGCCGTGATGGGTCAGGAATTCCTTTAATTGGTCTTCCGGCAATGCGCCCGGGAAGCCGTCGACCAGTTGCCCGTTCTTGACCAGGATGACCGTGGGCACGGACTGGATCTGGAACGCCGAAGCGAGTTCCTTTTCTTGCGCCACATCGACATTGGCCAGCAGAAAGGCGCCGTTGTAATCACTGGCGAGTTTTTCCAGCAGCGGACTGAGGATCTCGCTCGGCTCGAACCCGGCCGACCAGAAGTTGATCAGGACAGGGGTTTCCTGCGAGGTACGTATCACCGTGTCCTCGAAGGTCGCGGCAGTGGCGTCGAACACGCGGGGCGTAGTGGCGTTTGTCATGGACGGGGACATTGGAGGGGGGGCCTAGAAATGGCGATGGCAGGGACGATAACAAGTCGATGTAAAAAATACTTGACATATAGAAATCGAAATGTAAATTAGACATTACATTTAGTCTGCTGAAGGTGACATCCATGAAAGCCCTGCACCCACGTACCCAACTGATCACTTGGCTGGTGCTGGCCGGCGTTGGGCTGGCGCTGTTTTTCAGTGGCGAATACCGGGATATCCCGTTTCCAGTGGGTTGGGTCGGCACGTTCCTGTTCGTGGCAGCGGTGTGGTTCAGCGTGGATGCGCTGCATCGTGTTCCGCACAGTGATGCCGAAGCGCGGATCTCCCATGGCGAGTGGCAAGCCTGGATCGGCGTTGCCTTTGTTGGTGCGGTGATCGCCGTCAGTCTGCTGAAGGCGCATGTGTTTTTGCCGCAGGTGCCGATTGGGCGCAACCCGGACGCCGGCGCCGTGGGCCAGCGCATTGGAACCTTGTTCGTCGCGTGGCTGGTGTTGGCGGAAGTCCTGAAGCAGCGTTGGGCAGGCAAGGTCCTCACCGATGAGCGCGATGCGCAGATCGAATTGGCCGCCAGTCAGTGGGGCCGCTATTCCACCGTGTTCGTGGTGATCGCGATTGCGCTGCTGCTGGGTTTCAGTGATACCGCGCGCTTGCAGCAATTCAGCTATCCGTTCATTGCACAGATGTTGATGACTACGTTGTTGGTGGGGGTGTGGTTCGACCAACTGGTCGCCGCCATCCTGTACTGGCGCGACCGCCGCGCAGTGTCCGAATGACCAAAACGCCCGTCACCAATCAGATCCGTCGCCTTCCCTTTGCACGCCGTGAGATGTCCCACCAGCCGCCAGTGACGTCTTCGCCCGTGCTTGCCGTCGTGAGATGGGCTCACTGCCACTTAGGAGAACGATGATGCCTTCAGAAAATTCCCGGGATACTGGAACGGAGCCACCAGCGGCAGGCTTCAGCGAGCGTTTCGCATCGAGGATGGCAGTCGCGCTTTCATGCCTGGCACTGTTACTTTGCGTCAGCTCACTCGTGCGCGAGACTTGGGCGCCGTTTTACACCGCAGCGTTTTGCCTCGTGCTTTCTCACTGGTTCCGCAGGCGTTCTGCACACGATGAGCAGCGTCAGAACGAGGTGATGGAGGACGAGCGCGATGCCGCAATCTTCGCGCGTTCGGAGCATGTGTTCCGCTACTTCGCTTCGTGCTGGTTCGTGACGCTGGCTTTGCTATTGAGTATGGGTGCCACCCGAAGCCTCGTCCCGGAGCAGCCATACGCACTGCCGTCGCTGCTGTTGCTGGGCATCCTTGGGGCCAACATTGCCGCACACCTGTCAGCAGCGATTTCGTACCGCCGGGATCGGCTGGCGCAATGACCGGCACCCCCGTCACCAATGAGATTCGCCGCCTGCGCTTCGCACGCGGCGAGATGACCCAGCAGGCCTTGGCCGATGCCTGCAGCGTGACCAGGCAAACGATCATTGCGCTGGAGGCAGGCAAGTACGCGCCATCGCTGGAACTGGCATTCCGCATCGCCGATGCACTGGGCGTTCGTATCGAAGATGTCTTTCACTGGAGCAAGCCCGAATGACAATCAAGACCGGCAGGTTCGTCCGCGTCGCCAAATGGCTGGCCATCGGCATCGTGCTGTTGGTGCTGTTGTTGTTTGCATGGATCCAGTGGACCGTTGCGAGCTTCGATACCGAAACATTGCCTGCGCGACACGGGCAAGTCGACGTGCAGTTGTACGCACGCGACGGCGCGCCAAGGCCGCTGCTGGTTGGCCTGGGTGGCAGTGAAGGCGGCAATGCGTGGACCCGTGGCATGTGGAAAACCCAGCGCGAACGCTTCCTGGACCAGGGCTACGCGATGCTGGCGGTGGGCTATTTCGGCACGCCAAACTCACCCGAACACCTTGACCGCATCTCGCTTGACGCGATCCACGATGCGATCCTCAAGGCGGCCAAGGATCCGCGCGTGAATGGACAATGCATCGGCCTGATCGGCGGGTCGCGTGGCGGGGAGCTTGCGCTGCTGCTGGCTAGTCACTACGCCGACATCAGTGCAGTCATCGCCATCGTGCCGGGCAGCGCGGTGTTCCCCGCACTGACCGATGCATTGACCACGCCCGGTTTTTCCCTGCATGACAAGCCGCTGCCGTTCGTGCCGTTTCCTTGGAGCGCGACTCCCAACCTGCTGGTGCACGACCTGCGCGGCGCGTTCGACAAGATGGTCAGCAACACCCCTGCGATGGAAGCCGCCGCAATTCCGGTGGAGCGGATCAACGGGCCGGTCTACTTTGTATCCGCGAGCCAGGATGAATTCTGGCCATCACGCGAGATGTCCGATGCGATGATGGCTAGGCTCAAGCAACACGGCTTTTGGCATTCCGCAGAACACTTGGTCGTGGAAGGCGGTCACAGCGAACCCTTGGACGAATTTCCGAAGGTGGAAGCTTTCCTGCAAGACAATTTCGCCAAGGCCTGCCGATGAAGCGCGCGCAGGGTTGGTTGCCATGGCTGGCGCTTGCGAGCTTCGTTGCCGGATTGCTGTTGGCGAATCTGGGCTTACCCGAGTATTCGCACCTTCTGCATCCTGTGGGCCTGCGGGGTGCGACCGGCCTGCCTTACGCGCCGGCGTTCAACTTGAGTTTGTTCGTGGTGCCGGGTGTGCTGTTGGCGATTGCGGGGCAGAGGCTGCGTGGTCGACTACCGAACGCCGGCTGGCTGGCCCGGATCGGCATCGTGCTGGTGCAGTTCTCGGCATTCGCATTTGCGATGCAGGGCGTGATGTCCATGGATCCTTCCGACATGGACACCAGCATGAGTCGCTTGCATGCGTTGGCGTGGATGCTGTGGTGGATCGCGTTCGTGCCCGGTGCCGTCCTGGTGGCGTTTGGTGCGCGCCGCGGCACTGCGTTCGGATTGGTGTCCCTTGCAGCTGCGGTGCTGGTGCCTGTGATCGCCGTGTTTGCACCCATAGGCATGTGGGTCGGCGTCGCACAGCGGTTGGCATTCGCGGTGTGGTTCGGCTGGTGGGTGTTCGTGGCAGGCGGCGCTAGCCGTGTTTCACCTTCAGCCCAAGGATCGTCGCCGACAACACGAAGGTAATCGCGTTCGACAGGATCATCGGCCACGAATCCAGAACGATCCCGTAGCCGAACCAGAAGCCGATGCCGACGGTGAATACCAGGTACATCCAAAGCGAGATGCCGCTGGTGTCGCGGGTCCGAATGGTCTTCGCCGCCTGCGGGACGAACGAGAGCGTGGTGCAGGTTGCGGCCACCACGCCCAGCCACTCCAGATTCAACGTGCAGGTGTCCGGTAGATCTCGCCATCCTTCATCACGAAGTCGACCTTCATGACGTTGCTGATGTCGGCCATCGGGTCGCCGGGCATAGCGACAATGTCAGCACGTTTGCCGGCTTCGACTACGCCCTGATCGTCCACGCCGAGCACGGTAGCCGCATGTATTGTCGCCGCTTGCAGTGCATAGGAAGCCGGCATGCCGGCTTCGACCATGTACATAAACTCACGTGCGTTGTCGCCATGCGGCCCCACGCCCATGTCGGTGCCGAACGCGATCTTGACCCCGGACCGGTACGCACGGCCCGCCGTGTCCTGAATCATCGCGCCGATCCGTGCGGCTTTGGGGCGTACGACATCGGGAAAATAGCCGTCGATCTTCGCTTTGTCGGCAACGAAGCGCCCGGCGTAGATGGTCGGCACGTACCAGGTGCCCTTCTGCTTCATCAGCGTCATCACCCGATCACTCATCAAGGTGCCGTGTTCGATGCTGGTAACGCCGCCGGCGACCGCGCGATACATGCCTTCTTCGCCGTGCGCATGTGCGGCGACCTTGTAGCCGTAGTCCTTGGCGGTATCGACGATGGCCTTCACTTCTTCGACGGTGAATTGCGGCGCATCACCAGACTTGGCATAGGACAGCACGCCGCCCGTAGCGGTGATCTTGATGACGTCGCTACCTTCCTTGTAGCGCTGGCGCACGGCCTGGCGGGCGTCATCGATCGAGTTGATCACGCCTTCGGTAGGGCCGGGCGGGCCCAGCAGGTGCGACAACTCTGAGTTGTAGCCATTGGTCGGGTCGGCATGGCCGCCGGTGGTGGCAATCGACTTGCCTGCGGCCCAGATTCGCGGGCCTTTCACCAGACCCTTGTTCACCGCGTCGCGCAGATGCGGGGAAATTCCGCCGCCCAGGTCACGCACGCTGGTGAAGCCTGCCATCAAGGTCTTCTCCGCATAACCAATGCTGCGAAACGCAAAGTCGATGTCGTCCAGGCGGAACCCTTCCGAATAACTCTGTGGGCTTGATTCGCCGCCCAGGTGCACGTGAAGGTCAGTCCATCCGGCCATGCAAGTACGGTCGGACAGGTCCACCGCTTGGGTGCCGGTGGCGGCTTCAGCGCGGCCCGGCAGGACCTCGGCGATCTTCCCCGCGCGAACCACGATCGTGTGCGCGCCCAGCATCTTGCCGCTGCGGCTGTCGAACAACTTGCCGCATTGCAAGCTGTTGTCGGTCGCAGAAGCGGGCAATGCAATACCCATTAAGACGCAAACAGTCAGTAAACGATGGCGCATGGCAGTCTCCCCAGATGTGGACCGAGTGTGCCATGCGTGGCGGTCGATGTTGCGCTGCGGTAGGCTGTCTGGCCTTGCCTTGACGGGGCGCTTAGCGCCGTTTGCCGTGTCCACCGAAGCCGCCACCTACGATCCACGCACCGTCGAATCCGCCGCCCAGTCGTTCTGGTCCACCACCCGGGCGTTTGAGGTTAACGAACAGTCTGACAAGCCGAAGTACTTCTGCTTGTCGATGCTGCCGTACCCGAGCGGCGCGCTCCACGTCGGCCATGTGCGCAATTACACGATTGGCGACGTGATCAGCCGGCACAAGCGGATGACCGGCCACAACGTGCTGCAGCCGATGGGCTGGGATGCGTTCGGCCTGCCCGCCGAGAACGCCGCGATCAAGAACCGCACCGCGCCGGCGACATGGACCTACGCCAACATCGAGCACATGCGCAGCCAGCTCAAGACCATGGGCTACGCAATCGACTGGAGCCGCGAATTCGCGACCTGCCGGCCGGACTATTACGTCAACGAGCAGCGCATGTTCGTGCGCCTGCTCAAGAAGGGCGTGGCATACCGTAAGAACAGCGTGGTGAACTGGGATCCCGTCGACCAGACCGTATTGGCCAACGAGCAGGTGATTGACGGCCGCGGCTGGCGCACTGGTGCATTGGTCGAGAAGCGAGAGATCCCACAATGGTTCCTGCGCATTACCGACTACGCGCAACAACTGCTGGACGATCTGGACACACTGCCGGGCTGGCCTGATTCGGTCAAGACCATGCAGCGCAACTGGATCGGTCGCAGCGAAGGCCTGGATATCCAGTTCAAGGTCGATGGCCAGGACGTACCCCTGAGCGTGTTTACGACGCGCCCGGACACGCTCATGGGCGTGACCTTCATCAGTATTGCCGGCGAGCATCCGTTGGCGTTGAAGGCGGCGGAAGATAATCCGGAGCTCGAGGCTTTCCTGATCGATCTCAAGCGCGGTGGCGTATCCGAAGCCGAGCTCGAGACCCAGGAAAAGCGCGGAATGGCGACCGGGTTTTGGGCGATACATCCCATTACTGGCAAGGACGTGCCGATCTACGTCGCCAACTTCGTGCTGATGGGCTACGGCACAGGCGCGGTGATGGCAGTGCCAGCGCATGACCAGCGCGATTGGGAGTTCGCCAAGACCTATGGCCTGCCGGTGCATCCGGTGATCGTGGACGCCACCGTGCGCGATGCACTGGAAGAGATCAATTCGCATGTTGCAGACCACGACGACCCGATGGCGGTTGCGCTGGGCCAGCACGGCGCGATCGATGTGTTCGAGATCGATGCCGCGGTGGCGGTAGTGCACGAATATTTGCGCAGGATCCAGGAGGACGGTGCGCTTATCGAGCGCGGTTGGCTGATCAATTCAGGCGATTACAACGGCATGGACTTCGATGCGGCGTTCAAGGCGCTTGCATCACGACTCGAAGCGGAGGGTGCCGGCCAGCGCCGGGTCAATTTCCGCCTGCGCGACTGGGGCGTGAGCCGCCAGCGCTACTGGGGTTGCCCGATTCCGGTGATCCATTGCGGTGACTGTGGGCCGGTGCCTGTGCCGGAGGACCAGTTGCCGGTCTTGTTGCCGGAAGACGTGGCAGACGCGTTTGCCAGCGGCGATGTGCATTCACCGATCAAGGCCGACCCGGAATGGCGCAAGACCACCTGCCCGCACTGCGGCAAGCCGGCTGAGCGCGAGACCGACACCTTCGATACTTTCATGGAGTCGAGCTGGTACTACGCGCGCTACACCAGTCCGGGTGCCGCGGACATGGTCGATGAGCGCGCCAATTACTGGCTGCCAGTTGATCAGTACATCGGTGGCATCGAACACGCGATCCTGCACTTGATGTATTTCCGCTTCTATCACAAGCTCCTGCGCGATGCGGGGCTGGTGCACTGTGACGAGCCGGCCACGCGCCTGCTCACGCAGGGCATGGTCATTGCCGATACGTTCTATCGCGAGGATGCGCATGGCGCCAAGGAATGGATCAACCCGGCCGATGTGGAGCTGGAACATGACGAGCGCATGCGCACTATCGGCGCCATCTCACTAAGTGATGGCAAACCGGTGCAGATCGGCGGCACCGAAAAGATGTCGAAGTCGAAGAACAACGGCGTCGACCCGCAGGTCATGGTGGGCAAATATGGTGCCGACACCGTTCGCCTGTTCTCGATGTTCGCTGCGCCGCCTGAGCAATCACTTGAATGGAACGAAGCCGGCGTCGAAGGCATGTCGCGCTTCATGCGCAGGTTGTGGCGTGATGTCCATGCACATGCTGCGCAGCCGGATCATGCAGACGTGGAGCCGACGGCACTGGATGCGGCACAAAAGACAATGCGGCGGCAGGTCCACGAGGCGATCAGGAAGGTCAGTGACGACTATGCTCGACGGCACAGTTTCAACACTGCGATCGCGGCGTTGATGGAACTGATGAACCATGTGGCTAAGTTCAACGACATGAGCGAGCAGGGCCGCGCGGTGAGGCATGAGGCATTCGAGTCGATCGTGCTGTTACTCAACCCGATCACCCCGCACATCAGCCATGCCCTGTGGCAGGTACTGGGACATGCGGAGGAATTGCTGGAAGACGTGTCGTTCCCGCAGGTCGATCCGTCTGCGCTGGCCCGTGATGCGGTGACCTTGGCGGTGCAGGTCAACGGCAAACTGCGCGCCACCATTGAAGTGGCGCCGGATGCCAGCCGTGAGGCCGCAGAGGCCGCTGCGCTCGCGGAGCCCGCGATCCGGCGATTATTGGAGGGGCAAACGGTACGAAAGGTCATTGTAGTTCCGGGCAAGATCGTCAATATCGTGGCGTCGTGACGTGCTGATACCAGCGACCAAGGAAAGGCCTAGTGATGTGTTCCAATTCGCAAAACTTCACTCCGGCCCTATTTCGGGTCAGACTTCAAGCATGAAGTCACGACTCTTTACTGCTGTCCTCGCCGCCGCGCTGTTGTCGGGCTGCGGCTTCCACTTGCGTGGCGCACTCAGCCTGCCGGCCAATCTTGGGCCCGTGCGCGTACTGGCAAGCGACCAATACAGCGCACTGGCCGAAAATTTGGCCGATGGCTTGCAACGCGCGGGTGCGGAGGCCGCACCCGCAGACGCGACCGAGGGCGTAGCGACTTTGCAGGTGCTTTCCGAGCAGTGGGCGGATACTCCGATCAGTCAGGACCAGTACGGACGTGCCCAGGAATTTTCACTGCGCTACGCAGTGGTCTTCACGCTGCGCCGTGCAGACGACAGCGTGGCCGTGCCACAGCAGGCGGTTGAACTATCCCGTGATTACCTGGCACCTGCGGTGGATTCCATAGGCAAGACCAGCGAGCGCGAACTACTGGTGCGCGAACTGCGTCGAGACATGGCGACCGCGATCCTGCGCCGCGTGGATGCTGCGACCAAGCAGCCGGCCCCTGTCGCTGAATGAGCCAGCCCGGCGAAAAGGGGTCAGAGTGAATTTCGCATCGCGAAACTTCACTCTGACCCCTTTTCGTATGAATCTTGACGGCTCGCTTTGCGTAACTCCATGGAGCTGACCCCAGACCGGCTTGCGAGGCAACTCGCGTCTGAACCATTGCGGCCGGCATGGCTGGTCGCGGGAACCGAAACCCTGTTGGTGCTTGAGGCCGCTGACGAGATCCGCAAGGCGGCGCGCGCGCAGGGGATCGACGAGCGGGAAGTTCACGACATGGAAGGCCGCGATCCCGATTGGGACAGGCTATCGGCATCCATTCACGCGCCCAGCCTGTTCGCCAACCGCCGCCTGGTCGAAGTACGGCTACCGACCGGGAAGCCGGGCACTGCCGGCAGCAAGATCATTTGCGAAATTTGTGCGGAACTGCCTGCGGATGTGGTCCTGCTGGTGATCGCCAACGACTGGTCACGGTCGCATTCCGGCAAGTGGAGCGAGGCGATTGCCCGCGCAGGCCACAGCTGCATCGCTTGGCCGATCAAACCGCATGAGCTCAATGGTTGGATCGAACGCCGCCTGCGCAGCCGTGGGCTCAAGGTCACGCCGGATGCGACTGCCAGGCTGGCGCAGCGCGTGGAGGGCAACCTGCTGGCCGCCGCGCAGGAAATCGACAAGCTGGTATTGCTGGCAGCATCGAGTGGCGAACAAACGCTGGATTTGCAGACGATGGAATCGCTAGTGTCTGATTCAGCCCGTTTCGATGTTTTCCGGTTGGTCGATGCCACGTTGAACGGGCACCCGGCGCAGGTGGCGCGGATGCTCGCTGGCCTGCGCGCCGAGGGCGAAGCTGTGCCGGCGCTGATGGGCATGGTCGCCAAGGAAATCATGACGCTCGCCGCGCTGTCACGCGCGCGCAACCTGGCGGCGGAGTTCAAGGCGCAGCGGGTGTGGGACTCCAAGCAGGCGATGTACACGCGCGCGCTGAAGCGACATTCGCCCGAGCGCTGGCAGCGATTCGTGGCTGATGTCGGCGCGGTGGATCGCATCGCCAAGGGGCGTGTGCGGGTAGGCGAGGAATCCGCCGATCCGTGGCTGCAGCTGGAACGCGTGCTGCTTGCTGTGGCTGACAAGGGTGCGATGGGTTTGCTGGCATCGTGAGTAATCCAATGCTGGTGTTCTACGGAGGCACGTTCGACCCGGTACACAACGGCCACCTTGCTGTCGCGCGCACGGTGCGTGACGCGCTATCGGCGCAGGTCGCCTTGCTGCCCGCGCACGATCCCCCGCACAAGGGTCCGACCCGTGCAGATGCGCTACAGCGCGCCGCGATGCTGGATCTGGCTATAGATCGTGAGCGCGGCTTGCACGTTGACCGTCGCGAATTGGGCCGGGAGGGTCCGTCTTGGACGGTCGATACGCTGATTCAATTGCGAGGCGAGCTTGGCGTCGAAGTGCCGATTGTTTGGCTGATCGGTGCTGACTCGCTGCTGCAACTGGCCAGTTGGCATCGCTGGCGCGAGCTGTTCGATCTGGCGCATATCCTTGTCGTGAATCGCCCCGGTGCGACCGTGGATGCCAATGCACTAAGCAGTCAGGCGCCCGAAGTGCTTGCCGAGATCGCGCCACGCTGGCGCGATACTGGTCAATTGGCCGCAGCCGCCCACGGTGGTTTTGCACACGTGGTGATGCCGGCGCTGCGACCAGAATCCTCGACCGAATTGCGCCGCCGCATCCGCGATGGCGAGCCTTGGCAGGACTGGGTTCCGCCGGCGGTGGCGGCGTATATCGTCCGTCACGGACTGTATCAGCCAGCCACAGCTATAATCCCCACACTTTCCGAGAGCGACAACCCTTGACCACTACCGCGCACGTCATCAAGACCAGCATGCCCAATCCGCCGCCTTCAGTGGAAACGCTGCTCAAGACGGTCCATGCCGCGGTAGAGGAATTGAAGGGCAAGGAAATCACCGAAATCGATGTGCGTGGCAAGAGCAGCGTCTGCGATTACATGGTGGTCGTTTCCGGCACTTCGAGTCGGCACGTCAAGTCGATTGCCGATGAAGTAGTCCGCTTTGCCAAGAAACTCGATGTCATGCCGCTGGGCGTGGAAGGCGAGCGCGAGGCGGAATGGGTGCTGGTCGATCTTGGTGATGTGGTCGTCCATGTGATGCTGCCGCGCGTTCGCGAGTTCTATGCGCTCGAGCGCCTGTGGACAGTTGGCGATCAACCACCTGAAGCCAAATACTGACCTGCGACTGCGCGGCCAATGAAGGCGCGCCTGATTGCGGTCGGCGAACGGGCACCCGCTTGGGTGGCCGAGGGGTTCGCTGAATACCAGAAGCGCTTGTCGCACTGGCTGCCGCTTGAATTGATTGAAGTAGAGCCCGGCCTGCGCGGCAAGGGTCGCGATACCGTGCGTGCTACCAGCGATGAAGGTGCTCGTGCCCTTGCGGCATTGCCAAAAAACGCTTGCGTGGTCGCCTTGGACGGTCGCGGTAAATCTTACGACTCCGAACAACTTTCACGCCGGCTGGAGCATTGGCGGCAACAAGGCCGTGACTTGGCGTTCCTGATTGGTGGTCCCGAAGGACATGCGCCCGAAGTCCTCCAGCGCGCGGACGAGACTTGGTCCCTGGGTCCATTGACGTTGCCGCACATGCTGGTGCGACTCGTACTGGCAGAGCAGGTGTATCGCGCCGCGGCGCTGCTGGCCAATCATCCTTATCACCGCGGTTGAACCACTGTCCCGCCTACGCAGGACAGTGGCCGGGGTGACCTGATGAACTGAGAGCCTCAGTTGCTCAGGTTGAATGCCACCGGCACCAGTCCCAGCGCTTGGACTGCCTGCCCGTTCTTCATCGCCGGCCGGAAGCTCCACCGTTTCAGGATCTGGCTGCGCGCCGCCTCGTCCAGTTCGTGGTTGCCACTGCTTTGCGACACCGTCACCTCCAGAGGGCGGCCATCGACGCCGACCAGCACCTGCAACAGCACCGTGCCTTCGATCCTTCGCGAAAGTGCGTTGCGCGGATATTTCGGTGGCGGAGCTGAAAGATACTCAAGCTGGATGGCCGTTGGCGTGGTCGCTGTCCCGAAATCGGTGGGATGGCCAATGTCTTCGCTGACCGTGTTTTCCACGATTTGTTCACGGCCGGTTTCAGAGATCACGGCGACGTTGTTGGTCTGGATTTTGGTCGGAGCAACCGTTTGCTGCCTGATCAGTTCGGCGACAGGGGCAGGCCTGATGACTTTCTCGACGATCTCCACCACGACCGGCTTGTCTTTCGGAATGTCGCGCGCAGGATTCCTTGCCACCGGTTCGTCCCAAATTGCTGGGGGCGGCATGGCCAAGGGCATCATCAGCATGCCCAGGGCGATCAGGTTGAGGGCCAATGTGCCACTCAATGTAAGGATGCGGGTGGCATCGAGCTGGGGCTTGGAGGTAGGCCGTAGCAGGGCGAAGCCGGCGGAGCGGTGCAGTGCCTGCGCGAGTGCGTGCGAACGTGGTTGCGACGTTGTACGTGCCATGGTCAACCTCCTGTCAGAGTGGGTGTTACATGCAACGGCCGAGTGCACGTGGTGGGGTTGAATGATTAGAGGCGTGGTTCCGGGCGATGCATGGATCAAACCTGTTCCAAGCGCATGCACACGGCAAGCGTCTGGCGACTGTTGGTGGGATCCGGCCGACCAATGGCATTGGGGGGTGGTGCGGAAATGACGACGCCCGCGTGTGCGGGCGTCAGTCAAAGATCGTGAAGCGCCTGGCTCAGGTCACAGGATCTGGCTCATGCTCCAAGCCACCGTCTTCGGAGTCAGGTGGGCGCTTGGCACCTGGAATTTGCGCTTGTTGCTTGGTGCGCGGCTTGGGTTCCGCATATCCAGTGTTACAAGCCGGTTCGGGATGCGCGGCAGGTACTCGTTGCGGACTGTCCTCAGGACACGCCATGATCAGCGTCCCAGCTCGAACATGACATCCAGGTTGACTGAAAGCGTGGTTTCGCCTGGTGCGACCGAGGTTTCCTTGGCCATGCCTGCATCGGCGGACATCATCCGTATCATCGGCATCGGCCGTGGCATGCTGGCTCCGCCTTCGCTGATGCTGACAATGCGGCGCACCTTCAAGCCCAAGGCATCGGCATAGGTCGTGGCGCGCGACTGTGCCTTCTTGAGTGCGCCCACGCGCGCCTCGTCGTAGGCCTCGTCCGGTTTGTCGACTTCGAAGCTGGGGCCGTTGAGCTGGTTGGCGCCCTGTTGGACCAAGGTATCCAACACCTTGCCCAGCATGGAAAGGTCGCGCACCTTGATGCTGACCGTATTGTTGGCTTCATAGCCGGTAATGGTGGGTGGCGTGTTGTCCACATATTTGTATTGCGGGTTGAGGCTGATGCCACTGGTCTGGATGTCGCGTTCGGCGATACCGGCAGCGCGGATCGCAGCCATCACTTTGTCCATCTGCACGGCATTGGCTCGCATCGCGGCATTGGCGTCAGCGGCTTGGGTGACCACGCCTGTGGAGATGCTGGCGACATCCGGGACGCGTTTGGCATCCGCGCTGGCGGATACAGACAGCAACGTGCCGTCAGCCGGCATCGTGTAAGCGGGGGACGATTGCGGGGTGGCGGATGAGGTCATTGGTATTCCGAAAGCAAGGGCGGTGGCCAGGATCATGGCCAGATTCGAACGGCGCAGGGGCATTTGGAACTCCTTGGGGTCTATAGCGTTGTAAAGAATGCTTGAGGCAACGTCAGGATGTGATGAAGCGTCGCTGCATGCTTGGATAAGTGGGTGAACGCATGGTGAGCCGCAATGGGGTTGAGTGGCGTATTCCGGCGGGCCAGCGCCCGGGCGCGGGTTAGACTTCCTGCATGTTGCATCTTGCCTCCCGCTCGCCAAGGCGCGCTGAATTACTGGCCCGACTAGGCTTGGATTTCGGCGTGATCGACCTCGGCATTCCCGAACAACAAGGCATCGATGAGCCTGCCGTTGATTACGTGCGCCGGGTTGCGCGCGAAAAGGCCGGTGCCGGCCTGTTGCAGGTGGTCGCTGTGCCGGGGGCGGTGGTGTTGGGCGCGGATACTGAAGTGATCCTGGATGGATCGGTGTTCGGCAAACCCGCTGTTGCCGACGATGCCGCAGCGATGCTGCGCCGCTTGGCTGGGCGCACCCATGATGTGATCACCGCGGTGGCGGTGGTGTCGGCAGGACGTGAAGCGCAGGCCGTGTGTGTATCGCAGGTTACCTTTGGCGCAATGTCCGATGCCGACATTGCTTCCTACCTGGCTTGCGGCGAATGGCAGGGCAAAGCCGGCGGCTACGCCATACAGGGTCGAGCGCACGCGCATATCGCCCATCTTTCTGGAAGCTATTCCGGCGTCATGGGCCTGCCGCTGTTCGAAACCGCAGCATTGCTGCGTCAGTTCGACTTACTGGCATGAGTGCGGTCGCATGAGCGCGCCGAAATGAGTGAAGAACTGCTGGTCAACGTGACCCCTCGCGAAACCCGGGTGGCGGTCATCGAAAACGGGATGCTGCAGGAGTTGCATATCGAGCGCGGCAGCCAACGTGGCGTGGTCGGCAACATCTACAAGGGCAAGGTGCAGCGGGTGATGCCTGGCATGCAGGCGGCCTTCGTGGACGTAGGGCTGGAGCGCGGCGCGTTCCTGCATGCCAGCGACATTTTCCGAAGCACGCAGTTGGATGCGGGCGAGAGTGATGACGCGCCTGGCGCCATGCCGCTGCAGGTGCAGGTGCCGATCACTGAACTGCTGCGCGATGGTGCCGAGATCGTGGTGCAGGTAGTCAAGGATCCGATCGGCAGCAAGGGTGCGCGACTGACCACGCAAATCAGTATTCCATCGCGCTACCTGGTGCTGTTGCCACGCTCGCGCGTGGTCGGTATTTCCACGCGCATCGAAGACGAGGACGAGCGCGCGCGCCTGAAGACGCTGGTAGGCAAACTGGCGCCGGATGGTGCCGTGCCAGGAATCCTGAAATACGGTTACATCGTGCGCACAAATGCCGAGGGCCAGTCGGAAGAAGCGTTGGCCGAGGATATTGCTTATCTGAGCCGCGCGTGGGAACTGGTGGAAAACTCTTCGGCAAGTGCCAAGGTCGGCAGTTGCGTTTACGAAGATCTCAGCCTGCCATTGCGCGCGGTCCGCGACCTCATTCGTCGGGATGTGGAGAAGGTCAAGGTCGACTCGCGCGAGACCTGCGAGCGCCTGCGCGAATTCGCTGCGCAATACATGCCGGCGTTGGCCGAAAAGATCGAGCACTACACAGGCGCGCGCCCCGTGTTCGACCTGTACGGCGTGGAGGATGAGATCAAGCGCGCCCTGAACAAGGAAGTGCCGCTGAAATCCGGTGGCACCCTGGTGATCGACCAGACCGAGGCGATGACCACGGTCGACGTCAATACGGGTTCATTCCTGGGCCAGCGCAACCTGGAAGAAACTGTTTACCGCACGAATCTCGAAGCGGCGCAGTCGGTCGCGCGCCAGCTGCGCCTGCGTAACCTGGGCGGCATCATCATCATCGACTTCATCGACATGATCGATGCCGAACATCGCCGGCAGGTCCTGCGCACGCTGGAAAAATCGTTGCTGAAAGACCACGCCAAGACCACGGTCTACGACTTCTCGCCACTGGGGCTTGTGGAGATGACCCGCAAGCGCACGGTCGAGTCGCTGGAACGCCAGCTCAGCGAAACTTGCCATGAATGCAGCGGACGCGGCACGGTCAAGACCGCAGAAACCGTAACCTATGAAATCTTCCGTGAGATCGTGCGCTCCGTTCGCCAGTTCGATGCACCGCGGTTACTGGTGATCGCATCACCGAAACTCGTCACTCGCATCACCGAAGAGGAATCCAGCGCGGTGGCCGAGCTGGAAGAATTCTTGGGCAAGTCGATCCGCTTCCAGGCCGATACGCAGTACATGCAAGAGCAGTTCGATGTCGTCCTGCTTTGACATGGATGCGCGACCGCGCACCCTGACGCCCACTCCCTGCCTGCACGGGTTTACGTGACCGGCACGCCCATTCGTCGAAGGCTGCGCCTGCTACGTCGCGGTATCGGCTATGGCGCAGCACTACTGCTGGTGCTGGTCGCGCTGGTGATCGGCTTGGCAAGCCAGGTGCTGCCGCTGGCCGAACGTCATCCTGAAAAAATTGCCGAATGGTTGAGTGCGCGGGCCCGGGCGCCGGTTGCGTTTGATGCAGTCGAGACGCAGTGGACGCGTCGAGGTCCGCTATTGCGCCTCGACAACCTGAGCGTAGGCCAAGGCAAAAATGCGCTGCGCATTGGCGACGCGGAAATACTGGTGGCTCAATATGCAGGCCTGCTGCCGGGGCGTTCGCTCACTGAACTGCGCGTACGTGGGCTGGACCTGACCTTGCAGCGCGATGCCGCGGGTCGTTGGCGGGTGCGCGGCTTGCCTGGACAGCAAGAACAGGACACGGGAGGCGATCCTTTCGCCACCCTGGAGCGGTTGGGCGAATTGCAGGTCTCGCATGCACGGTTGCGCGTGCTGGCACCCGAACTCGGCATCGACATGCGTTTGCCACGCATCGACCTGCGCATGCGGGTGGATGGGCCGCGTATCCGCGTTGGCGCCAAGGCGTGGTTGCGTAAGGCCGGCACGCCATTCAGCGCAGCGCTGGATTTCGATCACATCAGCGGCAATGGCAACGCCTATGCCGGGACGCGTGCAGTGGACTTGGCTGAGCTTACCGACGAGTTGCGCATGGCCGGTGTCTCGGCGGTGTCCGGGCGTGGTCGCATGCAGGCATGGGCTGGCTTGAGCGGGCATCGCGTCGTAAGCGTGCGTGCTGATGCCGCATTGAAACAGGTCGCGTTGCGCGGCACGGCGCTGAATGTCGGAGAACTAGCACCCACGCAGATGCTGGGTGTAATCGAGTTGGATGCTCGCTGGACCGGCAGCATTGCCCAGTGGCGCGCCGATGCTGCAACGCTGCGCATTGGCGATGGCAACACGGAGCAAGTCCTTGACGGACTCACCGTGGCCGGCGGCCAGCACTACGGCTTGCGTGCAAGCCGGATCGATGCGGGCCCATTGCTTGCACTGGCGGCATTGAGCGATGGGCTGCCGTCAGGACTGCGCAAGTGGTTGCTGGCGTCGTCGGCTGGGGTGTCCCTGGAGGACGTCACGATCAGGGGCGCGCGCGGCGGTGACTTTCTGGTGGATGCGCGCTTGCGCGACTTGCATTTCGCATCAGTGGGCGACACGCCTGGCATGGCCGGCATCGATGCTCGCGTACAGGGTGATGCGCGCGCATTGCAGCTGCAATTCGATTCGGCTGGGCAGGTGGTCTTCGATTGGCCTGCCGGTTTCGGCGTGCCACATGCAATGACAATGGCCGGCGACGTGCTGGCATGGCGCGAAGGGGATGCATGGAAGGTGCAGACGCCAGGGTTGGCCATCACCGGCAAGGACTTCAGTGCAAACGCGCGTGGCGGTATGGGTTTTCCGAATGACGGCGCGCGACCACGCATGGATTTGGCGGTCGATATAGGCGACACAAAGGTGGCATCGGCGCGTAGGTTCTGGGTGCACCACAAGATGTCCGCAACGACCATTGACTGGTTGAACGCAGCGTTGCAAGGGGGAACCTTGCGCGATGTGCACGCAGTGATCGCTGGCGATCTTGCTGACTGGCCATTCCGTGGCGAAGCGGGGCGCGCCGCTGCGGGCAAGTTCCGGGTCGACGCGAAAATCGTCAATGGGATGATCAAGTTCGAGCCGGATTGGCCTGCCGCTGAGCATGTGGATGCCAATATCCGTTTCGAGGCAGATGGTTTCACCATTGACGGGCGCGGAAGTCTGGCCGGAATTCCGATCGATTCGCTCAGTGCAGGCATTCCGCACTTTGGACATGCGGAATTGCGCGTGGATGCGAAGGCCGCTGCGGATGCTGGCAAATTCCTGTCGATGTTGCGTGCCAGTCCGCTACAGAAGGAGCATGGGGAGGTCATGGACAACCTGCAGGTGGCAGGCGCCGCGCGTGCTGATTTCCATTTGCTGCTGCCGTTCCATCATGACGGTGCGCCCGTCCAAAAAATGCACGGAAGCGTGATGCTTGCAGATGCAAGCCTGCGCGAAAAGCGCTGGGACCTTGCGTTTCAAAAAGTGCACGGACAGGCGAAATATGACAGTGGTGGTTTCATCGCCGACAAACTGCAGGTGGTGCATGACGGGGCAGCGGGCGTGCTATCGCTGCGTTCCGGTCCGCACGTGCGTGATCCGAAGCAGGCGTTCGAGGCCGAGCTGCAGGCCACTGTCGGCATCGACAATCTGCTGGACAAGGCCGGCAGCCTGGATTGGCTGAAGCCTTACCTGGACGGGCGTTCGCCATGGACAGTGGCAGTGGCAATCCCGCGTGGCGGAGGGCTGTCCGCGCCAACCCGGCTGCAACTGCGCTCGAACCTGGTGGGTACCGCCATCACCCTGCCCGAGCCCGTCCGCAAGCCGTCAGCAGAGCCGCTAGCGGCCAGAATCGACATGGCGTTGCCATTGGAGCGCGGTGAAGTAAGCGTTGAGCTAGGCAGCCTGCTGTCGCTACGCAGTCGCAGCGATGGCAATCACACTGGCATCCGCGTGCAGTTCGGCGGTGTTGCCGACGCGCCGCCGGCACAGGGCTTGATCGTGACCGGCCGCGTCGCGCGCCTGGATGCACTGAACTGGATCGGCGTGTTCAGTAGCGGCAATACAAGCGCCGCGGATGGGTCGATGTCATCGAAACGTATCGACGTCAATGCAAGGCAGTTGCGCCTGCTGGGTGCCGACTTCGCCGATACGCGCTTGTTGCTGGTGCCCGCAGCGGCAGGTACGGCTGTGCAGCTGCAAGGTGCAAGCATTGCCGGCTCGTTGCTGGTGCCCAAGCAGGACGGCGGCCAAGTGGCCGGTCGCTTTGATCGCCTGTACTGGCGCAAGCCGCCGAACCCGCCAGCAGCAGGCGTGCAAGCAGTGGTTGCAACGCAAGGCAGCAAGTCACTCACGTTCGATCCGTCCAACATTCCGCCGATGCTGTTCGAAGTGGCTGATTTGCGTATCGGAGAGGCGGCATTGGGCAGGGCACGTTTTCGTACGACACCGATTGCCTCTGGTCTGCGCATGGATGAATTCAGCGCGCGCAGTCCGAAACAGCGCATGAGTGCGGGCGGAACCTGGACGGGACGCAACGAAGCTGCGCGCACCCAGTTGAAGCTTGATGTGGAGAGCGACGACATCGGTAACCTTCTGGCAGGCTTTGGCTTGGCGGGCCAGGTTGATGGCGGCAAAGGCAGGCTAGGCGTACAGGCGGGTTGGCGTGGCGGACCGGAGGCATTCGATCCAAGGTCCATGCAGGCGAGTCTATTACTGGATGCGCGTGACGGCAGGTTGCTTGAGCTGGAGCCGGGTGCTGGCCGCGTGCTTGGCTTGCTTGGCATCGCACAATTGCCGCGTCGACTCACGCTGGATTTCCGCGATTTCTTCGAAAAAGGGTTTGCATTCGATCGCATCACCGGCGACGTGCGCCTGGCCCAAGGCAATGCACGTACCGACAACCTCACGATCCAGGGGCCGGCTGCAGACATCCACGTGCGGGGCAGTGCCGATTTGCGCACGCAGCGCTTCGATCAGATCGTGGAAGTGTTGCCGAAATCAGGAGGATTGCTGACCGCGGTCGGCGCACTAGCCGGGGGACCTATTGGCGCCGCCGTGGGCGCGGTAGCCAATGCGGTGCTGGAAAAGCCCCTGCAAGGTGTAGGCGCGAAGACTTATCGGGTCACCGGGCCGTGGAAATCGCCGAAGGTAGAGGTCACTGCCCGCAGCACGCCGGCGCCGAAACCAACCGCTACATCTCCACCCAACTCTGCATCAGCCAAGCCTGCGCCAGCTAGGCCTGCACCAGCCGGTACGCCGGGTTGATCGTGGCGGCATTGGCACCATCTCCTGACATGGACACCTGATGTGAAACACCTGATATGACGCATCTCTCGACTTCACGGCCATCGACACCATGACCCAACTCGCCATTGCCCAATCGCGCCTGCTTGCGCCCACCGGGCTCGACCTGGACGCATTGCAACGCGCCTTCGGCAACCTGTTGGGTCCGGGTATCGACTTCGGTGATCTGTATTTTCAGCACAGCCGGCGCGAGGGTTGGAGCATGGAGGACGGTATCGTCAAGGACGGTACGCATTCGATCGAACAGGGCGTGGGCGTGCGCGCGATCAGTGGCGAAAAAACCGGATTCGCTTATTCCGATGACCTCGATGCACGCGCCTTGATCGCTGCGACACAGTCGGCGAAGGCAATTGCCCGTGACGGCAGGGCACATGCGCCGCACGCACTGGTGGCCAATGGCGCGCGTGCGCTTTATCCGGCGCACGATCCGATCGATGGCATGGGTAACGAGGCCAAGGTCACTGCGCTGCGCCGCGTGGACGGATTGCTGCGTTCGCTGGATTCGCGCGTGCAGCAGGTGATGGTCGGCTTGTCCGGTGGCGTGGACACCGTGCTGGTGGCGCGCAGCGACGGGGTGCTTGCCGCTGACGTGCGGCCCTTGGTGCGCATGAATGTGCAGGTGATCGTGGAGCAGAATGGTCGCCGCGAATCCGGCTATGCAGGTTTCGGTGGGCGCTATTCGTACGAAGAACTACTAGCCGGCGGCAAGCCGGAGAAATTTGCACGCGAGGCATTGCGCCAGGCGTTGGTCAATCTGGATGCGATCGATGCGCCTGCAGGCGTGATGCCGGTCGTGCTGGGCAATGGCTGGCCGGGCGTGCTGCTGCATGAGGCGGTGGGGCACGGCCTGGAAGGCGATTTCAACCGCAAGGGTACGAGCACATATGCAGGACGCATGGGCCAGCAGGTCGCTGCCAAGGGCGTGACGATCGTCGATGACGGCACCTTGGAAGGCCGCCGTGGGTCGCTCAACATCGATGATGAAGGCGAGAGCACCCAGTGCACCACTCTGATCGAGGACGGCATTTTGGTGGGTTACATGCAGGACAGCCTCAACGCACGCCTGATGGGCATGGCACCGACCGGCAATGGTCGCCGCGAATCATTCGCGCATCTGGTGATGCCGCGCATGACCAATACCTACATGCGCGCCGGCACCCATGACCCCGAGGAGATGATCCGCTCGGTCAAGCGCGGGCTGTATGCGGTGAATTTCGGTGGCGGTCAGGTCGATATCACCAGCGGCAAATACGTGTTCTCGGCGACCGAGGCATACATGATCGAGGACGGAAAAATCACCGCGCCGGTCAAGGGCGCGACGCTGATCGGCAATGGTCCGGAAACCATGATGAAGGTTGCGATGATCGGCCATGACCTGGCGCTGGACGATGGTGTGGGCGTGTGCGGGAAGGACGGGCAATCGGTGCCAGTTGGCGTTGGCCAGCCATCGTTGCTGATTTCCGAGATGACCGTCGGCGGCACCCAGGCCGGCTGATCAGTCTTGGTCTTCTTGCTCGCTATCGTCGTGGTCGCCAAAGCCGACATCCGCATCGTCGCTCGATGCGCCGTCGTCCTGCGCCAACAACTCACGCAGTTCGCGGAACAATTCGCGGAACGCATGCGGCGGCTTGCTGCGCCGGCGCTCGTCCAGCGTGTTGCGGGTCAGTTGCCGCAGATGTTGGCGGTCCGCAAGCGGGTACTCGGTCAGCAGCCTGGTCATCGCTGCGTCGCCGTCGTCCCCGAGCAGTTCGTCGCGCATCACTTCAACCCGGTGCAGCAAAGCAGTTTCTCGGCGGGAGGCATCGCCGTCCTTGCTCATGCCATCACGAATCGCATCCAGCACGTCCTGGTCCTGCCGTCGCATGTGCTTGGCCAGGAACGCCATCTGGCGCTTGCGTGCACCGTGCGAGGGGATGCGCTGGGTGTCGCGGATATGCGGCAGCAATTCATCCGGGATAGGCAGCCGCGCCAGCTGTGCCTCGCTCAGCGCTACCAAAGCTTCGCCCAACGCCAGCGTGTCCAGCGCCTCGCGCCGGTTGGCACTGCGGCTGGGGGCCAGGAATTCACCGGTTTCATCGTCGCGTCCACGCATCGCAATAGGGTAACGCATTGAACATCCAGGTCATCAACACACCAGCCACCAGCAACCAAGGCACGGACGACAGCCAGATCCGGCTGGACCGGCTGTCCGGCATTGCCCAGCGCCTGCTTGAAGGCTGCGCCGCACGTGGCGCGACCCAAGCCGAGGTCGCCTGCAACGAGGACAGCGGGCTTGCGGTCAATGTGCGCATGGGCGAGGTCGAGACAGTGGAGGCGACCCGTGATCGCGGGATCGCAGTGACCGTGTATTTCGGCCAGCGCAAAGGCAGTGCCAGCACCGCCGACATGCGTGACGACAGCCTGGAAGCCACCGTGGCCCAAGCCTGCGCAATCGCGACGTTCACCGAGGCTGACCCAGCCTCGGGCTTGGCCGATGCCAAATTTATGGCCAGCACGCAGCGCGAGTTCGACAGCTGGCATCCGTGGGAACTGGACGCTGCGCATGCAATCGATATTGCGCTGGCCTGTGAGCAGGCTGGTCGCCAGGTGGATGCGCGCATCACCAATTCCGATGGTGCTTCAGTCAGTAGCAGCACGTCGATCAGCGTGTACGCCAATTCGCACGGCTTCCTGGGTCGCGAGCGTGGAACCCACCACAGCATCGGCTGCGCGTTGATCGCGGGCGAAGGCGATGGCATGCAACGCGACAGTTGGTACGGCTTTGCGCTGGCGGCCTCGGATCTCGACTCCGCTCAGGCCATCGGCCTTCACGCTGCACAGCGCACCTTGGCGCGCATGCAGCCGCGTCAATTGCCGACCGGGCGTGTGCCTGTGTTGTTCGCGGCGGAAATGGCGCGCTCGCTGATCGGCAGCTATATCGGGGCGGTGTCGGGTGGCGCGCTGTATCGCAAGGCCACTTTCCTGCTAGACAGCGTCGGCACGCGCGTATTCCCGGAGTGGTTCGGCATCGAGGAACTGCCGTTTCTGTCGCGCGGGCTGCGTTCTGCATCTTTCGATGGCGAGGGCGTGGCGACGCGTGAAGCGCCACTGGTGGAGGGCGGTGTGGTGCAGCGTTACGTGCTGGGCAGTTATTCGGCACGCAAGTTGGGACTGGCGACTACTGCCAATGCCGGCGGCGTGCACAACCTGCAGGTGAGCGCCAATGCCGGCGACCTTGATTCGATGGTGCGCGGCATGGGCCGCGGCCTGTTGGTCACCGAATTGATGGGGCAAGGCATCAATCCGATCACCGGCGATTATTCGCGTGGCGCAGCCGGGTTTTGGGTCGAGAATGGCCAGATCGCGTACCCAGTTGATGGCATCACCATTGCCGGCAACCTCAAGCAGATGTTCGCCGCGATCGAGGCGGTCGGTAATGATATCGACCCTCGCTCGCACGTTCGCACCGGCTCGATCCTGGTCGGAGACATGACAGTGGCTGGAACTGGTTGAGAAGGATCGGTTGTGTAGTGAAGGCATTTCCCAAGCCGTAGCTTCGGTGCAGAGAAAGGGTGTGCGTGTGAGCGCGTGGGAGCGTCACAATTCGTGATTGGCTGCTCCGCCTGAAGTTGGCGTCGGCCAGTGGCCGGTTGCTACCCGTGGCAACGTTTGACAGGATAGCCATGGCCACATGCCGTCATTCTAGGGAGTCCAGATGGACATCAATGAAACAACCGCTGCACCGCCGCCGCCTGAGTCGCCACAATCGCCGCCGTTATCGGGCGTGCCAAGCCCGGAAGAGCGCCAGTGGGCGATGTTTGCCCATCTGTCGGTTTTAGTGGGTGGTTTGCTCACCTCGGTGATTGGTGGGTGGGGGTTCTTCATCGGGCCGCTGGTGATCTGGTTGATGAAAAAAGACACGATGCCGTTCGTCAATGACCAAGCGAAAGAGGCGCTCAACTTCAGCATCATGGTGTCCGCGATTTTCCTGATCTTGTTGATCCTGACCTTCGTGACCTTGGGTATCGGAGCTCTGTTAACTGTTCCGGTCGCGCTGGTTGTCGGGATTGGGGCCTTGGTGCTGATCGTCATGGCATCCATGAAGGCAAACGAGGGCGTGGCGTACCGCTATCCGTTCACGATTCGCGTGATCAAGTAATTTTTTGTCTCCGCTGGCGGGCGTTTGGTCGCCCGCCAGCAGGTTTCGTCGGAAAGACCCTCGCATTGGCGATTTGTTGGCTTGCGGCCACCGCAGGTACCCCCATTATTGCTACTGACCGGACTGTTTCCGGCAGGAGTCGATGATGGAAGCCACCGTTCAAAGCGCAGGGCAAACCAGTTTGTCCACCACCAGCTTGAGCGACCGCCAGTGGGCGGCGTCTGCACACTTCTTGGCGTTGCTGCTGGCATTGACGACTGCGTGGGTGGCCGGTGCTGCCGGCATTGTGGGTGCAGGCATTATTTATCTGCTCAAGCGCGATGATTCACCCTTTGCTGCCGAGCACGCGCGCGAGGCGCTCAATTTCAATCTCAGCATGATGCTGTATTCCGCAGCGGCAGTCGCGCTTGGAGTCATGCTTGCAGTTGCGACAGTTGTGACGCTTGGAATTGGACTCATCGTCACAGTACCGGCGCTGGTGCTGTTGGTGGGAGCGGTGGGCGTGATTGCGGTGATGTGGCTCGTTTGCAGCTTGGTTGCTGGATTCAAGGCATGGAATGGTGAGCACTATCGTTATCCACTGACCTTGCGCTTGATAGGCTGATCGCAGCCCACCCAAAACATACGGAACGAGAACGGCCCGCACCAATGATGGTGCGGGCCGTGTCGTTTCTGCGAATCAAGCCTGGGCGGTTTCACCAACCAGGCGAGCCTCGACGCTACTTACTTGCGGCTGGTGTACTGCTCCAGGCCTTTGTATCCGTTGCGGTCGATGCGATCCATGCGATCGTCAAGTGCCGGATGCGTCTTGTATAGCTGTTCCAGTTGCGCCGATGACGCACCGAGTGCAGTCATTTTTTGCAGCACTGCATAAAGCGACAGGGGATTGAAGCCTGCTCGGGCGAGGTAGATTGCAGAGGCTTCGTCCGAACGGTATTCGGCGCTGCGATCCAGGCCAGTCATCATCACCAGCGCACCGTGCTTTGCCAGATAATCCTTGGCCATGTTGGTGGCCAGACTGCCGCCACCACCGACCTGGCTCATTGCGATGTCCTTGCCCGCACTCAGCATTGCCTGCTTGTGGATGACCGCATAGTGGTCGCGCTGGACGGCATGGCTGATCTCGTGACCCAGCACAGCCGCCACCTCGGCGTCGTCGCTGAGCAACTGGTATAGCCCACGAGTCATCAGTATGTAACCACCCGGCGCGGCAAAGGCGTTGATCTCGCCTGTATCGATGATGCCGAATGCCCATGGCAATTCTGGACGGCTGGTTTGCGAGGCCTCCCAGCGACCAATCAGGTTGACCCGGCGCTGCGCCGCGTCATCCTTCCA
>JBBSRO010000017.1:0-50221 GCA_038242955.1 Lysobacterales bacterium
CCCAGTTCCACCCGGGCATGGGCGTAGGCCTTGGCCGCGACCACACCCTGTTTGCGCTGATCAACGGCAAGGTGGAGTTCACCGTCAAGGGTCCGAAGACGCGCCGAACCGTCAACGTCGTCGCCACCGCGTAAGCGCTGGACGACGTATCGCGAAGAGCCCCGCTTCTGCGGGGTTTTTCGTTTGCGAGCCCCGTACTTCTTATTCACTTCATCCAACATTGCGACAATCAAGCCATGAAACTCGTCGACGAAGCAGAAATCACCGTAACCGCAGGCAACGGCGGCAATGGCTGCATTGGTTTCCGCCGTGAAAAATTCATTCCGCTCGGTGGACCGGATGGCGGCGACGGCGGTAATGGCGGCGACGTCTGGATACAAGCCGACGAGAACCTAAGCACGTTGGTCGACTTCCGCCATCAGCGCAGTTTCAAGGCGCAGCGCGGCGAGAACGGCATGGGCCGGCAGGCATATGGCAAGGCAGGCGACGATATCGTGATCACCGTGCCGGTCGGCACCGTGATTCACAACGTCGATACCGACGAAGTGATCGGCGACCTGACCGATCACGGCCAACGCATGCTGGTTGCGCATGGTGGCAAGGGTGGGTTGGGCAACATGCACTTCAAGAGCTCGGTCAACCGCAGCCCACGCCGCGCCACCAACGGCGAGGAAGGCGATGAGCGCACGATCAAGCTGGAGCTGAAGCTGCTTGCCGATGTCGGCCTGCTGGGTTTCCCGAATGCAGGCAAGTCGACCTTCGTGCGCGCCGTCTCGGCGGCAACGCCCAAAGTGGCCGACTATCCGTTCACCACGCTGTATCCCAACTTGGGCGTGGTGAGCGTGGAGCCGGGTCGCAGTTTCGTGATAGCCGATATTCCAGGGCTCATTGAGGGCGCGGCTGATGGTGCCGGTTTGGGTAGCCAGTTCCTGCGCCATGTGCAACGGACGCGCCTGCTGCTGCATCTCGTGGATCTGGCACCGATGGAAGGCGGCATCGAGGCATCGCCGGCCGATCAAGTGCGCGCGATCGAACACGAGCTACGCAAATACGACCCTGGCATGCTTGAGAAGCCGCGCTGGCTGGTACTCAACAAGGCCGACTTGTTGTTCGAAGACGAAGCTCGCGAAGCAGCCGAAGCCGTGGTGCGCGAGCTGGATTGGAAGGAGCCTTGGTTCACGGTCTCGGCGATCGGTCGCGATGGTACGTGGCCCATCATGCTGGCAGTGCAGGCATTCTTTGATCGCTTGCGTGAAGAGGCTCAGGAGGCCGAGCAAGCCGCCCAGCCCTTCGATGCCAACAACGATGCTTGAGGGGGTCATCCAGAACGCAGAAAACCCGGCCATGGCCGGGTCTTCTATTTGCGGCATCGTCCGCGCTGGACCTACAAGCGCATCGATGACCGTGATTGCTAAAACACATCTAACGAAAAGCCCGGCTTGGGCCGGGCTTCAAGGATGCACCACAACGCGATCAGGCGGCCGCGAGAGCCTTGATGCGTGCGGTCAGGCGGGACTTGTGACGAGCCGCCTTGTTCTTGTGGATCAGGCCGCGGGCAGCGAACCTGTCGAGCAGCGGCTGCGCGGTGGCGAAGGCTTCGGTTGCAGCGGTGGCGTCATTGGCGTCGCTCGCCTTGATCACCTTTTTGCCGGCGGTACGCAGCATGGAGCGCTGGGCGACGTTGCGAGCATTGCGCACGACGGTCTGCTTGGCGCGCTTCTTGGCGGACTTGATATTGGCCACGACGGGAATCCTGGGTTGGTTCTGCTGAAAGCAGTAGAGCTTGGGGATGAAAGGATCGGCGGCTGGCAGGACTGCCAACAATCGAATGAGTCTGGTAGACCCGAAATTATGGCGGATTCAATGGCTTGGGTCAACAACACCAATCGGGCCGGACGCAGAGTGGCATGAGCCGGTTGCTACGTTCGACCGCCGTGTTCAGCGCGATGACTTTCCTGTCGCGGGTAGCCGGCCTGGTTCGCGACCAGGTCTACGCCATCGTGTTCGGGGCCAATCCCGCGATGGACGTCTTCATCGCAGCATTCCGAATCCCCAATTTCATGCGTCGACTGTCCGCCGAGGGGTCGTTCTCCATGGCCTTCGTACCGGTACTAGCCGAGTACAAGGAGAAGCACGACGCGCAGGCAATCCGTGAGCTGGTGGACCGGGTGACCGGTACCCTTTTGGCTGCGCTGCTAGTAATCACTGCGGTCGTGTTGCTAGCAGCGCCTTGGCTCACTCAGTTGATTGCGCCAGGGTTCGTACCAGGCAGCGAGAAGCACGCCCTGTTCATCGAAATGCTGCGGATCACCTTTCCGTATGCGTTGTTCATTTCGCTCGCTTCGCTGGCAGGCGGCATCCTCAATAGCTACCAGCGCTTCGCGATCCCTGCGGTGTCGCCAGTCCTGCTCAATCTCGCGATGATTTCTGCGGCGCTGTGGCTAGCGCCATTGATGGACGGCTCGGTGAAGGCGCTTGCCTGGGGCGTATTCGTCGCCGGTATCCTGCAATTGGTATTCCAGTTGCCCGCACTGGCCAAGTTGGGCCTGCTACCGCGGCCGAAGCTGGATTTTGCCCATGCCGGGGTACGCAAGATCCTGAAGCTGATGCTGCCGACTCTGTTCGGTTCCTCGGTGGTGCAATTCAACCTGTTGTTCAACACCATGGCAGCGTCATTCCTGGTCGGCGGCAGCATGACCTGGCTGTACTACAGCGATCGCCTGCTGGAATTTCCGTTAGGCATGTTCGGCGTGGCGATTGGCACCGTGATCCTGCCGCATCTGTCCAGTCGTCATGCGGCAACCGATCCTGATGGGTTTTCGAAGGGGTTGGATTGGGGGTTCAGGCTTTGCCTGCTCATTGGGCTACCGGCTTGCGCAGGCTTGATCCTGTGTGCGGAGCCCTTGCTGGCCACGTTGTTCCAGTACCGCAACTTCGGCGCGCTGGATACACAGATGAGCAGCTGGAGTTTGATTGCCCAGGCCACTGCGGTCCCGGCGTTCCTGCTGGTCAAGGTGCTGGCACCTGCATTTTATTCCCGGCAGGACACGCGCACGCCGGTGAGGGCTGCGATCGTTGCGGTACTGACAAATGCCCTGTGCACGGTCGGCCTGTTCGCTGGTTTATTGCTGGCCACATCGACCGGGCAAGCCGCGCTGCAGGCCAGCGGCGGCAGCTGGCGGCAGGCATTGGCCAGTATTCATGGCGCGCACGCATTACTGGCGCTGGCGATTGCCGTGGCCGGTTGGGTCAATGCCCTGCAACTGGCGTGGGCGCTGCGAGGTTCGGGGGTGTATCGCCGCCAGCCCGGTTGGGCACGCTTCCTGTGGCAGCTGGTATCCGCGACGGTGGTATTGGTGTTGGTCGTCTTGCTATTCCGCTTTGTTTGGCCGGAGTGGAGCGATTGGGCTTGGTGGCAGCGCGGCTGGCGCCTCGCGGTCATGGTCGGCGGCGGCGGCGCAGCCTATGCGGGCGTGTTGCTTGCGATGGGGATGCGCCCGCGCGACCTGCGGCAATGAGCCGGGTTCGCATGTTGCACCGCAGCTATACTGCCCGATCATCATGAAGAACCTGTTCCGCGACGTCGATGCTGGGCTGCCATGCCGGCAGGGAAGCGTGGCTTGCATCGGTGCTTTTGATGGCCTTCACTTGGGTCATCGCGCATTGGTCGGCCATGCCGTGTCGCGTGCGCGCGAGCTGCATGTTTCTGCCGTAGCGGTGAGCTTCGAGCCACTGCCGCGCGAGTTCTTTGCCAAGGGTGCCAAACCGGCACGCCTGATGCTGCCGCATGCAAAAGCCGAAGGCCTGTTCGCACTGGGTTGCGACAACGTCGGCTTGCTGCGTTTCAACGCACGACTGGCCGCGATGAGCGCAGAAGACTTCGTCCACCAGCTGCTGGTGCAGCGCTTGAACGTGTGCGAAGTGTGGGTTGGCCCTGATTTCCGCTTCGGCAAAGGCCGCACCGGTGTTCTTGATTTGCTGCAGTCAATGGGCCGTGAACTTGGCTTCACCGCGCACGCGATCGAACCCGTGCACGAGCATGGCGAGCGCGTCTCCAGCACACGCATTCGTGCAGCCCTTGCTGGTGGCGATTTCGACACCGCGACACGTTTGCTTGGTCGGCCTTATGCCATCGGCGGACATGTGGTGCATGGCAAGCAACTCGGCCGCACGCTGGGCTATCCAACCGCCAACCTGCGCTTCGGTGGCAAGACGCCTGCGTTGCGTGGCATTTATGCGGCGTGGGTGCATGGCGTCGCCGATGAGCGTTGGCCGTCGGTGTCTAGCTTCGGTACACGGCCCACGGTTGATGGCATTGAACCGCTTCTTGAAGCACACCTCTTTGATTTCGATGCGGATCTGTACGGCCAGCGCATCGAAGTGGAATTCGTCGCCCACCTGCGCGATGAAGAAAAGTTCGACAGCCTGCCGGCGCTGGTTGCACAAATGCAGCTTGACGATCAGCAAGCGCGCACCATCCTCCTTCAACACACAGCACAGCGAGCCTTCGCGTGACCGACGAGAAGAAAGACAACCCCTACAAGGCCACGATCCTGTTGCCAGACACCACGTTCCCGATGCGCGGCGACTTGCCCAAGCGTGAACCGGAGACGCTTGCACGCTGGGAGGCCGATGGCCTGTATGGCCAGATTCGCGAGGTGACGAAAGGTCGCCCGCAGTTCGTCTTGCATGATGGGCCGCCGTATGCGAATGGCGCGATCCATTTGGGCCATGCGGTCAACAAGATCCTCAAGGACATCATCGTCAAGTCGAAGACGATCGCCGGTTTCGATGCGCCATATGTCCCTGGTTGGGATTGCCACGGCCTGCCGATCGAGATCGCGATCGAAAAGAAATTCGGCAAAGTCGGCGTGAAGCTCGATGCGGTCGAATTCCGCCAGCAGTGCCGCGACTATGCCAATGCGCAGATCGATGTGCAGCGCCGCGATTTCAAGCGGCTCGGCGTGCTCGGTGATTGGGAAAATCCGTATCGAACGCTGGACTTCAAGTTTGAAGCCGATGAGATCCGTGCGTTGGCCAGGATCGTCGATAACGGTCATCTTCTGCGCGGCGTAAAGCCAGTCCATTGGTGCTTTGATTGTGGCTCCGCATTGGCCGAGGCTGAGATCGAATACCAAGACAAGGTCTCGCCCGCTGTCGATGTCGCCTACAACGCACGCAGCCCGCAGGCAGTAACGCGCGCGTTTGGCAGCGAGCTGCCGGAAGACGTCATTGTTTCGATGCCGATCTGGACCACGACGCCGTGGACGTTGCCGGCCTCTTTGGCGATCAGCTTGGGCGCCGAACTCGATTACGTGCTGGTTGAAGGGCCTGCGCAGGAAGGTTGTCGTAGCTGGCTGGTGCTGGCCGAGGCATTGGCTGCGAAAGCATTGCAACGCTATGGCATCGATGAGGTCGTCGTGCATGGCCACGCCAAGGGCGAGAAGCTCGAAGGCATGCTGTTCGCACACCCGTTTTACGATGCGCGCGACATCCCGATCCTGCTCGGTGACCATGTCAGCGACGAGGACGGTACCGGCGCCGTGCATACCGCACCGGGCCATGGGCAAGAAGACTTTGCGGTCAGCCAGCAGTACGGACTTGTCGAAAAATACACCGCGGCGCAACTCAATCCGGTCGATGGACGTGGCGTCTATTTGCCATCCACGCCGCCGGCAGGCGACACCGAGCTCGCCGGCCTGCATGTCTGGAAAGCGAACGAGGTACTGGTAGAAATTTTGCGTGGCAACGGCCATTTGCTCGCGTTCTCCAAACTCAACCACAGCTATCCCCATTGCTGGCGGCACCGGACACCAGTGGCATTCCGCGCCACGCCGCAGTGGTTCATCTCGATGGATCAGGCACACCTGCGCCGCGATGCAATTGCAGCGATCGACACCGTCACCTGGTATCCGGCCTGGGGCAAGGCGCGCATTGCCGGCATGGTGGAAGGCAGACCCGATTGGTGCATCAGTCGCCAACGCACGTGGGGCGTGCCGATTACTTTGTTCGTACATCGCGAAACCGGCGAGCCGCATCCGCGCAGCGTGGAACTGATGCGTGAAGTGGCTGATCGCGTCGAGCGCGAAGGTGTGGACATCTGGTACTCGCTGGATGCCGCCGAACTTCTTGGCGACGAAGCGCCAAGTTACGACAAGATCACCGACATCCTTGATGTCTGGTTTGATTCCGGCATCACCCATGAGGCCGTGCTGGTGGAACGTGGCCTTGGCAAGCCGGCAGATCTTTATCTGGAAGGCTCGGACCAGCATCGCGGCTGGTTCCAGTCATCCCTGCTGACCGGCGTCGCGATGGACAAGGCCGCGCCGTATCGGCAATGCCTGACGCATGGTTTTACCGTGGACGAACACGGTCGCAAGATGTCGAAGTCGCTCGGCAATGGCATCGAGCCGCAGGACATCATGAAGACGCTGGGCGCCGATATCCTGCGCCTGTGGATTGCATCGGCTGATTACAGCAACGAGATGTCGCTGTCGCAGGAAATCCTCAAGCGCAACGCCGACGCCTATCGCCGCATCCGCAACACCGCGCGCTTCCTGCTCGGCAACCTGCATGGGTTTGATCCGACGCACGACCTGCGTCCGCTCGATGACATGGTCGCGCTGGATCGCTGGATCGTGCATCGCGCCTGGCAGGTGCAGGAGCAGATTGCTGCTGCGTATGCGACTTACGACTTCGCCGCGGTGGTGCAGGCGCTGATGAATTTCTGCAGTGTGGATCTTGGTTCGCTGTACCTGGATGTCACCAAGGATCGCTTGTACACGATGGGCGAGGACTCGCGCGGCCGCCGCAGCGCGCAGTCCGCGATGTACCGAATTACCGAGGCGTTCGTGCGCTGGATCGCGCCAGTGCTGAGTTTTACCGCCGACGAGATGTGGTCGTACATTCCAGGTGAGCGTCCAAGCAACGTGCTTTTCGCGACGTGGTACGAAGGTTTGGCGCCGTTGGCGGACGATGCGGCGCTGTCTGCCAAGGACTTCGACAACCTACTGATACTGCGTGAGCAGATGTCCAAGGTGCTGGAACCGATGCGTGCGGCTGGAGATATCGGTGCTGCGCTGGAAGCGGAAATCGAATTGAAGTGCGGCGTGTCCGACCAGAATTGGTTGGCGCCCTTGGTCGATGAGCTGCGCTTCCTGCTGATCAGTGGCGATGTTCGGATCGTGCCGGATGCTGCCACCAATAGGATTGTCGTTTCCGCGAAGCCGACGACAAAAGCGAAGTGCGTGCGTTGCTGGCATTACCGCGAGGACGTGGGGGCGCATGCGGATCATCCGCAGCTATGTGGACGCTGCATCGGCAATATCGAAGGGCAGGGCGAAGATCGGAGATTCTTCTAATGGCTTGCGCGAAGCCGAACGCACTGTCCTGGCTCGGCCTTTCTGCACTGGTGCTGGTGCTGGATCAATGGAGCAAGGCCTGGGTACTCAAGACGTTGCCCGAGCACGTGCCGGTGCCGGTCATAGATGGCTTCTGGAACTGGTATCGCACCTACAACACCGGTGCGGCCTTCAGTTTCCTGGCTGATGCCGGCGGTTGGCAGAAGTGGTTCTTCGTCGTTCTGGCTTTCGCGATCAGTGGATTGATGGTCTGGATGCTCGCGCGCACGCAGCAGCGTGATTGGCGCTCTGCCATGCCGCTGGCGCTGGTGGTGGGCGGTGCCATTGGCAACGTGGTCGACCGCCTGCAGCATGGCCACGTTATTGATTTCGTGCAGTGGTATGTCGGCGAGCACTACTGGCCGGCATTCAACATTGCCGACGCTGCAGTAGTTGGCGGCGCGATCGGCATTGGTTTGTTCGGGCTGCTGTCAGGCAAGCCCAAGCGGCAATCCGCAAAGTGATGGCGGATAATCGCGTCATGGACGTCCTGCTCGCCAATCCGCGTGGTTTCTGTGCCGGCGTTGACCGCGCAATCGAAATCGTCAATCGCGCACTCGAAACCCTCGGTGCACCGATCTATGTGCGCCATGAAGTCGTGCACAACCGTTTCGTGGTCGATGACCTGAAAGCCCGCGGCGCGGTGTTCGTTGAAGAGCTCGACGAAGTCCCGGATGGCGCGACCGTCATCTTCAGTGCGCATGGTGTGTCTCAGGCCGTGCGTAACGAAGCCGATCGACGCGGGCTGAAGGTGTTCGATGCAACGTGTCCGCTGGTCACCAAGGTCCACCTGGAAGTCGCGCGCCAATGCCGCAACGGCCGCGACATGGTGCTGATCGGTCATGCCGGGCACCCGGAGGTCGAAGGCACGATGGGCCAGTGGCGAACCTTCAAGGATCCGGGTGAAGGCGAGTCGGGGCACATCTATCTGGTCGAGGACATCGACGGCGTAGCAGCCCTGGCCATCGAGCAGCCGGACAATGTGGCTTACACCACCCAGACCACGCTATCGGTGGACGATACCCGTCACATCATCGGCGCGCTGAAGGCGAAATATCCTGCATTGCAGGGGCCCAAGAACGACGACATCTGCTACGCCACCCAAAACCGGCAGGATGCGGTCCGTGAAATGACCGGGCACTGCGACTTGGTGCTGGTAGTGGGATCGCCGAATAGTTCAAACTCCACTCGCCTGCGTGAGCTCGCCGAGCGCGAGGGCGTAGAGGCCTACCTGATCGATGGCGCCGAGGAGATAGATCCGGCCTGGGTGACGGGGAAAAACACCATCGGTGTTACCGCCGGAGCCTCCGCGCCGGACGTGCTAGTGCAGGGCGTTCTGGCGCGTCTGAACGACTTGGGTGCTGCCAGCGTGCGTGAATTGCATGGCGAGCCGGAGAACATGGTGTTCGCTTTGCCCAAGGAATTACGTTTACATCTGGTGGACTGAGCCGGTAGCGGCTAGAATTGCGCCCCTGTGCCGGAGTAGCTCAGTTGGTAGAGCACGTCACTCGTAATGACGGGGTCGTAGGTTCGATTCCTATCTCCGGCACCATTAAATTGATCAGCAGCGCGGAGGGCAGGCGATGGACGAAATTTCGCTCGAAGACCTGGCCCTCCTGGATGTACTTAAACGAATCGACCAAGGCGTGGAGTTGGTGCACGGCGACACTGTCATCAGGCAGCGCATGGTGGAAGGTGGACTGATCGACGACGATGTCGACGGGCTGCGCCTTACCACCGCGGGTATCGAGTTGTGCAAGTCGCTGCAGCATCGCGTGGCCGCCGACGCGCAGGTCGAGAAGATCATGCAGAAGCGTGCGGTCTCTGAAACCAACACAGCTCTCTAAACCACGGCAAACGGCGCGCAACAGGCGACTGAGCAAGTCTGAGAAGCCGGCAGCGTCTAGCTGCTGGCTTGATCCGCGCCTTCATTCGTTAGTCGTATCTTTCTAATTCCAGACCCCGCTGGCCTCCGCTTGGCGCGCCCCATCGTGCTGATTAATTCGAGGAAAAGGCCCTGTGAGCGCAATGTTAAAGACCGGAAGGCCGCAAGGAGCTCACGTTCATCAGCAGCCTCCACGAGCTCCGCATGTGCTGTTGGGACATCTGTGTATTCCTGCCCATCAAGCAGCATGGCCCCGCGTCCGGTGCCCAGCCATTCGAACGACACGTCGCATGTGCGTGCAATCGCGATGAGGTTCGCCATGGCGGGATAGATCTCGTTCGCTGACTCCCAGTTGGAGACCGCACTGCGTTGCACGGAGATCAGTGAAGAAAGCTGGGTTTGGGACAAGCCCGCATGCCGCCTTGCCCGCCGAATTCTTATTGAAATTTTCATTGATGCGGTGAGTGGATGACAACAACAATGACGGCCATCAAGTATGACACCAAGTTGTCCAAAATGACTGTCTCCCCATCTACTTAAGAGGGCGGATTGAAAATAGTGTGTTTCTGTCAATCAGTTTGACATGTGAGGCTCGTCACAACGGTAGCGATTTCCATCATGCTTCGCGGACAGGGGCGGAATAAGCCACCAGCCGAGAACCACGAACGGTCAGGTGGCTGCTTACGCAAGGGATGCTAAGTGGCGGGTCAGGGAAACGCATTGTTGGCGGCCGTGCCGCCGACTCCGGACTTTGTACAACCAACTTTGGATCATGGGCTCGCAGGCCTTGTCCTGTTGGCGCAGTTTCATGGCATCGCTGCGGACCCGGCGCAACTGACGCATCACTTTGGCGATGGCGCAAAGCCCTTCGACGAGACGACGCTTTTGCTTGTCGCCAAGCATCTCGGGCTCAAAGCGAAGATTCATGGTCAGCCAGCGGATCGCATTGCGTTTGCGAACCTTCCTGGGATGGCGCTGGATGCAGAGGGACGGCATTTCATCGTTGCCAAGGCCAGCGACACCTCGGTCCTGATCCACGATCTGTCCGAACAGCGTCCCAAGATGCTGACGCTGGAAGAGTTTGCGGATCGTTACCAAGGCCGATTGTTGCAAGTGACGTCCCGCGCGTCAGTGCTGGGACAACTGGCCAAGTTCGACTTCCGCTGGTTCGTTCCTGCGGTCGTCAAGTACCGCAAGTTGTTGATTGAAGTACTGGTCGCGTCATTGTTCATCCAGCTGTTCGCGCTGGTGACGCCACTGTTCTTCCAGATCGTGATGGATAAGGTGCTGGTTCACCATGCGATTACCACGCTGGAAGTCGTGGCCGTCGGGTTGGTCTGCATTGCCTTGTTCGATGTCGTGCTAACTGGCCTGCGTAGTTATGTCTTCGCCCATACCACCAGCAAAATCGACGTGGAGCTGGGCGCACGCCTGTTCCGGCACATCCTGGCGCTGCCGCTGAGCTATTTCGAGTCCAGACGGGTGGGTGACACCATTGCCCGCGTCCGTGAACTTGAGAATATCCGCAGCTTCCTGACAGGGCAGGCACTGACCTCGCTGTTGGATTTGATGTTTACCGGCGTATTTCTTGCGGTCATGTTTTGGTACACCGCGTGGCTGACCCTGATCGTGGTGATATCGCTGCCGGTGTATGCGCTGTGGTCGGCGGCTATCACGCCGGTGCTGCGCAAACGCCTGAACGAAAAGTTCGTGCGTAGTGCGGACAACCAATCCTTCCTTGTGGAGACCATCAACGGCATCGGCACGGTCAAAGCGACAGCAGTCGATCCGCGCGTCACGCGTACGTGGGACAACCAACTCGCTGGTTATGTTGGTGCCTCGTTCGCGGTCACCAAACTTGCCACCATCGGCCAGCAGGGCATCCAGCTAGTACAGAAAATCGTGGGCGTCGCCATTTTGTTCTTCGGCGCGCAACTGGTCATCAACAACAAGCTCTCCTTGGGTCAACTGATTGCTTTCAACATGCTGGCCGGCCAGGTCTCTGCGCCCATCGTGCGGCTGGCGCAGTTGTGGCAGGAATTCCAGCAGGTCGGCATCTCGGTCGAGCGCCTAGGGGACATCCTCAATACACGTACAGAAATACCCGGCAGCAAGATGGCGCTGCCTGCCATCAAGGGGCAGGTGACATTCGAGCGCGTGACTTTCCGCTACCGGCCGGATACTGCAGAAGTCCTCAACGGCATTGATCTGGAAATCGCCGCCGGTGAGATCATCGGCATTGTGGGCCGTTCGGGTTCCGGCAAGAGCACGCTGACCAAGCTCGTGCAGCGTCTGTATGTGCCGGAGCGGGGCCGGATCATGATTGATGGGCATGACCTGGCACTGGCCGATCCCGCCTGGCTACGTCGTCAATTGGGCGTGGTGCTGCAGGAGAACTTCCTGTTCAACCGCAGCGTGCGCGAGAACATCGCCCTGTCCGATCCCGGCATTCCGCTGGAGCGAGTGATCCACGCGGCCAAGCTCGCCGGCGCACATGAGTTCATCCTGGAACTGCCCGAAGGCTACGACACCGTGGTCGGCGAGCATGGCGCCTCACTTTCGGGCGGCCAGCGCCAGCGCATCGCAATTGCGCGTGCGCTGATCACCAATCCGCGCATTCTGATTCTGGATGAGGCCACCAGTGCGCTGGACTACGAGTCAGAGCATGCAGTGATGGCCAACATGCGTGATATCTGCCGTGGGCGCACGGTGCTGATCATTGCGCATCGATTGTCCACCGTGCGGATGGCCAATCGTATTGTCGTAGTCGAGAAAGGCCAGATCGTGGAAACCGGTTCGCATGCCGAGCTGGTCGATCGCCCCGGCGGTCACTACGCACGCCTGCACCAGCTACAGCAGGGGGTCGCATGAAACATGTGATCGCCGCCATCCGGGAATTCGTGGGTCGTTATACCGAGGTCTCCAAGGCGGCATGGTCCATACGCGACTCGCTGGATGCCCCCAAACGCAGCGCGGATGAACTGGCATTCCTGCCGGCGCATCTGGAACTGACCGAGAGCCCGGTCTCTCCCGCATCGCGCTGGATCATGCGCACCATCATGGCGTTCTTCGCTGTTGCTTTGTTGTGGGCCTGCATTGGCCAGCTTGAGATCGTGGCGGTGGCGCCGGGCAAGACGGTGGTCGGCTCCCGCACCAAGGTGATCCAGCCGCTTGAGGCCGGAGTCGTGAAACGCATCCTGGTGCAGGACGGACAGGCCGTGAAAGCGGGCGACCTGCTGATCGAACTGGACGCCACTGCGGCCGGGGCCGATTTTGAAAAAGCAGGCGAAGCATTAATCGCAGCCAAACTGGCTGAACTCCGGCTGTCAGCGTTGGCCGATGGGTACACACACAATCGTGCGCCGCAGCTAGCTGACAACCCCGGTTTGCCGGAAATGCGTTATGCCGCCGAGAGTGACCTAGCGACCAGTCAATTTCAGGCCTATCAAGCGCGCCATGGAAACCTGCAGGCGACCTTGGCCCAGAGGCGGGCAGAACTGGGCACCGTGGAATCGACCCTCAAGCCGCTGGAAGAGAACGCGCACATCGCCAGGGAGCGCTCTGCGGACTTTGCCAAGTTGCTGGAAGGCAAGTACGTAGGCCGGCACGATTATTTGCTGCGCGAGCAGGAACGTATTGCAGCGGAGCGGGACGTGTCCACCCAGCGCAGGCGGGGCGTAGAACTGCGGGCGGCTATCAATGGCGCTGTAGAAGAAATTCATGTGCTGGAAACCGATGCCCTGCAACAAACACTGGATGGACTGCGCCAAGCGCGCGAACAGGTAGGCCAGTACACACCGGAAGTCGCCAAGACCGGGCAGCGCGACAAATTGTTGCAGTTGCGTGCGCCGGTAGCTGGCACCGTGCAGCAACTAGCCGTGCATACCGTGGGTGGCGTGGTCACGCCCGCGCAGGCATTGCTGGCAGTTGTGCCCAGCGAAGACACGCTGGAAGTGGAAGCCACCGTGCTCAACAAGGATATTGGATTCGTAAAGGCTGGCCAGCGGGTCACCGTAAAAGTGGAGAGTTTCCCTTACACCCGATACGGCTATCTGGAAGGCGTGGTGCAGTCGGTCTCGCACGACGCGGCGCAGGACGAGCATCTGGGGTTGATATTCCCGGCACGGGTGCGATTGCAGAAGGCGGCGCTTGTGATCGATGGGGTGAAGGTTCAATTAACCCCGGGAATGAATTTAAGTGTGGAGATCAAGACGGGCAAGCGGCGAGTGATTGATTATCTGCTAAGTCCGTTGCAGCAGCATACTAGTGAGGGGATGCGGGAGCGATGAAGTTAATGACATGTTCTATGAAATTTTGGTTATTAAGAACGAAAGTAGAGCACAGCCGTCGGCAAGGATTCCTTAGGGTATTCATGCTGTTGGCGTCACTTATTCTGTGTGGCTGTGGGAAGGTGCAGCTGAAGTGGGTTGAGGAGGTGCGGCTACAGGATGGTCGGGTGCTAGTAGTGCAGCGCACTGCCACCGGCACGCCGCGTTCGGAACTGGGTGGTCCCCAAAGCTGGGAGCAGACCGAGATGTCGATCGCCTTCGACCAAGCTCCGGCCGCTCTCGCCCTCCCCCCAATGTGGCGGGCAGTCTATGCGCCAGTTCTGATTGATTACGATCAGACCACAAGAACATGGTCTCTCGTCGTTGCTTTTTATCGTTGCGAGACTTGGTACGCACTCGGTCGCCCGATACCTCCATATGTGGAGTACCAATCCATTGATGGACAGCCTTGGCAGCAAGTTGTGTTTCAGGAACGATTTATCGGTCGGCCGGCCAACTTACTCACTGGCCCCCGTTCGAATGGCGAACCGGGGCTCGTGACGATTGTGGACAAGGAGGAACGGCGCCGAAGCGCAGCTCCGATATTCAAGCGTGTCCTTCGCAAGTGGGGCAGCGAAGAAGCCAATTTTTGTAATCCTCTGTAAACCGGATTTAGGAGACGAGTCATGGCAAGCAATCTCGAATACGCGCAACTCGCAACGGACGTGTATGCACGTCTAGCTGCCAATGACACACCATTGGTCGGCGGTTGGACACAGGTAGCTCGGCAGATAGATGACGGCTGGGGATTTTCAGCCAGCGCCTACATAAGAGGCGCAGAGGTCGTCATCGCTTTCGCTGGTACGAACGAGGCAGTTGACTGGGGTTCCAATATTCCTGCAGCCGCTGGCTTGGGCGCTCTCCAGATGACCGAAGCATTGACATTTGCACTCGACGTAATGTCGAAATATCCGGGGGCGACATTCAGCCTAACTGGCCATTCGCTAGGCGGCGGGCTAGCCTCTGTACTCGCAGTGTTCTTGAATCTGGCGGCGACCGTGTTTGATCCAGCGCCGTTCGAACTCTCCGCTCGAAACCCGGTCGTGTTGGGCTCACTCCAAGCATATTTATTTTCTATTGGTTACAACAACAGTGCGTTCGATGACTATACGTCGAGCCTCGGCGCCTTGTTTTCTCAGCGCGAATCCAATGTCATCAGCTACAACACTGATGGCGAGATTTTGGAGTTACTTAGGGCTGCGCTTCCCGCGATCATAGGACAGTCTTACGAGTACATTGTAGGTACTCCACCGATCACAGAATCGGTCCCGAAATCGATGTCCGTTGACCTTCATTCGATGGATCTGTTGAGTTCAGTGATGCGCTCGCAGTCCTTCCGCGAGGGTATGGTCGAGCAGAATCGAGCATTCTCCGTGTTTGCAGACTCTGACTTGTATCAAGCCGATTCGCGCCTCGACAAGGGAGACTTCATGGCGAGAATGCACAACTGGCAGCTGCTAGCTGGAGGCGGCGCTGGCATCTTGGACATGCTTGGGTTCGATCTGAAGGGTATCGGCACCAGCGGTACGGTCTTCGAAAAGAAGATCAATCGCGGCGTGCTCGCTGCCTTGGCCGAGTATTACTACTTCCAATCGGGTGGAGTGCCTCAGTCCTTCATCGATTTGGTGGCTGGTGGAATACAGATCAACCTGACTGATATCGAAGTCGACTCGGACCATAAAGGCCAAGACTATCTAAAAAATAGTATCCGCCAGTGGCTTGTCGATGAGGACAATATTAAAGTCGATGATACGAAAATTGAGCGGGTAACCCTTCAGTCCGGGGGCGACGCATTGCTAGTCGCAACAGAGCAGGACGCAGAGAGTGATCTGATAATCGGCGGCGAAGGAGCTGACCAAATATCTGCCGGTGCTGGGGATGATATATTGATCGGCTTAGATGGCAACGACACCATACGAGGTGGCGCGGGCAGGGACGTACTCTACGGTGGCGATGACGATGACACGCTCTACGCCGGGTCAAGCGCTGATGATGCCGATACTAGTAAGAACGAGCTTTATGGCGGCTGGGGTAACGACACGCTCTACGGCTCCGCAGGTATAGACCTTCTTAATGGCGGAGATGACGCGGACACGCTGCATGGTGGTGACGGATACGATATTTACAATGTTGATAATCAGGACACGGTTATGGACACCGACGGTCGAGGAGCAGTCTACCGTGGGAATATGTTGCTGACCGGAGGCTCCCGGAAAGAGGGCGATCCAGAGAATACCTATAACGGCAAAGGTGACACTTATGTTCTTAATGGACACACACTGATTGTTAATGGCGGGCTGACGTTCGAGGAATTTACAAATGGTGATCTTGGGATCTATCTAAAGACGGAACCAGAAGACCCACTACCGCCCGAAAAGCCTGACTTCAGTGATGCCGAACACCGCACCTCACCCATCGTCATTGACCTGGATGGCGATGGTGTCGAAACGCTGGCGCTGAGCGCTAATCGCTTTTTCGACCATGACGCCAACGGCATGCAGGAAAGCACCGCGTGGGCAGGTTCCGACGATGGGTTTCTTGTGCGCGATCTGGATGGCAATGGCCGCATTGACACAGGTCGTGAGATGTTCGGTACCAACACGCGTCTACAGAATGGCCAGCTGGCCGCAAATGGTTATGAGGCGCTCAAAGACCTGGATACGAACCAGGATGGCGTCCTTGATGAAACGGACGCAGCATTCTCCGAACTCCGCATCTGGCGTGACGTGAATAGCAATGGGTGGACTGATGCGGGTGAGTTGATGACCCTGAGTGAGGCGGGCATCGCAAGCTTCAATACGCAATGGATCAATTCCACAACGGTGGATGCCAATGGTCAGCTGCACGCGCAAGTTGGTACTGCCATACGAACAAATGGAGTGAGTGTTAGCACCGCAGACGTTTGGTTCCAAGTTGACACATCGAACCGCATCAATGTGGTCCCCCTAAACGAGAACATGCTTGATGTAGTTATCCTTCCCAACGCGAGCGCGTTTGGCAATTTGCCAGACCTACGGCAGGCGATGGCATTGGATCCCGTCTTGATAGGTCTTGTGGAGGCATATGTTGCCGAACAAAACCCAATCCAGCGCGATACGATGCTGGAAGGGTTGATTTTCCAGTGGGCTGGCGTAGCGAATGTGGATCCGAACAGCCGAGACCCGCGCATGGTCTACGGACATGTCATGGATGCGCGCCAGCTCATCGTGCTCGAGAAATTGGTCGGACGCGGTTATGAAGGCACTTGGTGCTGGGGCGAGCGTGATCCGAATCCGCATGGCAATGCCGCGCCATTGTTGATAGCCGAGTTCAAGGAATTCCAGAACTATGTACGCGCGCAACTGCTTGTTCAGGTCGATCCAGTCACCTACAGCTCCATCAAAGCGGGATTTGCGTCTGGATATTCGTCTGCGATCGTGGATTGGCAGGAGTTTCAGCAAACAGCAAGTGCACTAAGAACCGCAGGAGATCTAGACAAGCTGGGCGAGATCATCGGTGTCATGCGCATTCTGGGAACCTATTCTGCTGATTTCCGCATGGAGACTGCACAAGCATTCGCCGATTTGCAGGCGACTTACCCAGACCTCACACCTTTGTTCAACACCCCCTCCGTGATAGGCACCATCGGAAACGACAGTCTTTTCGGCGGTTACCAAGGTGAAGTGATCGTTGGCGATAAGGGCGATGACTCCATATTTGGAGGCGGGGGTAATGACAGCTACTATTATCGCGCCGGAGACGGCAAGGATCGTATCTACGACAGCAGTGGCACGGATCAGCTCGTCTTCATGGAAGGCATTGCTGTGTCCAATGTTGCGGTGAAGCGTGACCTCACATCAATCACCCTGACAGTAACGATTGGCATTGAAATCGGTGAAGTGCGCATTGACAACGTGTTCGATGAGAACGGACATGTGCGCGAGGGTGTCATTGAAACCATCAAGTTCCATGACGGCACCTTTTGGTTATTGGAGGACACACTCTCTCGCATCGTGCTTCCCGTTACGCCGGGGGACGACGTGCTGTATGGCAGCATCATCGCCGACACAATCTTTGCTCAAGGGGGCAACGACCAATTGTTCGGACTCGACGGTGATGACCACCTGGATGGCGAGGGCGGGAACGATATCCTCGTCGGCGGCAACGGCAATGACACCCTCATCGGGGGTGCTGGTGACGACCTGCTGAATGCAGGCGCTGGAAACGACACTTATGTGTTCGCGGCGGGCTTTGGTCACGATGTCATCGAAAACTATGACGATCAGACGCAGCGACTCGACAAGATCGAATTTGCTACAGGTATTGCCGCAGGCGATATGCGCGCAACACGCGACGGCGAAGATCTGGTGCTGACACACATCAATGGCGACACCATTCGCGTGAAAGGGCACTACGCAGGGGATGGCAATGGCTCCAACAGCATCGATGAGGTGCGGTTCGCGGACGGCACTATTTGGGATACAGATACGCTGAAAGCAAGTGCGCTGAGCGGCACTTCCGGAAACGACACGCTGACTGGTTACGCGTCTAATGATGCAATTAGCGGCTTGTCGGGAAATGACACGATCTATGGCCGATCCGGCGATGACCAGCTGGACGGAGGCGAGGGTAATGACCGCCTGTATGGGGAGGAAGGCAACGATACGTTGTTAGGCGCTGACGGTAACGATGTGCTGGAAGGAGGCAATGGCGATGACGCTCTGGATGGCGGAGCAGGCAACGACCAACTATACGGCGGCTATGGCGGGGATTTGTTGCTGGGTGGCGAGGGTGACGATAACTTGCTAGGTGATGCTGGAGACGACCAACTCGTAGGCGGCACAGGCAAGGATCGGCTTGAAGGCGGTTTTGGCGATGACCGCTATTACTTCGCTCGTGGGGACGGCAAGGACACCATTCTGGATGTCGAGGGACACAGCACAATCTACGTCTCCAACCTGCTGTTGAGCGAAGTGTATTTCCGACGTGACGGTACCAGTCTGGTCGTCCTATTCACCAGCAGTGCCGATGACGAAATTCGTTTGGAGCAGTTCTTCGCCCCAGATACCGGTCTGGCGCTGCGCGGCATCCGAATCGACCCAGGTAACGGAGCGGCCAGGGATATTTCGCCCGTCGAGTTGGATCTGGAAGTTCTTAAAGCGTCATCCGCAGATGACGTCATTCTGGGCAATGCCCTGGACAATGTCATCAACGCGCTAGCTGGAAACGATCTTGTCCATGGGCATGACGGTAATGATCTGATTGCCGGCGGTGATGGCAACGATGTGCTGTACGGCGATGAAGGTAACGATACGCTAGCCGGCGATGCTGGCGATGACCAGTTGTTCGGTGGTGAGGGCGCGGACATCCTGCAAGGAGGTGTCGGCAACGACACCCTTGACGGCGGCGAAGGTGCCGATAGCTTGGCTGGCGGGAGTGGCGATGACCGGTACCGTGTAGATGCCGTGGGCGATACGGTGGTCGAAACTGCAGGTGAAGGTGCCGACACTATCGAGAGCACGGTTAGCTTTACGCTGCCCGCGAACGTCGAGACCCTGCGCTTGATTGGTAATGCGAACATTGATGCCACTGGTGGTTCCGCCAATGACCGCCTCATTGGCAATGCTGGTAGCAACATCCTGACGGGCGGCGCTGGCAATGACGTGCTGGATGGTGCCGGCGGTGTAGATACCCTGATCGGTGGCGCGGGTGACGACACCTTTATCGTGGATCGTTCCGATGATGTGGTGACGGAACTGGCGAATGAAGGCTATGACACCGTCGAGGCGTCGTCTGATTACACCTTGCCGAGCCATGTCGAAAAACTGGTGCTCACGGGTTGGGCAAATACCGGTATCGGTAACGGCTTGGACAACGTGCTGGTGGGCAACGCCAATGGCAACCGTCTGGACGGCGGCGCCGGTGCCGATCAGATGATCGGCGGCGACGGAGACGATACCTATGTTGTCGATAACGCGAGCGATGTGATCGTCGAGCTTGCCGGCGAGGGTAATGACACCGTGGAATCCAGCATCAACTACGTCCTTAACGATGTTCTGGAAAACATCGAGCTGGCGGGGACGGCCGATCTGACAGCCACCGGCAATAACGGAAACAATTTCCTGAGGGGAAACAGCGGCAACAATGTGCTGGATGGCCTGGCCGGTGCAGATAACATGGCCGGTGGCGCGGGTAATGATTACTACATCGAAGATGAGGCAGGCGACAACGTCCAAGAAGGTGATGACGCGGGCATCGATACCATTGAGCGCCACTACGAAACTAACTACATCCTTACCAATAACATCGAGAACCTGATCCTTGGCAGTGGTGTAACTACTGGCCACGGCAACGATCTGGACAACCACATTATCGGTAACGCCGGTAACAACAGTTCGTTGGGGCTGGACGGCAACGATCTGATCGAAGGGCTGGGTGGTGACGATGCGCTCTTCGGCGGCGAAGGTGACGACGTTCTGCTTGGCGGTAGCGGTAACGACTACCTTGACGGCGGCGAAGGCACTGATCAGTTGAACGGTGGTGACGGCGCTGATCAACTCGGGGGTGGTGCGGGCAGTGACAGCTTGATAGGCGGCCTTGGTGACGACAAATATGTGCTGACCATGGATGGCGAGACCGATCTGATCGACAACACCGGTGGAGGCTTCGACGGGATCTTCTTCGCGGAAAATATCAGCACAAGCCAGATATCGTTCAAGCGGAACGGCAATGATCTATTGATCATCGTGGATGGGGATGAGACGGCGCCTGTGGCTAGAGTGCTTAACCACTTCCTGGGTGGTGACTGGGCGATTGATTATGTCCAACCCAGCGCGCCTGGTAGCTATTACATGACCACCGCCCAGATCAATGCCAAGGTGACAGCCGGAGGCACCGGCTTTGATACCGTCATGGACGGGACCGAGGGTCCGGATCAGAACGGCACGGCTCTGGTCGGCGGGACAGGCAAGGATTGGATCCGTGGCTTAGGTGGCGACGATCACCTCTTCGGCAATGCTGGGGACGACAAGCTGCAAGGCGGTGCCGGCAACGACTACCTAGCCGGTGGTCTGGGTAACGACACCAATACGGGCAACGATACGCTGGAAGGTGGCGATGGCAACGATACCCTTGCCGGCCAGGATGGCGATGACCAGTTGATTGGCGGTGCTGGCAACGACAACTATATGTGGGGTGGCGGACTCGATACCATCGACAACACGGGTGGCGGTACCGATAACCTGTTCTTCCCGAGCGACGTCACCATCAGTCGCATGTTCTTCTCGCAAGACGGCAATGACCTGATCATCTTGGTCGACAACAATCCGGCACAGGGCGTCCGGGTGATTAACCACTTCTTGGGCGGAGACTTGGCGCTTGATTATGTTGGACCAAATGGCGGATCAGGGCTGACTACGGCGCAGATGAACCAGAAGGCGATGATGGGCGGTTACGATAATGTGGTGCAAGGTACATCCAGTGCCAATACATTGAACGGTACCGCTGGCAAGGACCTGATGTTCGGTGGTGGCGGTAATGACACGCTCAACGGCGCGGCGGGTGATGACCGCCTACTTGGTGAAGCCGGTAATGACACGTTGTACGGCGGGGTGGGTAGCGACCGACTCGAGGGTGGGCCTGGAGATGACACCTACACCATTGATGACAATCAGGATGTCATTGTCGAGATTGCCGGTGAAGGCAACGATCTAGTCAATGCTTCTGTCTCGTATACGTTGGGCGAAAACGTTGAACGACTCACGCTGACTGGGTCAGCAGCGATCAATGGCACTGGCAATGCGCTGGACAATGTCCTGACAGGTAATGGCGCCGCCAATACCTTGGTCGGCGGCGCGGGCAACGACAGCCTCAATGGCGGTGCCGGAGCCGATTCATTGCTAGGTGGGGAAGGTAACGACACCTATGTGATCGATAACGTCGGGGATTCTGTCACTGAACTGGAAAATGAAGGCACGGATCTTGTCCAGTCGAGCGTGACATACACACTTGGCAACAATGTGGAGAACCTGACGCTGACAGGCTCTTCCGCGCTGACTGGAACCGGAAATGAGCTTGATAACGTGATCGTCGGCAACACTGGTGCGAACACGCTTCGCGGTTACGCTGGTAACGATATTCTTGATGGTGGGGCCGGCAACGACACAATGATTGGCGGAGTTGGAAACGATACGTATGTCGTTAATGCTACGGGCGATGTAGTGACCGAACTTGCTGGCGAAGGTACCGACTTGGTCCAGTCATCGGTGACATATACGCTTGGGAACAATGTCGAAAACATGACGTTGACCGGCACGGCAGCTATCAATGGCACCGGTAATTCTCTTGACAATGTGCTGATAGGCAACTCCGGCAAGAACACGCTGACTGGAGGTGCCGGTAACGATGTGCTGGATGGAGGTGCTGGCATTGATACGATGGTGGGCGGTACTGGTGATGACATCTATTTCGTTGATGTCAGTGGTGACGTGGTGACCGAACAGGCCAACCAAGGTAGCGATACCGTCATTGCAGCTGTGACTTATACGCTCAGTACCAATCTCGAGCATCTGACATTGTCTGGAACAGCCAATATCAACGGCACAGGCCATGCCAGTAATAACTATTTGACCGGTAACGCCGGAAACAACACGTTAAGCGCGGCAGCGGGTGACGACGTGCTGGATGGCGGGGCAGGTACGGATACTTTGACGGGCGGTACTGGCAAAGACACCTATCTCATGGCGCGCGGCTATGGGTCTGACACGGTTGTCGAGAACGATTCGGCATCCGGTCAGATGGACGTGGCCAAGTTCCTGTCGGGTGTTGCGTTCGACCAGCTTTGGTTCGCCAAGCCCAGTGCAAGCAACAATCTGGAGATCAGCATAATTGGTACATACGACAAGCTGATCATCAAGGACTGGTATCTGGGCAGCAAATACCGTGTCGAAGAGATACGGACTGCTGCTGGCAACATGATGTTGAGTGCTGCCAATGTCCAGGATTTGGTCACAGCGATGGCAAGCCTGACGAAACCGGCGTTTGGTCAGACCACGCTTTCGCCGTCCTATCAAACCCAGTTGGCTTCGGTCTTCGCGAGCACGTGGGTTTCCACGGGTGGTGGAAGTTTGCTGGCTGGCGAAGACAACCAAGTCGCAGCGCTTCTTGCAGGTAGGCCCTCAGGCAATGTGACACCTTTGGGTATGGCTGCTGAAATCATGCCAGTTGGCTCTGTACCCGTACCGATGGAAGATCAGGTTTCCGATTGGCTACGGCGACTGGTTGACTCTTCTACGAATGAGCCTTTCCAGGCACCGCTGGAGGTCCTGGGTTCATTGAATTTGAATCAATCATTGATGGGCCAGCCTGCAGGACAGGTTACGCAGGACCTAGCGATATTGTTGAGTCCGTCCGAACAAGACTTGCAAAACGGAGTCGACGATTTTTACCAATCACTCAGCAATACGTTTGCTAATGAGGCGCCTTCCAGATCCGATCCGATCTTTGGCAGCGCCTCACCTGCGTCAGAGGTGCAAGCCGACGCTGCAAGCAATTACCAGCGTTTGGTAAGTGCCATGTCCATTGCCGGGGCGAATGATTCATCCTTCATCTCAACCAGCGAGATGCATCGCAGCCACTTCAACAACGAGCCGAGTCTGCTTTGATAGACGATTGAGATCTCTGCAATGCAGAGAGATCTCATTTTCTTGTCACTTGATTTGCACCAGTTCAGAAACCCGCTTCGGCGGGTTTCTTTTTGCCTGCGAATCACGCAATCACCAAGCGCGCAGAACCTGCCGAAGCGTATCCCCGTCGTTTGCCATCGCATCGGCATGGCTTGGTTTCGCCAGCATTGCCGCAAGTGCAGCTGGAATCGGAACCTCTGCCCCAATCAACGGCTCCACGACTTCCGGAAATTTTGCTGGATGCGCGGTGGCTACGACGCACCAGTCGCCCTCGACGCCGCGTTTGCGCAAGCGCTGCAGCACGGCGAGCGCGCACGCGGTGTGGGGGCAGATGGTTTCCCCTAAGCGCGTATGCGCATCGATGATGGTCTGGCGTATATCGGTATCGCTGACGGTATCGGCACTGACAGCCTCGCGCAGCGCGGACGCATCTGGATACAGCCATTGCAGCCGCTCAAAGTTGTTGGGTGCGCCGACATCCATTGCATTGGCAATCGTCGCAATTGTGGGGAGCGGTCGGTAATCCTGGCCGTCGAAGAATCGCGCCAGAGCGTCGTTGGCGTTGTTCGCCAGCACTACGTCGCCGACGGGCAAGCCGCAGCGCCTTGCGAGCAGGCAAGCGACTGCATTGCCGAGGTTGCCGGTGGGCACCACGACATTCAATGGGCGGCTGGTAGCGCGCCAATGACAAAGTGATGCGTGTGCGTAATACGCCATCTGCGGCAGCAGGCGGCCGATGCTGATGCTGTTGGCGGATCCGAGCGGCACTTCCTCACGGAAGCCGGCATCACCCAGCACATCCTTGGCTAGCCGTTGGCAGTCGTCGAAACTACCCTTGACCCGGAACGCGCGCACGTTGTCGCCGAAGCAGCCCAGCTGGTGCGCCTGTCGTGGTGAGACGCGGCCATCCGGATACAGGATCGCGACGCGCACGCCCGGCCTGCCGTGGAATGCCGCGCCGACTGCAGCGCCTGTATCGCCCGATGTGGCCACAACTATGGTCAGTGGCTTATCGCCCTGCGGCAGCGCGGACAGGCACGCGGCCAGAAAGCCTGCGCCGTAGTCCTTGAATGCGGCAGTTGCGCCATGGAATAGCTCGAGGATGTAGTCGTCAGCCGTACCGAATGGACGCAACGGTGGCTCAACCGCGAATGCGCTGCGGCAGATCTCATGCAGCGAGGTTTCGAGGACATCGCCAGCGAAAAACGGTTGCAGCAGTCGATAGGCGACATCGACCAAGGTGGTGTCTGCAGCGAAGTCGTCCGGCGTGAAGCTGGGGAAGGATTCCGGCATGTACAGCCCGCCGTCTGGCGCGGGGCCAGCTCCAATCGCGCTGCTGATGTTTACTGCAGGCGCGATGCCACGCGTACTTATTTGCTTCAAGCGCGCATCGCTCATGCCAGAACACTCGCGGCTGGGCCGGCAATCGGGGTGACATGCACGTCACTGGCAAAGCCTGCCGCCGCGAACGCAGTAGCCATTGAAACGCCTGTGCGTTGAGCCGCGTCGCGATCCTCGCACCAGGCGAACACGCTGGGGCCAGCACCGGAAATGCTGGCACCCATCGCGCCGGCATCCAGTGCGGCTTTTTTCACTTCGGCGAAGCCGGTGATCAGTGGTGCACGGCGTGGTTCGACGAGGACATCGTTCAATCCGGCGCGGACCAGTGCTGCGTCGCCGCGTTCGCAGCCCAGCAGCACCTGCGCTAGCTGCGCGCTTTGCGCGACGAATTCGCGCAGCGCGTAGTGACCGGCGAGTGCGGCACGTGCCTCGCGTGTTTCCAGCACGGTGTGCGGATGCACGACTACGCAATGCCAACTCGCCGGCACATTGATGCGGGTCATGCGATCTGCGGTGGCAAGCACCAGTCCGCCCAGCAGCATCGGGCCGACGTTGTCACCATGTAGTCCGCCACTGGCGACCGCTTCGCCAGCCAATGCGTGCGAATACAACGCATGCACATCCAGCGGCGCATCCAGCAAGGCATTCGCTGCGACCAAGGCGGCGACGCAGGAAGCTGCAGAACCGCCGAGGCCCGAACCGAGCGGAATGCCCTTGTCGAGCTCGACCTCGAATCCGAACGTCAGCTCCAGCGCGGCCCGCAGTGAGATCAAGGCGGCGCCAGCAGTATTGCGCTCGGCGTCCAGCGGCAGGTCGGTGACGGTGCCGCGAATTTCCTTGATGCGCACGATTGGTGTATCGATGCGACGCACCGTGGCGATGTCACCGATACCGGCGATGCTGTGGCCGATGATGTCGAAGCCAACGCCAATATTGCCGACCGAGCCGGGCGAAAATGCCCGCACGGTTTTTTCGCTAATAGTACTCATAGCCGTGCTCCGAGGCTTGATGCCAGCCGCAGAAGATCGGAGAACACGCCAGCGGCGGTGACTTCTGGTCCGGCGCCTGGGCCTTGCACTACTAGCGGATTGTCGCGATAGCGATGCGTGGTGAATTGCACGCAGTTGTCAGTCAGTCGCAGGTGGGCGAAGCCATGTTCATTCGGCAGCTCCTGCAACGCAACCTTGGCATTGCCGTCGGCTTCCAGGCGCGCCACGTAACGCAGCACGCAGCCCTTGGCGCGCGCGGCATCGAGTGCAGCTTGCATCGGTGCATCCAATGCGACCAGTCCATCCATGAACGCATCGCGGTCGGCATCCAGCAGCGCACCCGGCACTAGCCCCTGCACCTGCACGTCGGTGAGCGACAGCGGCAGCCCCGCTTCACGGCCCATGATGACGAGCTTGCGCGCCACGTCCATGCCGGACAGGTCGTCGCGCGGGTCAGGTTCGGTATAGCCCAGCGCATGCGCCTCGCGCACCAGTTCGGAGAATGACTTGCTGCCATCGAACTTGTTGAATAGCCAAGCCAGGGTGCCGGAGAGAATGCCGTCAATGGCGATCAGTTCGTCACCGGTGTCGAGCAGGTCGCGCAACGTCTGGATGACGGGCAGGCCTGCGCCCACGGTGGCCTCGTATCGGAAGCGCGCACCGCTTTCCGCACGTGCCTCGCGGATCGCGATGTAGCGTTCCAGCGGTCCGGCACCCGCCATCTTGTTGGGTGTGATGACGTGGACCCCGGCCGCCAGCCATGCCGGGTAGTGCTCGGCTACCGCATTGCTTGCGCTGCAGTCGACGATGACCGCGTGCGGCATGTGGGTGTCGAGCAAGTGGGTGCCGAGGGAAGCCAGGTCGGTGGCGGTGGGCTCGGCCTGCATGCGCAGGCGCCAGTCTTCATCGCCACGGAATTCGCAATGCCAAGTCTTGCTGCTGGTCGCCAGGGCACGAAGTCGCAGATCGAGGTTTGCATCCCTGCGCAATCGCGGCAGCGCGACCTGCAACTGATCGAGCAGGGCAGCGCCGACATTGCCCGGTCCGATCACCGCGAGTGCAATCGTTTGTGGCGACAACCAGAAGGCCGCATGCGCGGTGCGCAGTGCGCGGGTGGCATCACTGGCTGCAATGGCGACGGAGATATTGCGTTCCGATGAGCCCTGCGCAATCGCACGAATGTTCACCCGTGCCCGCGCCAGTGCGCCGAATAACTGCGCGGCCACGCCTGGCGTGCCGGCCATGCGATCACCAACGGCGGCCAATACGCTAATGTCATTGACCAACTGCACACCATGCACCTGGCCACTGGCAAGTTCGCGTGCGAATGCATCCAAGACCACAGCATGTGCGCGCACGGCATCAGGTTCTCGCACCACGGTGCAGATCGAATGTTCCGATGAGCCCTGCGAAATCATCACAACCGAAATCCGTGCTGCATGCAGGGCAGCGAACACGCGTTCTGCGGTGCCGGGCACACCGATTAGGCCAGCACCTTCCAAGCTGACCATGGCCAGTCCGGTGTTGAGGGTCAGACCCTTTACTGGGCCATCGTCATCGGCTTCGCTGCCGCCTTTCGCATCAATGCGGGTGCCTGCGAAACCGGGGTTGAACGTGTTGCGGATCAGTAATGGCAGGCCGCGTACCATCGCCGGGGTCATCGTTTGTGGATGAATGACCTTGGCACCGAAATAAGCGAGTTCGCACGCTTCCCGATAGCTCAAGGCGGGCAGTGAAACGGCTTCAGGAACCAACCGCGGGTCGGCCGACAGCACACCATCGACATCGCTCCAGAGATGCACTTCATCGGCATCGAACAGCGACGCGAAAATCGCAGCGGAAAAATCGCTGCCATTGCGGCCGAGTACCGTTGGCTGGCCATCTGCATCACTGGCGATGAAGCCGGTCACCACCACGCGTGGTTGCGGGTTCAACAAGCGCCAATCGGCAAGTAGTGCTGCGCTGGTGTCCCAATCGACGATGGCACCGAGTTCGCCGTGTCGCACGCGCAGGACCTGACGCGCATCCAGTCGCGCGTAGTCGCCACCAAGCTCGCGTAGGCAGGCATGCAGCAGCTGCGAGGACAGGATTTCACCCATGCCATGGATGCGTGCCAAGGCTGCATTGCCCGGTTGCCGGAGCAGGGCGGTTGCACGCAAGACGTCGTCGAGTTCCTGGAACTGTTGGTCCAGCCATTGCCTTGTGGACGCACTGTCTTCAAGCAAAGATTCCGCGGTTTCAATGTGGCGTTGGCGCACGTTGGCCAGCGCGGCTTGCCAGTCGCCGCCACGTGCAGCCGTCTCGCCAAGCGCGATCAACGTATCGGTCACGCCGTGCATGGCCGATACCACGACCGCATGCCGCTGTTCGTCTGCCGCCAGCATCAGCTTGGCAACATGGCTGATGCACGTGGCGTCGGCCAGCGAACTGCCACCGAACTTGTGCACGCGGCAACATGCGGCATTGGCAGCGTTGGATGGTTCGGAATCTTCTTGCATTGACGCGTTCATCGAGGCTCCTGGAGGGCCTCGCATCGCGGCAGTGAAGGGGCTTGAACCGCCCCGCCTCTGTCGAGGTGCGGGGCCGTGTTTGGATATTTTATCCGCGCAAGACTGACCGCACCGGGCTGGTGCCGGTGGTAATCGTCGTCCTCGTGGTTGTGCGGCTGTGCATGACTGCACTGTGCTGCAGTGCAGCGAATGCTGTCAAGGGGAGCGCTCGCATACGACTACTGCTTGACCATGGGTTGCGCTGCGCAAGCTGACAAAGCCGTCATCCCACTTCCGCCTGCGCATCCGGATTTCGCGTCGCCACCACTGAGGTGGCAGTCATGTCGCCCGTGACGTTGCCGACAGTTGCCAACACGTCCGGGATCGCATCGACCGCCATCAGTACCGCCAGCGGTGCAATCGGCAAGCCCATTGCCTGGGTAATCGGCAAGTTCGTGGCAAGGAAGATTGCTTGGCCGGGTAGCCCAACCGAACCCATGCTGACCAACACCGATAGCGCGACGCCTGTCGCCAGTTGCGCGAATGTCAGATCGACGCCGAGTGCCCACGCAATAAAACTGGCGGTGGCGATGTACTGGATCGGTGAGGTGATGCGGAACAACGACACTGCCATCGGCAGTACCAAGCCGGAGACTCGCGCGGGATAGCCAAGCTTGTTCTGCGCGCTGTCCAGCATCGCCGGCAGGGTGGCCAGCGATGACTGAGTACTCGCTGCCACCGCCTGCACCGGGATCAGGCCCGACAGGAAATGTCCAACGGGTTGGCGTCCAAAGGTTACCGCCACGCCAACCAGCAGCGCGATCGCAAGCGTGTACAGCGCGCACTCCAACAGGATGTAAATGCCCAGCGCCTGAAGCACGCTCAGACCTGCGCGTGCAGTGAGCGCGAACACCAGTGCGAATATGCCCACCGGCGCCGCCCACAGCACCCAATGCACGATCACGATCATGGCGTCGCTGACGGCTTTGAGCAGGCCGATCACCTGCGCGCGTGGCGCTTCATCAATCCTGGTCAGGGCGAAGCCGAAAAACAACGCGAAGGTCACCAACGGCAACATCGCGCTGGCGGCTGCTGCTGCAATCGCGTTGCTTGGGATGATGACGAGGAGCGAATCAGCCCAGCCACTACCGCCGAGCTGCGGCTGCGCCGCGATGTGCCCGCCGATTGCGGCAGCGACTGCGGGATCCGGTTGAATCATTGAAAGCACCAAAGGTGCAAGTACCGCAGTCATCACCGCGGCGGCAGTAAGCAGGAGGAGAAATGTCAGGATGGCGCTTTTCGCGACCCGGCCGGAGTGGGCCGCATCACTGGCTTGGTTGATACCCACCACCACCAGCGCAAACACCAGCGGCACGACGGTCATCTGCAACGCATTCAGCCACAGCTTGCCGAATGGTTCGACGATGGTCGCAATTTGCAGGCCGAGATCCGGTGATTGCCAAGCTAGCAATATGCCGAGCACGATGCCGGCCACCAAGCCGGCCATCACGCGTTTGGTCTGGCTCATCGTGCGTGCTCCGTGCTGGTGATGGCTGGCAGCTTCCATGCAGTACGAAGCTGCATGTATTGCGCTTGCGGAAGCTGCACGAACACTGGTTTGCGCTTCTCATCCAGCCACGCCAGCAGCGTGTCCATGCTGGCCGGGGCCATTGCGGTGCAGCCTGCCGTGGTGGTGTCTGGCGCGCTCCACAGGTGGGCGAAGATGCAGCTGCCAGCGTTTCGCGTATTGGCCGCGTTGTGTTCAATCACGAAACCCTCGCGATAGCGCTGGTCGCCATCGGCATGGATGTCGCGGCGCATCGGCTCGCTGGATTGATCCAGCAGCGGCGCCTTGACCAGGCTGCGGTCGATGATCTGGTTGTAGTAGTTCGAAGCGGGCACATCAATGCACCAATCGTTTTGGCCCATTGCCTTGTAGGTAAGGCCGGTGCGCGCGCTGTCGGCATAGCCGAACGCGGGGCCGATCGAGAATACGCCAGCGGGCGCCTTGCCATCGCCCTCGCGCTTCACCGGGCCTTCGCCATGTTCGGTGTTCAAGCCGATACCCCAAGCGGTTCCGGTACGCCCAACTATTATGCTGCTGGCATCGCCAACTTGCGTCCAGCCACTGCCGTTGCGCTCATAGCGTCGCAACTCACCACTGGTGCTGTCCCAGTCGGCGGTGGTGACCAGCACCATCTGGCCGGCACCGGCCCAAGGGCGCGCGGCATTGCTTGAATCAGGCGACGGCGAATGCGCGCAGGCAGTGGCCAGCAAGAGGAGCAACAAGAATGCTGCGGTCCGGCGGATCGGCATGGTGATGTGGCTCCGGGAAGATGTCGCGGAAGTGACTGCGATGCCGGCAAGCATGCGCAGAAAAGGGCTCAGAGTGAAGTTTTGCAATGAGGCTTGCAAGGTCGAGTCTAGTTCGTGCGGCGCAAAATTCACTCTGAGCCCTTTTCTTGTCACCCGTCAGGATGCGAGCAGTGGCTGGATGCGCGCCATGGTTTCCTGCAGGCGTGTGCGGCGCTGGCCATCGGCATCGCATAGGAGAATGAACACCCGATCCAGTAGGTGTTTGAGCGCCGAGTGATACAACAGCGGTTCGATATGTGGACGCTCGTCGTGCGCCGACACCAGCAATTGCACGTCGGCCTGCGCTCGCAGTGCGTTGGAACTGTGCCGGGTAATGGTCACCAAGCGGCCCTGCTGTTCGCGGAAATGCCGACCCAGCTGGCATAGGGCAGGTTGCATGCCATGCTCGGAGAACATCAGCAGCACATCGCCTGCCGAAGCGGCGGACAGGCTGGCGGTCATGTGCGCGGGATCGAAGTTGTGCACGGTCAGGATGCCCAGCAATGCCAGCCGCAGCGCAAACGCGCGTGCATGGATGTCGTCCTCGCCCAGCCCGATGATGAACACCGTGCGCGCATTGCCGATTGCTTCCGCAACGTCGGCCAAGGCCTTGGGCGGGTTGATCAGGCGTGTTGCCTCTTCCGCCTCCGACTTGCAGCGCCACAGGTCAATGCCCAGTCGCGCAGGGTCTTGGGTTTTGGCCAGTACAGGTTGCGTGCCGCCGTTGCCGTTGTCGGCGCGGAACAAAGCTTCGCTGATAGACAGCTTGAGATCCGGGTAGCCCTTGAAGCCAAGCTTCTGGCAGAACTTGACCACGCTGGACTGGCTGATGCCGACCGCATCGGCGAGTTGTTGCGATGAGTAGTCGCGCAGCAAGTGCGCGTTGTCGAGTACGAAGTCGGCGATGCGGCGTTCGATCGCCGACATCCGGTCGCGCTCCGAACGGATCTTGACCAGTGCCGACATCGTCACCCTCAGGCTGCGCGTTCGGCAAGTGGCATCAGGCCGTCGATGCCGGTGATGCCAAGGCCCGGGGCATTGGTGATGCTGATCTCCGACTCGTTGAAAATGACGCCACCGGCAACCGGATCGAACCGGCATAGCGAAGGACCGTCCAGGTCGACCTTGGTGATCACGTCCGACTTCGCCACCGCCAAGTGCACCGCTGCCGCGACGCCGATGCTGGATTCCAGCATGCAGCCGATCATGCAATCCACGCCGTACAACCCGCAGATATCCGCGATGCGTACTGCATTCGAAATACCACCGGTTTTCATCAGCTTGATGTTGACGATGTCGGCGGCGCGCATGCGGATCAGTTCGATCACTTCCATCGGGCCGAACACACTCTCATCCGCCATGACCGGCGTGTGCACGCGCTCGGTCACGTAGCGTAGGCCTTCCAGGTCATGCGCCTTGACGGGTTGTTCGACGAGCTCAAGTTTCACGCCAGCATCTTCAAGCGTCTGCAGTGCATACACCGCCTGCTTGGGCGTCCAGCCCTGGTTGGCGTCCAGCCGGAGCAAGGCGCGGCCCTCGACGGCGGCGTGGATGGCTTTCGTACGCTCGATGTCGACGCCGATATCCTTGCCAACCTTGATCTTCAGGGATTCAAAGCCACGTTCAACCGCCGCCATCGAGTCGGCCACCATCTTGTCGATGTAGTCCACGGAAATCGTGATGTCGGTGGTGATGGCCGGGTCGCCACCGCCGAGCAGTTGGTATAGCGGCGCGCCGTACAGTTGGCCCCACAGATCGTAGACCGCGATCTCCACCGCAGCCTTGGCGCTGGTATTTTTCTCCATCGCCGATTGCACCAGCTGGGTGATGCGATTGAGGTCGGCGATCTCTTGGCCGATCACGCGCGGCGCGATGTAATAGCGCACCGCATCCATGATCGAGCCATGGGTATCGCCAGTGATGACGGCCGTCGCAGGTGCGCTGCCATAGCCGACGTGCCCTGTGTCGGTATGCACCATCACCACCACGTCCTCGACCTGTTCCACGGTACGCAGCGCAGTCTTGAAGGCGGTCTTCAGCGGGACCCGCAACATGCCGAAGCGGATTTCGGTGATCTTCATGGGGCAGGGCTCATCTGGTTGCGCTGATTAGGGTGCGGCTCATGGGGTCTGGACCACGCGCACGATATTGGTGATGCGGTCGATGTAGTCAGTGTCAGCATCGAAATGCAGTGCCGTCAGCGGAGTGACCGAGACGCCATTGAGTTTCAGTGAGCGCAGAGTGCCGTTTGCGTCCCGCACTGTGCCGCCATTGGTGTCATGGATCACGTACGGGGTATCGCCGATGCGGCCGATGAACATCATCACATGGCCGGGAATGTAGATGAGGTCGCCCACGTCCAGTGCGTTGATCGCGACCATGCGCTTGCTGCGCGCATCACCGGCTTCGAAATGGCGGCGTTTGAACACCGGGCTGACCGCTTGCGCACTGGTGTTGCGCGGCAGGATCAAACCCATGCTGGCGTAAATTTCCGACACGAAACCGCTGCAGTCGCGGCTGTTGTAGTCGTGGCCCCAGCCATAACGTTCGCCGAGGAACTTGAAGGCCTGGTTGATGATGTTGGCGCGGGTCAGTGGCAACGGGCCGAGGTGACTGTCTTCGCTGCGTGGCAGCAGCGCCAGTGCGAAACCGAGGTTTCCGTCGTCGAACCGAAGCGGCACGCTCACGGTCCAGTGGTAGGCGGGCGCCTGGCTCTGGATGGTCGCAGCAGTGGTGGTGCCGATGTCAGGCAAACGCGTGCCCATGTCCAGTTGCAGTTCGGACAATGCAGCGTTGTCCGGTGTGTAAACCAGCTGCGGTTTGGCGCCGGTGATCGCCCGGTAAGGCCCGCTGTCCTTGTAGTAACCCAGCACCTTGTCACGTGACCCTTCTGCGACAAACTGTGCCGGCATCCATGCCGCATAACGTGGGCTGATGACAAACAGCCAATTGCCATCGGCAGAGGCATGCGCGATCACTACCGGCGTGCCGGGGAACTCGGCGCTCTCCTGCCAACGGTCGATGTCGGTATCGCCCAGCCTGGAGAACACCCGGTGAAGCGTGGGGAAGCTGCGCATCGGAGCGCGCGCGACGACCAAGCCGAAGCGGGTGGACTGGCTGGCCGGGATGGCGTTCAGCGCAAGACTTGCAGCAAATCCATCCAGTGCGGAAGGCGTGACTTGCTCGCCCTGCATGTCGTACAACGTGCGCGTCGGCCGCGCGGACATGGCTTCAATCCAGCCACGCACCTGCGTGCCGGATAGCGTTGACGGGATAGCGCTGAGGTCGTGCATCGATGCATCGCGGGCAAACAAATCCGCGTTGCGTGTGGTGACCGTTGCGGCATCCAGCAACACCGTATCGGCAGCGGGCTGGCGCTGGATCCAGAAGCTTGGATCTAGTTGGGCTTCGCTGACGCCCGGGATACCCAGCACGGCTTGCGGCAGGGTCTCGATGCGCGTGTCAGCGACACTTTGACTGGCGCAGCCAGTAGCGAACGTAGCCAGTGCCAGCGCCGTGGCCAGCGCCAACGTGCGCGAGCTCGATGTCGGCGGTCGCGTGCGTGCGGTGGCGTGACTGCAGTGCTCACTCATGTTTTCGCATCCATTCATTGATTGCGCCCAAAGTCGCACTGTGGACCAGCCCGAGAGCAAAGTGATTGTGCGGTGCGGAATAACTGATTCAGTAAATTTATACTCCAAGAATAAATTATTGACCAGCCCCTGACTGCATGCTACACAGGCATCACTACACGGATCGTCGGGGACGCTTCTGGTGCGTGATGTTCCAAGCCATGTTGCCATCGTCAGGCCGTCGCCACGTCATGCGTCGCGTCAACGGCATATGCGTGCCCTGCCGTTTGCTTTGTTATTGGTTGGCGGCGTGACGGCGACGCTTGCAGTTGCTGCTAACGGCCCCGACTCCATCGGCCCCGACGCCATCGACCACGACTCAACGGATCGTGCATCCGTGGCTACGGGTGCGGGGTATTCCGGCAGCCCTGTCGTCAGGGCAGTCGTTACGCAAATTGACCAAGGCGATTTTTCCGGTGCGCACGCTGCGATCGCAGCGGCGCTATCTGATGCCTCGCTACTGGACGCGAGGGCGTTGGCGTTCCAGCGTGAACGCATGCGTCGTATCGCGATTGATTTCGATCAGGATGCCGCACAAGTGCGGGAGCGCCTGCGTCAACAGATTCCCGATCTTGCCGATGCGGAGTTTGCGCGGTGGGACGGGCAGGGTTTGCTTGAACGCATGGATATCGATGGCAAGCGGCTGTACTTCAATCGCGCTGCATCTAATCTGTTCCGGCTCAGTGCGGACGCACGTGCACGTCGCGCCGAGCCGAAGCCTTTCGTCGAAAGTCCATTGCAGGCCACCAATGCTCATCATGGTGCCGTGGTCGATGCGGCGCGGTTGAACGATGTGAGTAGTGTGCTGCCGAGACGCATGCGCATTACCCAGTCGCTGACCGTGGATGCCGATGCGGTACCCACCGGCGAGATGGTCAGCGCCTGGATCCCTTACCCGCGTTCGAGTCCTGGCCAGCAGGGCGATATCCACTTGCTTTCCAGTGAGCCTGCCACGCATGCCGTCGCGCCAGAGTCCACGTTGCAGCGCACCGTGCATTTTGAGAAGGCTGCGGTAGCGGGGCAACCCACGGAATTTTCGATCACCTATGACGTCACTGTCAGTGCACGTCATATGGATGTGGATGCAGACAACGTCGTGGCACCCACGATGACGCCGGGACTTGCGCAATTCCTTGCGCAGCGTCCGCCGCATATCGTGTTTACCGACGACTTGAAGGCATTCTCCAAGCGCGTCGTTGGAGATGAAACCAATCCATGGCGCATCGCGCAAAAACTTTTCGCGGCCGTAGACCAAATTCCGTGGGCTGGCGCGCGGGAGTATTCAACCATCAGCAACATAAGCGACTACGCGCTGCATGCCGGCCACGCCGACTGCGGCCAACAGACGCTGTTGTTGATGACGCTGCTGCGACTCAATGGCATACCCGCACGCTGGCAGTCGGGAATGATGTTCGCTGACAACGGCGGCGTGCAGTCCTATTGGAACCTGCACGACTGGGGCCAGTTGTACATCGCGCCCTATGGCTGGATGCCGATGGATGTGACGTTCGGCCGTCTTGACGCCACCGATCCAGCTGTTGCGGGGTTCTACCTGGGCGGCCTGGATGGCTACCGCGTCGCCTTCAATGATGACTACGGCCGGCCGCTGGTGCCGGCCAAACGCTTTGCACGTTCCGAAACCGTCGACCTGCAACGCGGCGAAGCCGAATGGTCCGGCGGTAACCTGTATTTCGACCAGTGGGACTACGACTTCGTCGCCACGCCACAACCATCAAAAACGACCGGGGAGAGGTTATGAGCAACACCCACATCTTGCGTAAATCCGCCATCAGCATCGCGATGGGGTTATGCCTGTCATCGCTGGTCATCGCTCCAGCGTTCGCGCAGAGCACCACCGGTTCGGTGGCAGGGCGCGCCAATGCCGGCGAGGTAGTCACCGTCACTAATAGTGCAAATGGGGCGAGCCGTACTGTCACCGTCAATGCTGATGGAACGTATCGCATCGGACAATTGCCGCCGGGCAATTACAGCCTGACCTCAGGTAACGGTGCGCCGGTCTCCCTCAGCGTGTCACTGGGTGGCACCACGACGGTAAACCTGAGCAATGACGGTATGGTCAACCTGGAGGCTGTTCAGGTGCGCGGGGACCGAGTCGTTAACAGGGTCGACGTGTATTCGACGGAGTCTGCCACCAACATCACCCGGGCGGAACTGAGCCGATTGCCGGTGGATCAGAGCTTGAGTTCGGTTGCGCTGCTCGCGCCGGGTGTCATCGCATCGGGATCATCCTTTGGCGGACTCAGCTTTGGTGGTTCGTCGGTGGCGGAGAACGTGGCTTACATCAATGGCCTGAACGTGACTGACCCTTATCGCCGGCAAGGCTTTTCATCCGTGCCGTTCGCTTTCTACGAAGAATTCCAGGTCAAGACCGGCGGGTATTCGGCAGAGTTCGGCAGGAGTACTGGTGGTGTGATCAACGCGGTCACGCGATCGGGTGGCAATGAGTTCCATGCCGGCGCGCAATTCACTGCCGAGCCGCGGGCGTGGCAGTCAGACCGGAAAGATCGCTTCTTCGACGACGGCAAGATTGTCGAGCGTGATCGCACGAGCCGGGACGGCGGTCCGTTCTACAAGGCCAACGTTTGGGCGTCTGGCGCAATCGTCAAGGACAAGTTGTTCTTCTTTGCCATGTATGAGAACCGCAAAAGCGACCCGCGGGACGTTGACACCGAGGAGGCCTGGTACACCAGGAGTGCAAATGACTTCTGGGGCACCAAGCTGGATTGGCGAATCAGCGACAATCATTTAGTCGAGTTCCTTGCCTTTTCCGACAAGGCAGATTCGAACACCACCAACTATGGCTACACCTGGGATACCGCGACACTTGGCAAGAAGTACGGCGAAAGCTACGCCGGTTCGGGCGGTGACAACTGGTCGCTTACCTATACCGGTCATCTGACGGACAACTTCGTTGCCAAGGCCATGTACGGCGTCAATGAGCGCAGCTCTAGCGGCGGCAGTCCCTCGGATGCAACGTGCAACATAATGTCCGTTGGCGGTACTTATAAGTCTGTGTTCGGCGACGTGGCCGGACGCTTGGGTTGTCACCCGAGCAACAGCAGCATCAGTAGCCGGGACGACAGGCGTGAGGCGGCGCGGCTGGATTTTGAATGGACGCTGGGTGACCACCTACTGCGCTTTGGCGCGGACCAGGAAGTCATGGATTCCACCAGTTCGGCGATCTATCCGGGCAATGGAGACGGGTACACACTGCTAGCGTTTGCAGCCGCAGCAGCGAATCGTCAGCTTCCCAATGGCACGGATGTTCCCGCTGGAAATACCGCCTACGTTGACGCGCGCCGAAAAATTACCGGCGCTCCGGTCTCGACCAAGGCGCAAGCAATCTACATCGAGGACAACTGGAACGTCACTCCAAATCTGCTCCTGAGCCTCGGCGTGCGCGCCGACAAGTTCGAAAACACGCTCGCGTCAGGAGCGACGTTCGCGAAAGCCGATTTCAGCGACATGATCTCGCCGCGCCTTGGGTTCAGTTGGGACGTGAAGGGTGACGGCACCACCAAGCTGTTCGGCAATGCAGGCCGCTACTACATCCCAATGACCAACAAGATCACCGACTATTTCGGCGGTGGTACCACGGATGAGCACACATACTATTTGTTGGATGGCTTTGTCACGAAAGCAGATCCAGTCACGGGTGACCCGTATCTGGCACCGGTACTGGGTGCGCAGCTGGGTTCAGTCAACACCGACGGCAACGCGCCACCACCCGACGACGTACGCACGGCCGTAGCGCGTGACCTGAAGCAGGTTTTCCAGGACGAGTTCATCCTTGGATTCCAGCAGGCGATCAATCAAGAATGGTCTTATGGAATCAATGCAACCTACCGCAAGGTCACCCGAGCGATCGAGGATGTAAGCATTCGACACGTGGAAGGCTGCCCTTGGTATTCGGGTGACTGGCCAATCCTCAATCCAGGTGAGACCAATACGCTCTGGTGTCCTGACACCGAAGAGTGGGTCACGTTCGACAACTCCCAGGACGGCTACAAGGCCTTGGGTAGCGGCATCATCCAGGGTTACAAGAAGCCTCGGCGCACCTACAAGGCAGTTGAATTTCAACTTGATCGTGCGTGGGATGACACGTGGGCATTAAACGCCAGTTATATCTGGTCCAAGTCGGAAGGCAACGTTGAAGGTCCAGTGAACTCGGATACTGGCTACAACGACACCAACCTCGTGCAGTACTACGACCACCCAGCGGTGAATGAACGCTACGGCAACCTGTTCAATGACCACAGGCACCAGGTCAAGCTCCGCGGTAGCTACAAGCTCAACGACGCATGGTTGTTCGGCGCGACATATGCCGGCTACTCAGGCGGGCCGATCTCTGCGTTCGGCGTGCGTTGGCCCAACGACAATAGGGGCGCAGGTGGCCCTGCCGAGTACAGCGGCGGCGGGTCGGGCTGGCTGTGCGTTTCTGGCTGTTCCGACTGGAAAACACGGGAGCTGGTGTATTCGCCTTTGGGTGCGTTTGGCCGCATGCCATGGGTGCATGACTTGAGTGCCAACGTGACACTGACGATCCCGGTTCCAACCGGGGACCTGAAGGCACGTTTCTCCGTTTTCAACCTCCTCAATAGCCAGACTGTCGTCAACGTGCATTCGCGTTACGAAAGTGCGCCCGGTGCCAAGATGCCCTACTTCGGGCAAGGTAAGGGCTGGCAGTCACCGCGCTACATGCAACTGGTCGTGACCTACGAGTATTGATGATTTTCCCCTGGGCGGCCCGAGAGGGCCGCCCTTTTTTTTGGAGCGGAGATGCCGAAAACGCACGTAGGGCTGGCACTGGGTGGTTTTAGTGCCTTGAACCTGGCGGCACTCGCCGAGCGGGAAGGCACGCCGCTGTATGTCTACTCAGCGGATGCGATTCGTTTTCGATTGCACGCCCTGCAATCAGCACTCGCGGGTTTGAATGCAGGCATATGTTATGCAGTAAAGGCCAACAGCAATGGCGCTGTCCTGCGACTGTTGGGAGGGATGGGTGCAGGCGCCGACATCGTATCGGGTGGTGAATTGCGGCGAGCATTGCTGGCCGGTATCCCTGCCGAGCGGATCGTGTTTTCAGGCGTCGGCAAGTCCGCCGATGAAATCAATCAGGCGCTGGATGCCGGGGTCGCGCGATTCAACCTTGAGTCGCGCGCTGAACTCGAGTTGTTGCAATCGATCGCATCGAAACGATGCGTCCTCGCGCGTGCATCGGTGCGGATAAACCCTGACGTGGACGCAAAGACCCACGCCAAAATTTCCACCGGGAAGTCGGAAAACAAGTTCGGCGTGTCCATCAATGAGGCGCGAAATTGGTTCGACAACCATGAGCGCTGGTCGGCAGTGCAACTTGATGGCCTGCACATGCATATCGGCTCGCAGATCCTCAGTATTGAGCCGATCCGTGAGGCGTTGCTGCGAATGGCCGCATTCTGGCGGGAGCTGGAATCCACCGGCCATGAAATTGCAAGTATTGACGTAGGCGGAGGCTTGGGCGTTCGTTATCGTGAAGGCGAACAGGCAATCAGTGCAGATGCATACGTGTCCGAAATTCGCTTGGCACTGGATGGATTCAAGGGTCGCGTTCTTCTGGAGCCCGGCCGCTGGCTGATGGCGGAGGCCGGCATCCTGCTCAGTCGTGTGCTGCTCGAGAAGCGCGGTGAAGTGCGCCGGTTCCTGGTGCTGGATGCGGCCATGAACGATCTGCTGCGGCCCAGCCTTTACGACGCCTGGCATGACATCGTCCGCGTAGGCGATAGTGCCGATGCGCGACCAGAGGTGATCTACGACGTGGTCGGGCCGGTCTGCGAGACCGGCGATACCTTCGGCATTGCGCGCACGTTGCCCCAGTGCGAGGCCGGCGATCTGGTTGCGATCCTCGACGCAGGTGCATACGGCGCTTCCATGGCATCGAGCTATAACTCGCGCCAGTTGCCCGCTGAGGTGCTGGTTGATGGTGACCGCTACGCCGTGGTCCGGCGTCGGCAAACCTTCGATGAGATGATCGCCGGCGAAGAGCCGGCTAACGATTGGAGACAGGCATGAGGCATCGCGCGGGATTTACTGCGGTATTCGTCACCGCAGTCTTTGCGGTTGCCTTCGCCCCGCCATTGCTGGCGGCAGAACCGCAAGCCGGGCCGACGCCAGAGGCTGTAGATGCCGCGGTGCGCGCCACAATCACGCGCTACGACCTGCCGGGGATAGCAGTTGGCGTGATTGAAGACGGCAAGGTCGTTTATGCGCGCGGTTATGGCGAAACCGTTGCCGGCTCCGGTGATCCGGTGACAAGCAAGACCCTGTTCAAGATCGCATCGAACAGCAAGGCAATGACCGCGAGTTTGCTGGCGCGCCTGGTGCAGCAAGGAAAACTCAATTGGGATGATCCGGTGGTCAAGCACCTGCCGGCATTCGCGATGCATGACCCGTGGGTGACCGCGCACATGACGGTGAGTGACCTGTTGGTGCACAACAGCGGTTTGCCCGAGGGCGGTGGCGACTTGATGCTGTGGCCTGAGCCAAATAAATTTAGCCGCGATGACATCGTCCACGGCCTGCAATTCATCAAGCCGGCGTATGGCTTTCGCGCCGGATATGCATACGACAACCTGCTATACGTCGTGGCCGGGCACGTGGCGGCAGCTGCGGGCGGGACGTCGTATGAAGAACTGGTGCGTCGTGAACTGTTCCAGCCACTGGAACTGAATGAATGCCGCGTCGGCGAATTCCGCATGGCCGATGCTGGCAGCGTTGCCCAGCCGCACTACCGTGGCAAGCTGGGCAATATCGCGATGCGCCAGGACGGCGAGATGGTGCCCATGATCGCCTCGGCGCCAGCGGGCGGCATCCGCTGTTCGCTGGACGATATGCTGGCGTGGGCCAACAACTGGCTGCAGCCGACGCCTGCACAACTGGAGTGGCTGGGTGAAAAACAACGCACCGAGCTGTGGAAAGCGCGCACACCGATGCCGATTTCGCAACAACGACGCCGCTGGGACAAGACGCATTACTACGCTTATGCATACGGCTTCCGCCTGGCGGACGTGGACGGGCAGTGGACGGTGTCGCATACCGGTACGTTAGGCGGCATGTATTCGATGATGATGTTGTTGCCGGATCGCAAGTCCGGTTTCATGTTCATGATCAATGGCGAGGGTGGCACTGCACGCACGGTACTTGGCGAGGTACTACTGAAGATGTTCACAGCGCCCGGCGAATCGCTGGGCGTGCAGGGCTATGCAGACGAGATTGCACGGCCTGCAGCAGTGGCCACCAGTGAAAAGGCAAACCCACCGTTACCCGACATCGCCAAGCGCAAACCAGCCACTGCGAAGCAGCTTCATGATTGGCTGGGCAACTGGCGTGACCCATGGTTCGGCGCCGTGCGCATTTGCCCGGTAGGTGATGGCGTGGAATGGCGCTCTCTGAAGTCACCCAAGATGCATGGCAAGGTCAGCACGCTGGGTGGCCGTTATCTGTTGCATTGGGATGACATCGCCGTGGACATCGATGCCTGGCTGGATTTCAGCGGCAACGGAGACGCGCGCCACTTACGGATGGCGAAGATCGACCCGGATGGCGATTTCAGTTCGGATTACGAAGACCTGTCGTTCATCCGGACCGGCGACTGTGAATAGGCTGGCACTGCATCCGTTGCTACCAGCCGTCATCGGGCTATTGCTTGCAACCTGCGGTTGCGTGGCATCACCTTCAAAACCGACCGTGGCCACATCGCCTGCGACCACTGAAGCGCAAGCGGGCTTGGTGGACATCCGCACGCTTGCGCCCGATGTCGATATCGACATGCGCTATGCCGGCACCCACAACTTCACCGGCGGAATTGTCGAAGGTTACGACGCGCCGCGTTGCCTGCTGCTGCGCCCGGCTGCCGAGGCGCTTGCCAAGGTGCAGGCTGAACTGCGCCCGCAACACATGCGCTTACGCGTGTACGACTGCTATCGCCCGGTGCGCGCGGTGCAAGCATTCATGCGCTGGGTCGATGACAACCAATCGCAAGCCACCAAGCGCGAGTTCTACCCCAACCTCGAAAAAGCACAGCTGCGGGGCGGGTATATCGCCCCAGTGTCCGGGCACAGCCGCGGCGCAACCATCGACCTCAGCCTGCTCCAGTGCGATTCAGCTGAACGTTGCGAACCGCTAGACATGGGTACGCCGTTCGACTTCTTCGGCGAGCGCGCCAATACCGATTTCCCGGGCCTCACTAACGCCCAGCGCACCAGCCGGCAACGCTTGCGCGTGGCGATGGAAGCCGCCGGTTTCGCCAATTATTCGATGGAATGGTGGCATTACACCTTCAAGCCGGAGCCCACGCCCTTGATGCAGTACGACGTTCCAATCACGCACCACGCATCCAGCAGGTTGCAGGCCGAAGTCGACCGCCTGATGCAACGCTACGACGGCAACGGTCCTGGGGCTTCGTTGCTGGTATTGCGCAACGGCGACGCCATCGTGCGTCGTGGATATGGTTTTGCCGACATGGAGCAGGGCATCGAGGCTGGTCCTGGTACCGACTACCGGCTGGCTTCGGTCAGCAAGCAGTTCACCGCTGCATCAATCTTGTTGCTGGCACAGGACGGCACGCTTGGAGTCGATGATCGGATCAGCAAGTGGTTGCCATCATTGCCGCCGGTTACCGCCGGGGTTACGTTGCGCCATCTGTTGACCCACTCGTCGGGCTTGGTCGATTACGAAGACCTGATGAGTGAGAGCTATGAGGGCCAGATCCGCGATGTCGGCGTGCTAGACCTGCTTGCGAATGAGGATCGGCTGTACTTTGCGCCGGGTTCGGCCTATCGCTACAGCAACAGCGGTTATGCACTGTTATCACTGGTGGTGGAAAAAGCGTCCGGTATGGACTATCCAACATTCCTACGCCAGCGCATTTTCGTGCCACTGGGCATGCATGACAGTCTGGCGTATGTTGCTGGTGGACCGGAAGTGAATCATCGCGCTTACGGCTACAGTGAGGTCGAAGAGCGCTGGCAACGCACCGACCAGAGTACGACCAGCGCGGTACTCGGCGATGGTGGAATTTATTCTTCCATCAATGACCTGGCCCGTTGGGACGCGGCGCTATATGACGACCGCCTGTTGACCGATGCTTCGCGCGCACTGGCGTTCAGCCAGCAGGTCGAAGTGACTGGCGAACCTTACAATGCGTTCTATGGTTTCGGGTGGCGGATCAGTGGTGACATGCTATGGCATTCCGGCGAAACGATCGGCTTTCGCAACGTGATCCTGTGCTGGCCGAAACAGCACCTAACCGTAATCCTGCTCAGCAATCGCAACGAACCCGAACCCTACGCGACGGCAATGGACGTTGCCCGGCTGTTCATGGCGGAGTGACCTGTAAGGGCTCGCTTGCAACGCTCTTGGCGCTTGCCGCGATCTTCATCGCGCATAGACCACACTTCACTCCTTGTGGCTTGTGTGACATCGCGATGCCGGCAGATTTGGCGATCGGCGCGATGTGCGCGGCCAGCCCGTTTGATAAATCGGAGTGGCCATCATGAGCGGAAACCCCCCCGCATCCTCATTCGCGGAACTCGCCGATCCCGGTTTGCTGCGCCAGCAATGCCTGATTGACGGGCATTGGCGTGACCAATCCGGTAAGGCGACCTGCGATGTCACCAATCCTGCCACCGGCCAGCGTCTCGGCACCGTTCCGGACATGGGCACTTCCGAAACCATTGCGGCAATCGATGCGGCGCAGGTGGCGTTTCCAGAGTGGGCGCGCAAGACCGCAAAGGAGCGCGCACAGGTGCTGCGCCGCATGTATGAACTGATGCTTGAACATCAGGATGACTTGGCCATCATCATGACTGCGGAGCAGGGAAAGCCACTGGCTGAAGCAAAGGGCGAAGTGTCCTATGCCGCGGCGTTCCTGGAATGGTTTGGCGAAGAAGCCAAGCGCATGTACGGCGACATCATTCCCGGCCACGGCGCCGACAAACGCATCATGGTCTGGCGCCAGCCGGTTGGCGTGGTAGCGATGATCACGCCATGGAATTTCCCGTCGGCAATGCTCACGCGCAAAATCGGGCCGGCATTGGCTGCAGGTTGCACCGTGGTCTGCAAGCCAGCTTTGCAGACGCCATTTTCCGCGCTGGCGATTGGCGTCATCGCCGAGCGCGCCGGACTTCCGCCGGGTGTGCTCAACATCGTTACTGGTCATTCGTCGTCGGAGATCGGCGCGGCAATGACTTCGCATCCGAAGGTGCGCAAACTCAGCTTCACTGGATCCACCGAAGTGGGCAAAAAGCTGATGGCGCAATGCGCCGAAGGCATGAAGCGGATTTCGCTGGAACTTGGTGGCAATGCTCCGTTCATCGTGTTCGACGATGCTGACCTGGATGCTGCGGTCGAAGGCGCGATCGCCAGCAAGTACCGCAACACCGGGCAGACTTGCGTCTGTGCCAACCGCTTGTTTGTGCAGGACGGTGTGTATGACGAGTTTTCGAAAAAACTTGGTGAAGCGGTCTCGAAATTGCGGGTAGGCGATGGACTCAAGGGTGCAACTGACCAAGGGCCGTTGATTGACGAAAAGGCGCTGGCCAAGGTTGAAGAGCACGTCGCCGATGCGCTAGCAAAGGGCGCGAAAATAGCGCTGGGTGGCAAGCGCCACGCGCTCGGCGGCACCTTCTATGAGCCAACCCTGATACTCGACGTGAACATGGACATGTTGTGCGCGAAGGAAGAAACCTTCGGTCCGGTGGCGCCCCTGTTCCGCTTCAAGACGGAAGACGAAGCGATCGAAATGGCCAATGCCACCGAATTCGGTTTGGCCGGTTATTTCTACACCCGTGACCTGGCCCGCAGCTGGCGCGTGGCCGAAGCACTGGAGTGCGGGATCGTCGGCATCAACACAGGTTTGATTTCGACTGAAGTCGCGCCGTTCGGTGGCATCAAGCAATCCGGTACTGGTCGCGAAGGTTCGAAGTACGGATTGGCTGACTACACGGAACTCAAGTACACCTGCGTCGGCGGTATTTGAGTTCTGCCAGGCAGTGGGTGCTGCAGTCTCCCCACGACAACCAGGCCGACGATTCCCTCAGGCATCGAAATCCGGTCAAGGCTGATCGTCTCAAACTAAAAAACCGGCCAAGGCCGGTTTTTTTCAAGCTTGCCACCACTTCAATAGTGGTGGAGCGAAGGGGGATCGAACCCCTGACCTCCACGATGCGAACGTGGCGCTCTCCCAGCTGAGCTATCGCCCCTCAAATGCAACGCCGCAAATTATACGGCTGGGCCCCCAGCACCGCTAGTCGTGCGTAGTTTGCCGCTTGGGGTGGCTGGCTACACGTCGCATAATCAATATGGGCCGTGCATTGAAGTCCATCTTGCTTGGTCCACCGCGAATCCAGCCATTGATTCGGCGAACCTTCCATCCAGAGAGGAGAACGACACCATGTCCGATACATGGCTTCCCAGCTTGCAAACAGCCAACCCGCAGGAAGGCTACGAACTTGCGATCACGCTCAGCCGGCGCGGCGTCAAGTACACGCAGCCTGACGGGGCGGTGCTGCAAAAACTACGCCCGCAATATGCCGAATCAGCGCCGGAACTGACTGCGGCTTCGCAGGTGATCGCGATCAACTTCCAGACAGTGGCCGCCGCGAACAACTATTGGCGCGGCTGACCACGCAGGCTTTTTTCATGAGCTGACGGCGCAACATCAGGTAGATGCCGAAGCTGCGGGCTCCTACAGGAAAGGCACTAGCCTGGGTTCCAGCAGCGTGCGCCGCCATCCCGACAGGGCGTGAGGCCAATCCTGGCCGTCCTGCAGGGCTTCGAGCCACTTGCGCGAAGCTAGCAGTCCGTCCGGCAAGCCAAGCTCCGCAGCTAACACGGCCACGGCGTCCTGCATCGCTCGCAGCTGTTTCTTGTCACGCTCGTCGCCGCGTACCAGTGGAGCATCTGCTTCGTCGGCAAGTGGTGTCGTCAATGCCAGGAACAATGGCTCGCTCAGGCTGCGCGGTGATTTTGGGGTGGCCTCCAGCAAGCGGCGCAGGGCGGCAACATCAGCAGGATTCTGGCGGGCGATGGTGACCGCCAACTCGTTGTCCAGGACCCAGCTGCGCGGCCGGTCGCTGCGGCGTGCATGGATGTCGCGCCAACGTAGCAGGCGTAACACGCGCACCTGTGCATCGCGGTCGAGGGATTGCGCGCTGCGCAATGGCAGGTGCGGCCAGCGTTCCCCTTCGTCAGCCGCTACGCCAGCCAACAGGCGCGTACAGTCTTGTGCAAGCCAATCCACGCGGCCAAGGCTGGATAGCGCGTCTTCCAACTGTCGATGCAGTAGGTGCAGGTGGCGCACATCCTCCGCCGCATACTGAAGCTGGGCGGGCGACAATGGCCGCCGCAGCCAGTCGGAGCGGGTTTCGCCTTTATCCAAGACGGTGCCGGTCTGCGCCTGCACCAGCTTCTGGTAGCCCATGCCACCGCCAATACCAGCCAGCGCTGCGGCGATCTGGGTATCGAATAGCGAAACGGGCAGGACGCCACAAGCATGCTTGAACGCCACCAGGTCCTCGCTAGCACTATGCATGACCTTGATGACACCTGCATCGACAAGCAGTGGTGCCAATGCTTCAGTCATGCCGGGTATCAGCGGATCTACCAGCAGGATGCCCTCATCGCTCTCATCCAACGCGATCTGCACCAGCGCCAGCTGCGGCCAGTAAGTGCGTTCGCGGATGAATTCGGTATCGATGCCGATCACGGCGGGTAGCTGCGCGATGCGTTCGCGGAGCAGTTCAGGACTGTTGATCCAAATTGTCATGCCGCCATTATGCGGTTGTCGGAGCGGATGGCTTACCCTAACTTCGATGTTTTCCTTGCCAGCATTGGCAGCCACCTACGGAGACCGGGATTTGCGCGCAGGCTGGACCGTCATTGTCATCGTCTTGCTGCTGCTTGCCGCGTGCAAACCGGAGCAGCCTGCGCCTGCGTCGGTGCCAGAGAAATCGCCAGCAGTGGCCGTAATGCCGTCCGTAAGTGCCGGCAGCGTGAGCATCAGCGGCGACGATGCGCTGGCCGAGGTGCTGAGTTGGTCGTTGCCGGTGGTAGTGATCGAAAAAGAGGGTGAGCGCGGAGCACGGCGCAAGCTGAAACACGCGCTGGAAACGGGTGATTTATTTGAAAGCGTGGATTCGGCCATTCCGTTGCTGTTCGCCTTGCAACGCTTGCAGCCGGATGACCTTGTTTTGGCAATGCAAGTGGCAGAGGCGCGTCGGGCGCTTGAGGGGCAGGGTGATGCAGCCCTGCTCGCGGGCGATACTGACATTGATGCGTTGCGCGCGGCGCAGCGCCGTGCCGCGGTGCTACGCAAATTGTGGCCTGCGGACGCCAGTGTGTTGGCTTATCTGGCTCGGGTTGATCGTAGCGAGCGCGCATGGGATCACAATGCCGAGGCCGATGTACTGCTCGCAGCCGGCATATTGGGTGAGACCGATGGTGGTGCACTAGCGGCGTACCGGGTGGCGTTGTCGCTACGGCCGGGTCAGCTGCGTGCATCACAGGGCATGGCGGCGGTCGAAGCTGCACTGATCGAGCGTGCCGAAGCCGCTGCGCAAAAAGGCGATTTCAACCAGGCGCAGCAGCAGTTGGCCTATGCCGCGAAGGTGCGTTTCGACCCCGCCACTGTCCCTGCTGCATTGCGCCGGATCAATGCGATCCGCGGCGTGCGCGTGCGTCGACTACGCGATGAAGGCCTGATCGTATTAGGTGACCAGGATGGCCTGCGCATCGCGCGCGAACGGCTGGCGGAAATGCTGCAGATCGCTGACCCGAGCAATCCTGCCAGCGTGGAGTTGCGCCAGCGTATCGACTTGGTCAGTCATTACGGACTGTTCCGCCCCGGCCAAGTATTCACAGATGAGCTGGTGCATGGCGGGCGCGGTCCGCAGCTCGTGGTGATCCCGCATGGCAATTTCAGGATGGGCGCACCGGAGGGCGAGCAGGACGCAACGCCGGCCGAGCATCCGCAACATGAGGTGCGGCTGGAACGGGGTTTCGCAATGTCCCGTAATGAAATCACGGTAGGCGAGTTCACCCGCTTCGTGAACGCAACCGGTTACACCGCGCGTGCAAGCCAGCGTGGGCATTCAATCGCGTACGACGCACGCAGCGGCAATTTCCTGCGTGGCAGCGGCATTGATTGGCGTTCCACCTACGACGGTAAGCCCGCTGCGTTCGGGTTGCCAGTCATCCATGTCACTGCGCGCGATGCCGAGGCCTATGCGGACTGGCTCAGTACTGAGACCGGTGTCCACTATCGCCTGCCGAGCGAGGCTGAATTCGAATATGCCCTGCGTGCAGGCAGCCAGGCGCTCTATCCATGGGGCAATGGCTCGCCACCACGCGGCAGCGAAAACGTGACTGGCAGATTGGATCGGTCCCCGCAGGGGCGCACATGGAGCAACGCATTCGCAGGTTATGGAGACGGCTGGTGGGGCCCCGCGCCTGCAGGGAGCATGGCCGCAAATGCATATGGCCTTCACGACATGGCAGGCAATGTGAGCGAATGGATTGCCGACTGCTGGCATCAGGGGTATCGCAGGGCACCGGCAACGGGGGCGGCCTGGGTCAATCCCGGCTGCCGCAACCGCATGTATCGCGGTGGATCCTGGGCCAGCGCGCCGGCGCAAGTGCGCTCGGCGTGGCGTGCGTCGGGAGGCACGGACGCGACGAACGCACGCGTCGGGTTCCGCTTGGTGAGACAAATTTAATGAGGCAAATCTGATGATTGACGCGCACAGCACAGGGAGCACACGATGAGGCAAGATCCGATGGGTAACCGAGGTGGCCGACGACGCGGCGGGTTGCGGTTGTGGGTTCTGCTGCTATTCGCGGGGTACGCGGTTTTCTACTGGGTTTCCAACCGCACCACCGATCCGATTACCGGCGAAAAGGTGTTGATCGACAAAAGCATTTCGCCCGAGGACGAGAAGGCCCTTGGCTTGCAGGCCTATGAGGAGATCCTGCAGCAAGAGCGGCCGGTTGATCCCAATTCCCAAGTTGCGCGGCAGGTGCGTGAAATCGCCCAACGCCTTATCGCCAATATTCCAGAGGTAGAGGACGCCCTTGCTGCTGAAAATGGCATGCAAGCCAGCCATATCGAAAAGGCGTTTGACTGGGACGTGACGGTGCTGCAATCCGAACAAGCCAACGCGTTTTGCCTGCCGGGCGGAAAGATGGCGGTGTATACCGGCTTGCTGCCGGTAGCGCAGAACGCAAATGCGGTTGCCATCGTCATGGGCCACGAAATCAGTCACGCGTTGCTGCGTCATGGCGCCCAGCGGATGACCGAACAGAAGCTTGCACAGATCGGCCAGATGGCGGGCGCGATGAGCGGCATGGACCAGAGTCAGATGCAGGCGGTGATGTCGATTTATGGGTATGGTCGGGCACTTCCGTATGCACGCAAGCAGGAGACACAAGCCGATGAAATGGGCTTGATGCTTGCAGCTGCAGCTTGTTTCGATCCGCAGGAAGCAGTGCCTCTGTGGCAACGGATGGGACAGATGTCCGGTGGCGGCGGGCAACCGGAGTTCGCCTCGACGCATCCCAATCCCGGAACGCGCATCGAGGCCTTGCAGGCACTGATGCCCAAGGCGGTGGCGTACCAGCAGAAGTTCTGTTCGCAGGGGCAGGGTGCGGCTACAGGCACGCATTGAGCCACATGCGGATCGGGAAAAACTAAAAACGGGCCATCAGGCCCGTTTTTTCTCCTGTTTCCCGATTGTTCTTGGATTCTAGCGGCCGCGCGTCTTGCCCTCTTCGCGTGTCTCGTCCGGACGTGGCTTGGCTTGGCTGCCCAGCCCTCCCACCAAATTCTGCTGGAAATCCTTCCACATATCCATGTTGCGCTCGGTCAGCTGGTTGAGCATGGTCCACGGGGTCTGCCCGATCATCCCGCCCATCTGCTGGCGGAACTGTTGCTGCTGTTCCAGGAACACCTGCATGGAACGTTCCAGGTAATTGCCCATGAACCCCTGTAGTGAATCACCGTAAAAACGGATCAGCTGGCTCAGTAATTCGGTGGACAGCATCGGCTGGCCGTCTTGCTCATGCTCGGTGATGATTTGCAGCAAA
>JBBSRO010000018.1:0-50027 GCA_038242955.1 Lysobacterales bacterium
CCGGCGCCATGTCAATGGCGTCATACGCCTTGAACTCGCCACCGAACTTTTCCGCGCCCAGCTTCGTCAGCGCCGCTGTCAGCGTCGTCTTGCCGTGGTCCACGTGACCGATCGTGCCCACGTTCACGTGGGGCTTTGTGCGCTCGAACTTACCCTTTGCCATGGTTGCGTCTCGTCTGTGGTGCCTGAAGAAAGGCGTGGAATTACGGAATAAAAACGAAATTTGGTGCTCACGAAAGGAATCGAACCTTCGACCTCCTCCTTACCAAGGAGGTGCTCTACCGACTGAGCTACGTGAGCAGATTGTATGGCGGACCAAGTACTGCAGTTGCAATGGTGGAGCGGGAGAAGGGAATCGAACCCTCGTAATCAGTTTGGAAAACTGAGGTTCTACCATTGAACTACTCCCGCGCCGGGAGGCCCTGCCAATAACGCACCGGTAGCTGGTAAGGCCGCCGGGTGGAACGATGAAGCTTTACCGCATGGAACATTTGACACTGGTGGAGGGAGGTGGATTCGAACCACCGAAGGCGTAAGCCAGCAGATTTACAGTCTGCCCCCGTTGGCCGCTTGGGTATCCCTCCGTGCTGCACTCGAAGGGAATCGCAAGGAGCCCCAAAGAGCCAGCAATTTTGGAGTGGATTGCACGCGGTGTCAACGCCAATTACACGTTGAAGCGGAAATGCAGCACATCGCCCTCTTGCACCCGGTATTCCTTGCCCTCCAGTCGCAAGCGGCCGGCATCACGCGCACCGGATTCACCGCGGTACTTGAGAAAATCGTCGTAGCCGATCGTCTCGGCGCGAATGAAGCCCTTCTCGAAATCGGTATGGATCACGCCAGCAGCCTGCGGCGCGGTGCTCCCGGCCCTGACCGTCCAGGCGCGGACTTCTTTCACTCCGGCGGTGAAGTACGTCTGCAAACCAAGCAGTTTGTAGGCGGCACGGATCACTCGGTTCAGGCCCGGCTCCTCCAGCCCGAGATCCCTGAGGAACTCATCGCGGTCCGCATCTTCAAGTTGGCTCAGCTCTTCTTCTATGGCAGCCGACACCGGCACCACTTCCGCGCCCTCGTTGGCCGCACGTAAGCGCACCGCGTCCAGGTGCGGATTTCCCTCGAAGCCGTCCTCGAGCACATTGGCAATGTACATGACGGGTTTCAGGGTCAGCAGGAACAGATCACGCAGCTGGGCACGATCATCATCAGTCAGCTCCAGCGAACGCGCCGGCCTGCCGTCGTCCAGTGCGACGCGTACGCGACCGAGCACTTCTGCACGGATTTTTGCTTCTTTGTCGCCGGTCTTGGCCGCGCGCTCGGCACGATTCAGCGCCTTGTCCACCGACTCAAGGTCTGCGAGCGCCAACTCGGTGTCGATGGTGTCGATGTCGGCCAGCGGATCGACCTTGTTGTTGACGTGAATGATGTCGTCATTCTCGAAACAGCGCACTACGTGGGTGATTGCATCGACTTCGCGGATATGCGCCAGGAACTTGTTGCCCAGCCCTTCGCCACTGGCTGCACCGGCGACCAGGCCGGCGATGTCGACAAACTCGACTGCAGTCGGGATGCATTTCTGCGGTTTGACGATCTCGCTGAGCGCGTTCAGCCGCAGATCCGGCACGGGCACCACGCCGACGTTTGGCTCGATCGTGCAAAACGGAAAGTTGGCGGCTGCAATGCCGGCCTTGGTCAGTGCATTGAACAGTGTGGACTTGCCTACGTTCGGCAGGCCGACGATGCCGCATTTGATGCCCATGTCGCTTGTTGCTCCATTGCCGCATGAACCTTGCCTATGAAGAGGCAGCGGCCATGCGATGAAAGTGGGTAGATCAGTCCGGACGTGGCGTGTGCAGCCGCGTCATCGCATCCATGAAGTTGCCGTTCACCGCCAGCGGCATGACATCCATCGCGTCATCAATCGCGCGCAGGATCATGACCTCGTCGTCGCGATCGGGCCTACCTAGCACCCACGACGTGACGCGGTCCTTGTGCCCAGGATGGCCGATGCCGATCCGAAGGCGATGGAAACCGCCGTGACCAAGCAGGCGAGCGGTGTCGCGCAGGCCGTTCTGGCCGCCATGACCACCATCGAACTTGAGTCGAGCCGTACCCGGCGACAGGTCCAGCTCGTCGTGCGCCAACAGCGCTTCTTCAGGCCCGATTTTCCAGTAGCGCAGCGCTGCCATGACTGACTTGCCGGACAGATTCATGAACGTCGCCGGCTTCAGTAGCCAGATTGGCTGCCCGGCAATGTCGATCTTGGCGGTTTCGCCGAACAACTTGCTTTCCAAGCCAAAGCGAACCCCCGCGCGCTCGGCGAGGGCGTCAATAAACCAGAACCCGGCGTTATGCCGGGTTCGGGCGTACTCGGCACCGGGATTCCCCAGTCCGACGATGAGACGAAGTCCAGCCATTGCCATGGCGCGAAGCAATGCGGGCGCTCCATTAGCCACTGCCGAAGGAGCGCATCGCGATTACTTCTCGTCTTTCTTCTCGTCCTTGGCGCCTGGAATGACGATGGCTTCCGGCTCGACGACCTCTTCTTCCTCGACCCGACCATGCTTGGCCACGACCACGGCAACGTCGTGCTCCTTGCCCAGCTTGAGGCTCGGGATTTCGACACCTTTTGGCAACGTCACTTCAGAAAGGTGAACGATGCCGCCGACCTCAAGATGCGAGATGTCGACGTCGATCGAGGCCGGCAGGTCCTTCGGCAGGCAGCTCACTTCAACCTGGGTCAGCTCATGCATGATCACCACGCCGCCAACCTTGCCAGCCGGCGACTCTTCGGCGTTGATCAGATGCAACTGCACATACGCGCGCAGCAACTCGTTCGCGTCCACGCGCTGGAAATCCAGATGCAGGATGAGCTGGCGGAACGGATGGCGCTGCATGTCCCGCAGCAACACGGACTCGGTCTTGCCGTCGATTTCAAGGTTCAGGATCGACGAGTAGAACCACTCGTGCTGGCTAGCCTGCCAGATTTTCTCGTGGTCAAGCTGGATCGGCAGCGGGGCAGACTTGCCGCCATAAACGATGGCCGGGAGGAACGCGGCACGACGCAGGCGGCGGCTCGCACCCTTCCCCTCGACGTTGCGGCCCGTGGCCTGGAGCGTGTGTTCAGACATTTCAATACTCACTTTTATTGCAATGAAACCGCCTCGCGGCAGTTGAAGACACTCACCCGCGACCAGGTGAGTGGGATGCACCATCGGCAATCGCCAATGGCGCGAATACGTGTGTCACTCGACGTATAGCGAGCTGACGGATTCGCCAAATGCGACCCGGCGGATCGTCTCGGCCAGCAGCTCGGCCACGCTGAGCTGGCGGATGCGCCCACAGGCACGAGCCGCCTCGGACAGCGGAATGGTATCGGTCACCACCAGCTCGTCCAGCTCCGATTTCGTCAGATTGTCGAGCGCCGCGCCCGAAAGCACCGGGTGAGTGCAGTAGGCGACGACCTTGAGCGCACCACGCGCCTTGAGGGCGGCAGCGGCGGCGCACAGTGTGCCAGCGGTATCGACGATGTCGTCGACCAGCACGCAAATCTTGCCTTCCACGTCACCGATGATGTTCATCACCGTGGACACGTTGGCGCGTGGGCGGCGCTTGTCGATGATGGCGAGATCAGCATCGTCGAGGCGCTTTGCAATGGCGCGAGCGCGCACTACGCCGCCAACGTCAGGCGAAACGACAATCAGATTATCGGTACCGTGCGCCCGCCAGATGTCGGCCAGCAGCAGGGGCGAGGCGTACACGTTGTCCACCGGGATATCGAAGAAGCCTTGGATCTGATCGGCATGCAGGTCAACGGTCAGCACTCGGTCGGTACCCACCGCGCCGAACATCGTGGCTGCAACCTTGGCTGTGATCGCAACGCGCGAAGAACGAGGGCGGCGGTCCTGGCGGGCGTAGCCGAAGTACGGCACCACCGCGGTCACGCTGGCGACCGAGGCGCGCTTGAGCGCATCCACCAGCACCAGCAACTCCATGAAGTTCTCGGCCGTCGGCGCGCACGTCGACTGGATCACGAAGACCTCTTGCCGGCGCACATTCTCTTCGATTTCCACTTGCACTTCGCCGTCAGAGAAGCGGCTGACAAGTGCCTTGCCCGGGCGCACGCCCAGTTCCTTGCAGACCGCCAGCGCAAGCGGGCGATTGGCGTTGCCGGAAAAGACCAGCAGGTTGCGATCATCTTGCATGTTTGTCATTTGCAACTGCACTCTGACCGTGGCGATGCAAGGACCGCACGGCTAACCATGCGGGAGGACATCAGGATGTTGCGGAACTTATCCAGCGGAACTTGTTAAGCAATACAACGTGTCGCGATATGGCAGGGGCGGAAGGATTCGAACCTACGTATGCCAGGATCAAAACCTGGTGCCTTAACCACTTGGCGACGCCCCTAAATTGAACCTTTCCAGTGCATCCAGCAGTGGCGAACGTTCCGCACCGCGGGCCAGCCAGGCGTCAATGCCGGCTGGCAACACCGCGAGCGCTGCTTCGGCAGATTCGCAGTCGGCGAATTCGACGAAACACACGCTACCCGAGCCCGTCAAACGCGGTCTGCCGATGCGCGCCAACGCCATGAACAGAGCCTCTACGGCAGGTTCACGGCGGCGCAACACAGGCTCGAACGCGTTGTCGAGCACGGTTCCGGAAAGGAAGTCGGATATTGTTGCGGGTGCAGCATCCCGAGTCAAATCAGGATCTTGGAAAAGTCCGGAAGTCGCGGTGTGCACACCCGGGCTGGCTAGCACGTACCAGGCTGATGGAAGCTCGATCGACGTCAGTTGTTCGCCAATGCCTTCCGCCCAGGCATTGTGGCCACGTACGAATACGGGCACGTCGGCACCCAGTTGCAAGCCCAGCTCGGCCAGCCGCTCAACGTCGAAGCCCACGCCCCACAAACGATTCAGCGCGACCAGCACAGTCGCTGCATTCGATGATCCACCACCCAGGCCCGCACCCATCGGAATATGTTTTTCGATGCCAATATCGACACCTTGACTGCAATTGGATGCGTTTTGCAGACATTTAGCTGCACGGACCAACAGATCGTCTGGCTTGGCAACCCCCGCAGCACCCTCGCCTATGCGGACGATTTGCCCATCCTCGCGGACGCTCAAACCAACCCTGTCGCCCCACTCCAGCAACCGGAACACGGTCTGCAACGCGTGATAGCCATCGTCGCGACGACCGGTGACGTGCAGGAACAGGTTGAGCTTGGCCGGCGCCGGCCAGTGGCTCCAGCCGTCATCGGCCGGCAGCACGTTTATTCCCCGCCCCAGCGGTCCACTACCAGTCGCACCCGGTTGGACGCCTGCTCGGCGTTGATCCGTGTCGGCAGCTCCACACCGCTGGCGCGATCTACTTGCCAGTTGCCGTAGTCGATCACCCAGCCGCCCTGCTCGATCCGCTGCAGGCGCTGGTCGATGCCGAAGAGTGAACTCGCGCTGCCCCACTTTCTGGCATCGGCAGGCGCGCCGCGCAGCCAGCAACCCAAGGCGGCGACCGGTATTTCCCAGCCAGTGGACTGACGCAGCAACTGACCAGCATCGTCACCATGCAACGGGCCGCCAGACACGCCTTCCAGGCTCACGCCATCCTCATCGGCGGTCAGTGTCCAGCTTTGCCGGGTGACCGGTGCCGACAGCGTCACTTCGGTGCGACTGTTGCCTTGGTTCCATTCGATCCGGCCGCTGCCGCCGTCCTTGCCGTTGGACAAGGCGACCCGGCCCGACATCGCCCATGCCTGCACATCACACGCAGCATTTTCAAGGCCAAGGGATGCGATGCGGACCTTCTGTGCCTGGGTTGCGGCCAGCACCTGCGCTTCACCCACCAAAACATTGGACGGAGCGGATGCCGGCGGCAGGCTTTGGCAGGCCGCTAACACCAGGCATACCGAGGCGGCCGCAACCACGCTCCGTATCCCACGATTGATCACGCCCCAACCTCCTGCAACGCGCGCTGCAAGGACCCGTTGCCCGGATCGAGCTTGCGTGCTTCGTCGAAATAGCGGCGCGCTTCGTCCTTGCGCCCCATCACCCACAACACCAGGCCCAGATGGCTGGCGATATCGGGATCCTTCTGCAATGTGTATGCGCGGCGCAGATGGTCCAGCGCCTCGGCATTGCGACCCAGCCGGAATAACACCCAGCCATAGCTGTCGATGATCGCGGCGTTGCCGGGTTCTGCCACGCGCGCACGGTCTATCAGTTCCAGCGCTTCCTTGTAACGGGTGGTGCGGTCAGCGAGGGTGTAACCCAGTGCGTTGAGCGTGGTCACGTCATCCGGCGTGGACACCAGAATTCGGCGGAAATCGGCCTCGGCCTTGGTGATATCGTCGCGGCGCTCCCACAACAGCGCACGCGAATACAACAGGGCCTGGTCGTCGGCGAAGGCAGCCAGCCCCCGCGCGTAGGCATCCAGCTCACCCACCGCATCCTTGTCCTTGGTCCGCAAATCAGCCTCAAGCAGGTAAGCGTCGCGCCGAGTATCGTCCTGCAAGCCTGCTTCGGACTGCATCGCGCGAAGGCTATCGAAGGCTTCCTGCTTGCGACCAAGTTCGAACAGCACATTGGCGCAGCGCAGGCGGGCGATCCCGCGCGCCGGTTCGCCGGATACGCCTGCATACCAAGCCAGCGCCTCGTCGTGCCGTTCCAGCACTTCGGCCAGTTGGCCCAGCAACAGACGACGGCTCGGATCCGGATGGGTCGCCTCGCGCTTGGCTTCGTCATAGAGCGCTGCCAACCCGACATTGTCCCTGGCCTTATCCAACAGGCTCGCGCGTTGGGCATAGCTGGACTCGTCCTGCGGGCCATAAGCCAGTACCGCCGCAGCCTTGACTGGATCGCCAAGCGCGTCATATTCGCCAGCCAACGACCAGCGCAGCGGGACGGACAGCTTGGCCGCATCTTCAAGTCCACCCAGGATGCTGCGCGCTTCGTCCAGCTTGCCGTCTTCACGCATGAGCTGCGCACGCAGCAATGCAACCCGTGGCTCACCCGGGAAGCGGGCAACCACCTGATTGACGATGCGCTCGACCAGCACCGGCTGGTCGAGCCGCTGCGCCAGGCCACCGAAACCCAGCCATGGCTCCAATTTATTGGGCATGTCGCGGTCATCGACCAAGTCACTCAGCACATCTACGACGAGTTTGGGCTGCAGGCCAACCGCGCCGATCAATGCTGCCAACACCTGCTTCCAGCCGTCATCGCCGCTTGCCAACAAGCCTTTCAATTCGCGCCGTGCCGCCCGCCGCTTGCCAGCGCGCAAGTCCAAGGTCGCCGCGACGGCCTGGCGGGCTGCGTTGGCCTGGGGTGCCAATGTCTGCCACAGGTTGAATGCTTGGCGGGCCAGCGCATCATCATTGGCAAGCAGGGCAATCCGGGCTGCGCGCTCGGCCAGCACCGGGTCGCTGGCACTGCGCGCTGCCTGCAGATAGTGGCCTGCGGCCTCACTCAATTGGCCAGATTGCAGTGCGAACTCGCCCGCCATACTCGCCTGCAGCGGATCTTCTGGCTTGGGCGGTGGTGACTTGGCGGCAAGCGCTCCCCCCACGCAGATTAACAAGGCGGCGGACAGGAATAATTTGAAACGAGCGCGTTGCAGCATGGGCATGGTCAATTGGGATTGAAGCTGGGCCGGTACAATCAGGGGTTGTGCCGGCAGCTTAGCGCAGGCACCTGAATGTAATTGTTGGAACTTGCCTCCGCATGAAATTGCACGTCCTTGGCATCAATCACCAGACCGCGCCGGTTGCCCTGCGCGAGACGGTGGCGTTTGCCCAAGATGCGCTGCGGCCTGCCCTGATCACGCTCCGCGATGTGCCAGCGGTGCGCGAAGCGGTCCTGCTGTCCACCTGCAACCGCACCGAGATTTACGCGCAGACCGAAGACGACGGCCAGTCGCTGGCCCACTGGCTGACGACTTACCCGCGTACCGGCCACGACCTGGATGCCTATCTGTACCGGCATCGCGATGCGCACGCCGTGCGCCACCTGTTCAGGGTTGCCACCGGGCTGGATTCACTGGTGTTGGGCGAGCCGCAGATCCTGGGCCAAGTGAAGCAGGCATGGGCCGCTTCGCGCGATGCCGGGACATTGGGTGGCCCGCTGGATCGCATGTTCCAGCAGGCGTTTGTCACCGCCAAACGCGCGCGCACTGTTACCCGTATCGGTGTCAATCCGGTCTCGGTCGCCTCCACCGCAGTGCGCTTGGCGCAGGAGTCTTTTGCACGGCTGGACGAGTCCACCGTGCTGCTGATCGGTGCCGGTGAAACCATCGAGCTGGCTGCACGGCACTTGGTCGAGGCGCGGGTGCAGCGGCTATTGATTGCCAATCGCACGCTGTCACATGCGCAAGACTTGGCCAGCCGCCATGGCGGCATCGCCCTGCCCCTGGCCGAACTGGAGCATCACCTGGACGAAGCCGACATCGTCATCAGCGCCACTGCCAGCCGCGAGCCGATCCTGCAGCGTGGGCATATCGAACATGCGATGACCAAGCGCCGGCATCGCCCCATGCTGCTGCTGGACCTAGCGGTGCCACGCGATATCGCGGCGGACGTGGCCGGCATGCGCGATGTCTTCCTCTACACCGTGGACGACCTGGAACGGGCGATCGAGGACAACCGCCGCAGCCGCCGGGAGGCCGCTGAACAGGCGGAGGCCATCATCGAATTCCAGGTTGCGCGTTTCGTGGAGCAGTTCGCGGCGAGTACCCGTCAACAACCGCTGCTGCGCCTGCGCGCGCACGGTGACACTGTGCGCATCGATGCACTGGCCAAGGCACGCCAGCAACTGGCTGCCGGCGTGCCCGCCGAGCAGGCGCTGGAGTTCCTCGCCCATACCCTGACCAACCGCCTGCTGCATGCGCCGACCGTGGCCCTGCGCGAAGCCGCATTGAGTGGCGATGGCGAACTGAACCGCGCCGCCGAACGACTGTTTCCAAGTGCCACAACCTACATTCCACCCGTGAATGACGGGGATGACGCATCCGAATGACGCCTGGACTGCGCCGAAAACTGGATGCGCTGGTTGAGCGCCGCGAGGAAATCGAACGGCTGCTGGCAGATCCGTCGGTAGCCACCGACCAGAACAGATTTCGGAGTCTATCGCGGGAGTTTTCGACCCTGCAGCCAGTCGCGGATGCATTGACGGCGGAAGTACTGGCACGCGCCGACCTCAACGCAGCGGAAGCCATGCGCGCCGATCCGGAATTGCGTGAGCTGGCCGACGACGAAATCGCCGCTGCCAACCTGCGCCTGCAGCAATTGGAAAGCGAGTTGTTGGCGCAACTCGTGCCGCGCGATGCACGCGACGATGGCGGCATCTATCTGGAAGTGCGTGCAGGCACCGGTGGCGACGAAGCAGCGATCTTTGCCGGCGACTTGTTCCGTATGTACTGCCGCTACGCCGAGCGCAATGGCTGGCGGGTTGAGTTGGAATCAGCCAACCCGGGCGAGCACGGCGGCTACAAGGAAGTCGTTGCCCGCGTCGAAGGCGATGGCGCGTACGCCAAGCTCAAATACGAATCCGGCACTCATCGCGTGCAACGAGTGCCCGCAACCGAATCGCAGGGCCGCATCCACACTTCGGCGGCGACCGTTGCAATCATCGCGATAGAAGTCGGCGAGACCGAGATCATCATTAATCCGGCAGACCTCAGGGTCGACACGTACCGTTCCTCAGGCGCCGGCGGCCAACACGTGAACAAGACCGAATCCGCGATCCGCATCACCCACATCCCGTCCGGCGTCGTGGTGGAATCGCAGACGGAGCGCAGCCAGCACGCCAACCGCGACAAGGCAATGAAGCGCCTGCAGTCGATGTTGGTCGAAGCCGAACTGGACAAGCGCGCCGCTGCCACTGCTGCCGACCGCAAGTTGCAAGTGGGCAGCGGCGACCGCAGCCAACGCATCCGCACATATAGCTTCCCGCAGGGCCGCATCACCGACCACCGCGTGGAAGGGCTCACCCTGTACGACTTGCCCAACATCATCGAAGGCGATCTCGAGGCATTAGTCCTGCGCCTGCAGCAGGAACAGCAGGCCGAGGCACTGGCACAACTGGCGCGCGAAGGCTGATCGCAACACACTGACGGTTCTCCGCCCGCAATTACGGATGCCGTCCATGATCGTTTCCACCCACCGTGCGGGACCCGCTGATCTTGATGCGCTGGTTCCGTTGTTCGACGCCTACCGCCAGTTTTACGGCCAGCCTGCTGACCTCGAGCGCGCGCGCGAATGGCTGCGCAGCCGCCTGCGCTTCGGCGAATCGGTCGTTTTCGTTGCCATGCGTGGCAGTGTCATGGTCGGATTCACCCAGTTGTATCCGATGTTTTCATCGGTACAAACCGAACGCACCTGGATCCTCAACGATTTGTTCGTCGATGCAGCTGTTCGACGCAGCGGTGCGGGCCACGCACTAATTGAAGCGGCGGCGACCTTCGCGCGAGAGGATGGGGCCATGGGTATCTCGCTGGAGGCGACGCAGGACAATGCCGCAGCTCGCGCCCTGTATCGCGCTGCGGGCTGGAACGAGGATGCGACACAGTGGTATTCGCTGGCGTTCAAGCAATCACTGGTTTAGACCGACAGCCGAGGTGCGACGTACTGGACTCAGGCCTACACTGACGCCATGACTGCTTCCACCCACTTCATTCCCCTGTCGCTATGCGTATTGACCGTATCGGACTCACGCACGGCATCCAATGACACATCCGGCGATTACCTCAGTAGTGCATTGGCGGGGGACGGTCATCGCCTGCACGCGCGCGCGCTGCTGCCCGACGACAAATACCAGCTGCGCGCGCAGGTCAGCGCATGGATCGCCGATGCGGGTGTCGATGGCATCCTGGTGACCGGCGGTACGGGCTTTACTGGCCGGGATTCGACGCCGGAAGCACTATTGCCGCTGTTCGACAAGCAGATGCCTGGCTTCGGCGAGCTGTTCCGTACGCTCAGCTTCGAGGAGATCGGCACCAGCACGATGCAGTCGCGCGCGTTCGCCGGGCTTGCCAATGGCAGCTTCGTGTTCGCGTTGCCCGGCTCCACCTCGGCTTGCCGCACGGCATGGGAAAAAATCCTGCGCACGCAACTCGATGCTCGCACCAAACCCTGCAACCTCGTGAACCTGAGACCACGACTGAAGGAGTGACGATGTCGATCGACACCACCCTGCGTTTGTTGACCAAGGCCAGCGGCCTGAGCGTCACCGACATCGCCACCGCCATTCCGCGGGCCGGCGTGAACACGGTCAGCGCCTGGCTCAAGGGCGAAAAGCTCCCGGGCAAAGAGCAACTCGATGCATTGGCACGCCTGCTGGGCGTGCCTGCCAGTGCCTTGCTCAACGAACTTTCCAGCACCATTGATCCCCGCAGCAAGGATGAGCTCGACCTGGTGTCGTCTTACCGTGCCTTGGACAATCGCCAGCAGGTTGCCCTGCTTGAACTGGCCGCAGCCATGAGCGGTCGTCGCGCACCGCGCAAACGCAAGGGAAACGCATGAGCAAGCTCAAGCGCAAGGAATACGACGAACTGCTGAAGCCGATGCAGTTGGAGCTTGTCGCGATGGCGCGCTGGCTGCAGCACACCGGCAAGCGACTGGTGGTGGTCATCGAAGGTCGTGACACCGCGGGCAAAGGCGGCGTGATCGATGCCATCAGCGAATACGTGAATCCGCGCCAGTGTCGCGTGGTTGCACTGCCAAAACCGAACGACCGTGAGCAGTCGCAATGGTATTTCCAGAGATATGTCGAGCACCTGCCGGCCGCAGGCGAAATGGTCCTGTTCGACCGCAGCTGGTACAACCGCGCGGGCGTCGAGAAGGTGATGGGCTATGCCACCGATGCCCAAGTCAGTACGTTCCTGCTGCAGGCGCCGGTGTTCGAACAACAGCTGGTCGATGACGGCATCCTGCTGTTCAAATACTGGCTGTGCTGCGATCAGGACAAACAGGAGAAGCGCTTCGCCGAGCGTCGCGATGATCCGCTGAAAGGGTGGAAGCTGTCACCTGTCGACCTGAAAGCGCGCGAGCTCTACGCCGAGTACACCCGTGCACGCGAGGCGATGCTCAAGGCGACGCATACCAAAACGGCACCGTGGGCACTGGTCGATTTCAACCATCAGAAGCTGGGCCGCCTCACCTTGATCCGCGACATGCTGAACCGGCTGCCGGATACCCATATCGATGCGCCGAGCGTTGATTTGCCGCCTTTGGACGGCAAGCCCGCGAAGGAGCGCTACGGCGTGGTGAAGCCGATCGCAACGCTCAAGGTTCAGTAATCACTGCCGGAGGGGCAGCGGTAGCGGAAGGGCTTGGTAAGCCAACCTCTTTCGCCAGCGCGGCATAACGCGGGTCGTCGCGGTAGCGCAGCAGCAGTGCGTCATAGAGCAACGTCTGCATGCCGGTGTCGTGCGACTTCCAGGCCCGGTCCAGCCATTCGAACATCTGGTCGGGTTCATCACGGACCGCATAAAGCTGGGCTATCTGGAAAGCCCAGCCATTGGCGTACGTGTCGATGCGGTCCTTGAGGATGGCATCGGCGGCGGCGCGATCCGGCCCGAGTTGGGCAGCCAGCGCCCACGCGAAATCCTGCCAAGGCCCTGCAGGCTCTGCGTCCGCTGCTTTCTGCGCGCCTTTTGCGTCCTTGCGCAACACCTTGCTGACTGTCAGGAGGTAGTGGTTGAACCTAAAGTCTGGTTTCAGTTCTACAGCCTTCGCAATCGCTTGATCTGCCTCGTCAAGACGACCTAGCGGCAACAGGTAACCGATCAGCCACTGGATTCCAAACACATTGAGAGGATCAATCTTCAATGCCTTCCGGGTCAGGTCCACGGCTTTCACAAGATCGCCTTGGCTAGCCCGGGCCACTCCCAGTTGAAAGAGCGCTTCAACGTTGTCAGGCGCCAGTTCCACGGCACGCGCAAATTCGGCTTCACTGCCCTGCCAATCGAAATCCCTGAGCATCAGCAGCTTGCCGTGGGCGATATGGGTTGGCGCCTCGTCCGGAGCAAGCCGGTTCGCCTGCACAATAGCCGCATCCGCAAGTGCGTAAGCCGCTTCCGCATCTGGGCCGGACAGCCCATTGGCAACGGTCTCGACGATCAGTCGCGCCTTCGCCGAATAGACCAAGCCATAGTTTGGGTCCAGCTCAATAGCACGATCAAATTGCTTGCTTGCTTCCTCCAGGGTTGTGGCATTGATCGCCAGCAGATAGGCGTTGTAGGCCTCGAGGTTGCCACTGGGCGGACGGTCGCCCTGCTGCGAATGCGCAGGAGCAGCAGGTTGAAGTTGAGCCTTCAGCGCCGTGGCCACCTGCGATGTAATTTGGTCCTGCAAGGCGAACAGGTCCTTGTAAGGGCGGTCGTAACTGTCGGTCCACAACGTGCTTCCGTCGGCCGCCTTCGTGAGGCTGGCGCTGATGCGAACGGTGTCACCGACCCGGCGCACCGTGCCTTCCAGCAAATGACTGACGCCGAGCTGGGCGGCAACGGTCTGGCTGTTCTCTTTGCTATCGCGGAACTCAAACGAGGACCTGCGATTGATGACGCGCAGGCCCTTGATCCGTGACAGGGCAATGATGAATCCCTCAGACAAGCCGTCTGAAAAATATTGCTGGTCCTTGTCGTTGCTCTGGTTGTCGAACGGCAGCACGGCAATGGAATTGTCGGTGGCAGCCACCGTGGCGATGCGTGCCGGTGCAGGCTCGTTTCGATCCAGCAAACGGTCGGTCAGCAAGAGCACGACCGCGATTACCAATACACCCATGATGGCCAGGTCAGTGCGGCGGTTGGACCTGTGCTCTTGGGCTCCATCCTGCGCGATCTCGCTATCCAGCTTGAGGCCATGACTGGTCAGCTCGTAACGCCACGAGACGAATAACCAGAACGGAAAGCCGATGCAGGCGGCCATCACGAACCAACGCGTGGTGGGTTCAGGTGCGCCCAACTCGGGGGCCAACTGGGCAATGCCCTGCGCAAGCGCCCACACCGCGCCGACGTACAGCAGTGCTGCACGCGGGACGTTGCGGCGTTTCAGCTCACTAATGAACTTCCCGATCATGCCCCGCCCTGTGGCTCCCCTTGTCTCGATTCTTGCATACGTCAGAAGCGCCGCAGACAGGCCACTCGAGCCAATCGTGCTTAGCGTATCTGGAAGCCAGCAGGATCACCTTCATGATCAATGTAGGCACATGCATCGCGACGCTCAACCATGTCCACCCGCGCCTGCGGCGGTCCATGTTGCAACCAGTTGCACATCTACCTGAGCGCATCCGCAGCACCCACTGCCAGCACTTCGAGCTTGCCACTGGCCAGATTTCCGGCGTAGCCGCGCAGCCCCAGTCGCAATGCCTCATCACGGGTGCGGGCGCGGAACCAGGCGCCCTGTACGTTTCCGCTAATCAGGAAAAGCACCGCGCGCACGTCATCAGCCTGCCAAATCGTCCCTTGCCTGCTTAGCTAGCACTGGGACCGCCGGCCGCCGCAATCGCCGCTTCCAGATCGTGAGCAGTGACCGGCCCGGTGATCGTCTTGGCCACCTTGCCATCCGGCCCGACCAGCACGGTCATCGGCAATCCGCGCGGTGTTTCAAAATCGGCCGGTGGGTTGTACACATCCAGTAGTGCAATCGGATAGACGACTGGATGCTTCTTGAGAAAGACCCGCATGTCTTCGACGGTGGTGTCTTCGTAGGCCAAGCCAACCACCACGATGTGTTCGCGCATGGCATCCAGCGCTGACAGCTCCGGCATTTCCTGCAGGCAGGGACCACACCAGGTCGCCCAGAAATTGACTACGGTCCACTTGCCACGCTGGTCGGCCAGGTCAAATGTCTCGCCATCGACCGTGGTGACACGAAGCGACGGCATGAGCTTGTCACCGGGAGTCGCGGCATCGGCAGGTTGCTCAGGCGTTGCAGCGGGCACAGCCGCTTGTGCTGCAGGCGTGTCAATTGGTGCTGGCAATACGGAGGGAGGTGCGTCGCGTTTGCACGCGGACAATGCAATACACGGCAGCAACAGCCATGACAGGTGATGCAAACGCATGTTTATTCTCCGGGTGCCTGATGGGGAACGTCGCGATATGTTTCGGCGACGCGGTGCTTAAGCAAGTCGCGCAAGGGAAGGCGCAAGTTATCCATTGTCTGCATGACCGCCGCGCCCAACGCATCATCACGGTGCGGGAGGATCGCTTCGGCCACCGGTACGCGCAGGCTACCGCCTTCGTACAGCTCGGCCAAGGTTACATCGTCCAAATCACGGGACAGCAACCATTCTCCGCTTTCCGCTCGGCGGACCACGTTGATTTCACACAACTGGCCCAGTAGTTCCTGGATCAGGCTGTCGGTGAGGATCGGCTCCAGCTTCTGGATCTCCTCACTATGCAGCCCACGTCCATTCCCGCGCGCGACATGAAAGCGGCCAAGCATGCGCAGCAGTCCGTAAAGCTCGAATCCATGAGGCAACCTCAGGGCCACCGGTTGGTAGCGGAACGCCGACATCGATGATGCCAACGATGCACCAAACAGGATCGATGCCCAGCCCAGATAGACCCATAACAGGAAAATCGGCACGAATGCCAAGGGGCCGTAGATCTTCTGGTAGGAGCCGAAACTGCCCAGGTAGAGGCTGATACCCCACTTCACCGCTTCGAACAGGAGCACTGCCAGCGCAGCACCCGCCAATGCATGTTTCCATTTCACCGTGCGATGCGGCACCACCCGGAAGATTGCGGCGAATGCGAGCATCTCGATCATCATTGGCGCCAGCCTCAGCATGATCGCTTCCAGCCAGCGCCCGGGTGCCGTCTCGAAGATCGCAAGCGCAAAAAAGCGCGTTGATAGCGCAATGCTCGAAGCTGCGACCAGTGCACCCAAGGTCAACACAGTCCAATAGACCAGGAAACGGCTGAACTTTGGCCGTGCGGTTTGCACTCGCCAGACGCGATTGAACGTGGTTTCCACGCTGATCAGGGTGATGAGCAGCGAAACTACCAGCGCAACGGTGCCAGCGGTCGTCAGTGTCTTGGTGTTGGCCGAGAATTCGCGCAGGTATTTCTCTACTGCATTAGCTGCGTGCGGCACGAAGTTCGAAAAAATATAGGTGCTGAGCGCATCGCTCCACTGGTCGAATACCGGGAATGCGGACAGCACGCCGAACACGACCATCGACAAAGGCACCAGTGCGAACACGGTGGTATAGGACAGCGCACCCGCAGCTTCGAACAGCCGATCGTCAAGGAAGCGCTTCCAAACGAAACGCAGGAATGCACCAATCCGCGCGCGGTCGCGCAGGCGTTCGCCCAACAGGTTCAAAGCGTGCAGTGGTTCCATTGGCCAAGCCTAACCGATGCCATGCAGCAAGACGGTCGCATCGCCTATCCTTGGGACCTTGCATAACCTGCTTCCGGAACCTTGCCACATGTCCGAAATTTTGGTGCTCTACTACAGCCGCGGCGGCTCGGTAGCCAGGTTGGCGCGTCAGATCGCGCGCGGCATCGGCGAAGTCGATGGCATGCAGGCGCGGTTGCGCACGGTGCCGCCCGTCGCTCCAGTGACCGAGGTCGCCAGCCCACCGGAACCCGAAGAAGGAGCGCCTTACGTCGACAAGCAAGACCTGCGCGAATGTGCCGGCCTGCTACTCGGCAGCCCGACCCGGTTTGGCAACATGGCCGCGCCGATGAAGCATTTCATCGACGGCCTTGGCAGCGAATGGGCCAGCGGCACACTGGTTGGCAAGCCGGCCGCGGTTTTCACTTCTACTGCAACCATGCATGGCGGGCAGGAATCGACGTTGCTCACAATGCTGCTGCCGCTACTCCACCACGGTTGCGTGATCGCGGGCATTCCGTTTACCGAATCTGCGCTCAGTACGACCCGCAGTGGCGGCACGCCATATGGCGCCAGCCATGTAGCCGGCCAGCAAGACCAGCCCGAGCCAACGGATGAAGAAGCACTGCTCGCACGTGCACTCGGCAAGCGCATCGCACAACTTGCGCTGAGGTTGCAGGCATGAAGCTCGCTCGCCCCCTCGCACTCACCCTGTTTGCCCTGACGGCACTCTATGTCGCCTGGTTCTGGAATGACCGCCATGCAGTGGCAGCGATCCTGGTGTTCGCATTGCCACCTACGCTGCTGGGATTACTGGCCTGGCGGGGCTGGGCACGCGCTGGCCTGAGCGCCGGATTGATTGCCCTGCTCTGGTTCAGCCATGGCGTCATGGTGGCTTGGACACAGCCGCCGGAGCGCGCGTTCGCCGTCGCCGAAATCCTGCTGGCACTGGCAATCATCTACTTCGCCAGCATGCCCGGCCTGCGCGCACGCTTCAGAAAGCGCCGATGACGTCGCATCGCTCAGGTTTTGGTGGGTAACGTTTTTTGGCGGACAATGGCTACATGGATAACCTACTGATCGTCACCACCGGCGGCACAATCGACAAGGTCTATTTCGACGACAAGTCGGATTTCCAGGTCGGTGAGCCACAGATCGGACGCATCCTCGAAGAACTCGGGGTCGCTTTTCGTTTCAACGTCATTCCAATCCTGCGCAAGGATTCCTTGCATATCGATGCCGCTGATCGCGATCTGCTACGCGCCACCATCGAAGCCCAGGACGCGCGCCACGTGCTGATCACCCATGGCACCGACAGCATGGTCGACACTGCTCGCGTGCTGGCCAGCATCAAGGGCAAGACGATTGTGCTCACCGGCGCCTTGAATCCGGCACGTTTCCGCGGCTCGGATGCGGAGTTCAATATCGGGACCGCGGTCGGCGCCGTGCAGTCATTGCCACCAGGTGTCTACATCGCCATGAACGGGCGTATCTGGGATCCACTGAAGGTGCGCAAGAACGTGGACGCCAATCGCTTCGAAGCGATGAACTGAAGCACGCCAGCGCGACCTGTGCTGTCCACGGAAGCAAGCCAAAATCCTGGCAAGCCAAAACCCCGGCTGAAGCCGGGGTTTTTCCTGATGCAAACCCCCGGCGCCGTGCCGAGCAAACAGCGCAGGCCTAACTGGATTACATCATCCCGGTTTCGAGGCGGGCCACGTCCGACATCATCGACTGGTTCCATGGCGGGTCGAACACCATCTCGACATCGGCCTCGACCACGGTCGGGATCAGCTCGATCTTGCTGCGCACGTCCTCAACCAGGATGTCGCCCATCCCACAGCCCGGAGCAGTCAGGGTCATGGTGACATCAACCTTGCGCTGGCCATCTTCGAGGTGGCTGATTTCCGCGGAATACACCAATCCCAACTCAACGATGTTGACCGGGATCTCCGGATCGAAACAGGTCCGCAACTGACTCCAGACCAGTGCTTCAACGTCCTCGTCGCCGGCCCCATCCGGCAATCGGATCGGTTCCGGCTGTTCCTTGCCAATCGCATCGGCATCTTCGCCGGCGATACGCATCAGGTTGCCTTCGACGAAAACGGTCCAGCTGCCACCCAGAGACTGGGTGATATAGCCAATCGTGCCCGCTGGCAAAGTCACTTCGTCACCTTGAGGCACCAGCACGGCTGCGCAATCACGCTCGAAACGGACAGGTTCACTGTTGCGGGAATACATGAGGGCTCACAGCGCATGGAATCCGTACCATTCTAGTCGGTTATGATGCGCGACCGCATCCGGATCGCCCATGACTTCAGCCAACCGACTCTCACTTTTGCGCCTGCTGTTGCCGGTGCTGGGCTGCCTGGGCTTTGCGGCCGCGTGGGTGTTGCTGGCTCGCTTGCTGCAGTCGCAGACCAGCTGGCTGGCACCGCTGGCTGCGCTCGATGTCGTATGGATGATGCATCTGGGGCGAGTCCGACCAGGTTGGCCGCGCATCACTCTGGCGATGCTTTCAACCCTGGCGATCATCGCGCTGGCGAACTGGGGCATCGCCGCGACCGAGATCGGCCGCAGCATGGGCCTGCTGCCATGGGAATCCGCACTGCGGCTTGGCCCGGACTATGCGCGTCAATTGATCCAGCTCGCGAATTCGCGGCTGGACTTGGCTTGGTATGTGACCGGCGTAGTGCTGGCGGGCGGGCTCGCCCGCCGCAAATGACCTGAGCCGGCCTCAGTGACCGCCGTCGAGCGCTTTCAGTTCGCTCACCAGGGCGCTCGCCATCTCGCTACCATCGCCATACAACATGCGCGTGTTGTCGGCGTAGAACAGCGCGTTCTCAATGCCGGCAAACCCCGTGCCCTTGCCGCGCTTGATCACGACTGTGTTCTTTGAATTGACCACATCCAGGATCGGCATGCCGTAGATCGGCGATGCCGGATCGGTCTTGGCAACGGGGTTGACCACGTCATTGGCACCAATCACCAGCGACACGTCAGTGTTGGCGAACTCGGGATTGATGTCGTCCATATCAGTGATCAGATCGTAGGGAACACCTGCCTCGGCCAGCAGCACGTTCATATGCCCGGGCATGCGCCCGGCGACCGGGTGGATGGCGAACTTCACTTTCACCCCGCGCTCAATCAGGCGCTGGCTCAGTTCCCAGATCTTGTGCTGCGCCTGTGCCACGGCCATGCCGTAACCAGGCACGATCACGACGCGTTCTGCATAGGCCATCATCGCGGCGACATCGGCGGCTTCGATCGGTTTCATTGAACCGCCGATCTCCTGCATTTCCCCGCTGCTGCCACCGAAATCGGAGAACAGCACGCCACTGATCGGCCGGTTCATCGCCTTGGCCATCAAGCGGGTCAACAGCATGCCGGCCGCACCCACCATCATTCCGGCGACGATCAGCGCTTCATTGCCGAGCACATAACCTTCGAACGCCACGGCCAAGCCGGTAAACGCGTTGTACAGCGAGATCACCACGGGCATGTCGGCGCCGCCAATTGGCAGCGTCATCAACACGCCAAGCAATAGCGCCAGCACGAAGAACGCCGCAATCCACGGCATCGCCAAGGTCTGCAATGCCATCACGCCACACGCAATAGCGACCACTGCGATTGCAGCGTTAAACCATTGCTGGCCAGCGAAGGTGTAGCGCTTGTCCATGCGTCCGTCGAGCTTGGCCCAGGCAATGACCGATCCGGTCAGCGAGACCGCGCCGATCAGCGAGCCAAGCACGGCGAGTACCGCGTGCACCATGCCCGGCGACTGTCCGGCTGCCGACCACCGCACCATTTCCACCGCACCGATCGCCGCTGCAGAGCCACCACCCATGCCATTGAACAACGCCACCATCTGCGGCATGTCGGTAATTGCGACTTTCTTGCCCCAGACCCAGTTCAGACCAACGCCAATCACGATGGCCGCGATCATCAGCGCGATGTTGTGCAGGCCGGGCAGGAAGAACGTCGCAATCGTGGCGATCAGCATGCCGATACCGGCCCACTGGATGCCGCTTCGCGCGGTCTTGGGCGTGCTCATCCGCTGCAGGCCCAACAGGAACAGGGTTGCGGCGATGAAATAACTCAGTTGGACCAAGGTCAGCACGGTCACGACTTGGCCCCTTCCTGCTTCTTGGGAGCAGGCTTACTGGACTTGAACATGTCCAGCATGCGCTCGGTGACGATGTAGCCGCCGGCGGCGTTGCCTGCACCCAGCAGCACGGCGATGAAGCCCAGCGCTTGTTCCAGCGGGGTCTCGGCGTGGCCCAGTACCACCATCGCGCCGATCAGGACGATGCCGTGGATGAAGTTGCTGCCCGACATCAGCGGCGTATGCAGAATGACTGGCACCCGCGAAATGATCACGTGGCCGGCAATCGCCGCCAGCATGAAGATGTACAGCGCCACGAAGCCATCGCCCACGGTGTCTCTCCCCTTTTGCCTGTTTGTGTTGGAAATTACATCCCGCCCGCATCATAACCATGTCGCGGACAGACCATGTCGTGCGCTGACCATCTCGCGGCTTGGCTAACCGCGCGTCAACCATTCCCGGTGGCGCGCGTTTTCCTTCTTGCAGACCCGCTGCTTTCCACTCAATGCAAGACTCGAAGGACCGCACGCATGAAGACACAGATCGCCCAGTCACCTCTGCGCCCTTGCATCGGCCATTGACGATTAAGCTGCAGGCGTGAGCTCAGATGGCAGCCAGGACAACAACCTCGACCCTGCCCCGGCGACCACGCTGGAAGCATTCCTGGCGAGCATCGACACCCGCGCCTACCGGTTTGCCGAAATTAGCCTGCGCAACCGCGATGACGCGCTGGATGCGGTGCAGGACGCGATGATCAAGATGCTGGGCTATCGCGAACGACCCGCGGGCGAATGGACGCCGTTGTTCTGGAGCATCCTGCGCAACCGCATCATCGACATGCAGCGACGCGGCATATTCCGGATGCGCTGGCTGGCGCCGAATAACGAACACGAAGACGGCAGCACGATTGACTGGGCCGATGAAAATCTACCGGGACCATCGCGCAGCCACGACAGCCACGAAGCCTGGACCCGAATCAGCGCGGCGCTGCGCAACCTGCCCAGGCGCCAACGCGAAGCATTCACCTTGCGCGTGCTGGAAGAACTCGACGTGGCCGACACCGCCAAGGCGATGGGCTGCAGCGAAGGCTCGGTCAAGACACATCTGTCGCGCGCACGCGCGGCATTGCAGGTACAGCTGGAGGAATTTCGACAATGACTGATGAATCAACGCGCTTCGATGAGGCCCTGCGCGGCCACCACCGCGCGTCACTGGACCAGCTTTCGCCGAAGGTTAGCGCGCAGCTTGTGCAGCGCCGGCATGCAGCGCTGCGCGGCTCTGCGCCACATCGCAGCCATCGGTTCGGGTTTGCCGCAGCGGGCTTCGCCGCGCTATGCGCGCTGGCAATCGGCGTGCAATTACGCACTCCGCCAACGCCCAGCTCGGCACCGAGCACGATCCTCGCCAGCACCACATCTGCTCCAGCACGTGCCGACAGCATCATCCTGGACCAGGACCCTGATTTTTACGCTTGGCTGGCATCGTCCGATGCCATGCAAGTGGCCATGGAGTAACCGATGCAACACCACCGTCTCCTGCTCGTCCTTGCCTTGCTGTTTGCGCCCATGTTCGCCATGGCCCAGGACAAGCCGGCAACCACCACGCCGCTACCGGAATGGGATCAGCTGACCAGCGCCCAGCGTGAGGAACTCATCGCGCCGCTGCGCGAGCGCTGGAACAGCAGTCCGGATGAACGCACCCGCCTGATCGATCGCGCACGGCGCTGGACGTCGATGCCGACCGATAAACGTCAGCGCGCCCACCATGGCATGCAACGCTGGGAAAAAATGTCGCCGGAGCAACGCCAACATGCCAAAGCCCTGTTCCATGCCATGCGTGACATGGACAAAGCCGAACGCAAGGCGTTCATGACGAAATGGCATGCAATGACGCCGCAGCAGCGTAACGAATGGGTCGCTGCGCATCCGGCACCGGAGCGCCGGCACGGACAGGGGCGGGATTGAGTCGCTACGCCTGATTCAGGCAGCCGGCACGCGCTCCGGCCATACGGTTTTGGCCAGCAATTCGTCGTCCCAATCAAACGTCAGCGTGCCGTCTTTAAGCAGCAGGCTGACGAAGTTGTAGACATTGCGCGCGTACATCTCACTGGCATGCTGCGCGCCCATTGACGCCAAATTGAGCGGCCCAGACACCACGACGCCATCCACATCGATGGTCTCGCCGGGCTGGGTCGACTCGCAGTTGCCGCCGGTCTCCGCGGCCAAGTCAACGATCACGCTGCCCGGCTTCATGCCCGCCACCATGTCCGCGCTGATGATCTTGGGTGCCGGCCGTCCCGGAACCGCAGCGGTGCAGACGATCACATCGATATTCTTGAGATGTTCCGCCAGGCGGCGCTGTTGCTCTGCGCGCTCCTCGTCGGTCAGCGCGCGTGCATAACCACCCTCGCCTGCGGCACTGACGCCGAGGTCTAGGAAGCGCCCACCGAGCGACTCGATCTGCTCGCGGGTTTCAGGACGCACATCAAAGCCTTCGACCTGCGCGCCCAAGCGCTTGGCGGTTGCAACGGCCTGCAAACCAGCCACGCCAGCACCCAAGATCAACACCTTCGATGGGCGAATCGTGCCGGCCGCAGTGGTCAACATCGGAAAGAAGCGCGGCGCCAGCTGGGCAGCGATCAAGACTGCCTTGTAACCGGCCATGCCAGCCTGCGAACTCAGTACGTCCATCGCCTGTGCGCGCGTCGTGCGTGGCAATTTTTCCAGCGGGAACGCAACAATGCCGCGTGCCTGGATGGCTTCGCCGCGCTCGGCATCGGCCTGAGGCTGCAAGCTGCCAACCAGGACCGCACCCTGTTTCAGTGACCCTATCGCCGCAGCGGATGGCGGCTGCACGCACAGGACGATGTCGGCTCCCTCGCGCGGGTCCGCGGTGACATGCGCGCCGGCATCGACATACGCCTGGTCGGGGAAATACGCACCGGACCCAATACCGGGCTCGACCCTTATGGTTGCGCCTGCAGCAACAAGCTTTTTGCAGGTTTCCGGAGTCAAGGCGACCCGCCGTTCGCCCGCTGCGCTCTCGCGCGCCACGCCAATGTTCACCGCCATCGCTCGCTCCAACCTTGGTCTTCTCCCTGCATCGTACCCAAAGCCGAGCCCGACGACGCAGCCGTTACCATGGACAACCGTCACCCGACGCCTGATCACGAGGATCGCAATGCTCAGCCTCGACGCCCTGGATACCCGCCTTTCGGTCCCGACGCGGCAATTGACCACGCCCGGTCCGGATGCCGCTACCCTGCAAAAAATGCTGGCGACCGTGGTGCGCGTGCCCGACCACGGCAAGCGCGTGCCGTTCCGTTTGCTGCGCATCAGCGGCGATGCACGCACGTCGCTGGCCGATGCCGCCCATGCGCGCCTGCTTGAGCTTGAGCCGGAGTCTGGCGATGGCGTGATCACCAAACTGCGCACCCGTTTCACGATGCCGCCACTGACAATCGCGGTGATCGCAAAACTTGGCTTCGACGAAAAGATTCCGGTCAGCGAACGCGCTGCCACGGCATCGTGCGTATGCCTGTTGCTGCTGCAAGCGGCGCAGGCCGAGGACTTTGGTGCGCAATGGCTGACGGGTTGGCCGGCCTATGACCGCGTCTTTCTCGAGAACGTCCTCGGGCTGGAGAAACACGAGCAACTCGCCGGCACGATTGCCATCGGCACGTCGCATATCGACATGCCGGAGCGCGAACGGCCCGATCCCAACACACTCATCAGCGACTGGCCGCCACAGTGAGCAGCCCCGCGATGCCTATGCCAGCCGTGCAAACGCTGTATCTGGTCGATGCATCGCTCTACGTGTTCCGTGCCTGGCATTCGATGCCGGATGAATTCCACGATGCCGATGGCTGGCCGACCAATGCCGTGCACGGCTTCGCCCGCTTCCTGCTGGACTTACTCGAACGCGAACGCCCGCAACACATCGCCATCGCATTCGACGAGGCACTAGATTCCTGCTTCCGCAATGCGCTGTACCCGGCTTACAAGGCCAACCGTGACCCCGCGCCGCCGGAGCTGCGGCGCCAGTTCGCCTGGTGCAAGGCACTCTGCAAAGCGCTGGGCATGGTCACCCTGGCCCATCAGGATTACGAAGCCGACGACCTTATTGGCGCTGCGGCGCACGTGGCGCGCAAGGACGGGTTCCGCAGCGTGATCGTGTCTGCGGACAAGGACCTCTCGCAATTGCTGGCTGGCCAAGACCAGCAATGGGACTTTGCGCGCGGCATGCGCTGGGGCGCTGACGGCGTCAAGGCGCGGTATGGCGTACACGCGCACCAGATCGCTGATTACCTCGCATTGACCGGTGACGCGGTGGACAACATCCCGGGCGTGACTGGCATCGGCGCCAAGTCGGCAGCAATCCTGCTGGCCCATTTCGGGACGCTGGACGCCTTGCTGGAACGCATCGACGAAGTGCAGTTCCTGCGCCTGCGCGGCTCCGCTGGCATGGCGGTGCGCCTGCGCGAACAGCGCGAGCACGCGTTGCTGTGGCGACAGCTGACGACGGTGGCCCTGGATGCACCATTGCCCGTCACTGATTTCGCCCGTGCGCCTGGCGATGGGCCCGAGCTGGATTCGCTGGCGGACTGGATGGGCTTCGGTCCGTTTACCCGCAAGCGCCTAGCCCAGGCGGCGGGACTGACCACCTAAGGACGCTGTAGGCGCCGAGACCGCCGGGCGTTTACGCAGCGGCATTCGAGCCGCGAAGCGAACGTCCGGCGGTCTCGGGGTCGCACTCGCCACGACCGACGCGGTTAAGATCAAACCATGGGAAACATCAAACAAACGTTGTACGAAGGGGACTGGCTGCGGCTGGTGAAGATCGGCCATTGGGAATCGTGCGAGCGCACGCATGGCAAAGGCATGGCGGTCATCATCATTGCCGTCACTCCTAACGATGATGTGCTGTTCGTCGAGCAATACCGCATTCCGCTGAGCTCACGCACCATCGAGATGCCGGCCGGACTGGTTGGCGACGACCATGCGCACGACACCCTTGAGGACGCCGCGCGACGCGAACTTATCGAGGAAACCGGCTGGTCACCTGGCAAGGTCGAAGTCTTGCTGATTGGTCCCACGTCATCCGGCATGAGCAACGAGCGGATCGCCTTCGTGCGCGCCCGCGAACTGGTCAAGGTTGGCGAAGGCGGCGGCGTGGACAACGAGGACATCACCGTGCACACGGTTCCACGCGCCGAGGCGCCTGCATGGCTGATGCGCAAGCAAGCCGAAGGCTTCGAGCTGGACCTCAAGCTGTGGGCCGGGCTTTGGATGATCGAACATAACCCGGATGGCTCGCCCGCCAATTGACTTGCCATGCGGTTGAAGCGCCGCTCAGGCCTTCTTGACGAACTCGGTGCGCAGCACCAATCCCTTGACCTTGTCGACATTGCATTCGATCAGGTCTTCGTCATCGGTCAGGCGGATATTCCGACATAACGTGCCGCGCTTGAGCGTCACCGAAGTGCCCTTGACCTTCAGGTCCTTGATCACGGTGACGCTATCGCCGTCGGCCAGTTGAGCACCATTGCTGTCCTTGACGACCAGTGTGTCTTCATCACTCATGTCGGGTTCCTTCAATCTGCGAAACGGTCGGTGGCGGTCACCAGCGCAGCCACATGCTCGGCTTCGAACGCGGAATGGCCGGAGCCAGCGCTGACCAGGAGTTCCGACTTCGGCCATGCCTTGTGCAGGTCGAATGCGCTCTGGATCGGGCAAACCACGTCATAGCGTCCGTGCACGATCACGCCAGGGATATCGGCGATGCGATGCGCGTCTCGCAGCAACTGGTCATCGACCTCGAAGAAGCCTTTGTTAGTGAAGTAGTGGTTCTCGATGCGGGCAAATGCCAGCGCAAAATGCGCATCGCTGTGGCTGGTCGCGTAATCCGGGTCGATGTGCAGGTAGCTGGTTGCGCCTTCCCACGTCGCCCATACCTGCGCGGCCGCCAGACGCACGCTTTCATCATCCGAGGTCAGGCGAAGGTGATAAGCCGCAATCATGTCGCTACGCTCGGCCTCCGGTATCAATGCTTCGTAAGGGCCCCACGCTTCCGGGAACAGGCGCGATGCGCCTTCCTGGTAGAACCATTCCAGTTCCCAGCGGCGAAGCATGAAGATGCCGCGCAAGACCAACTCAGTGACGACGTCAGGATGTTTCTCTGCGTAGGCCAGCGCCAGCGTCGAACCCCAGCTGCCACCAAACACCTGCCAGCGCTCGATGCCGAGCAGCTCGCGCAGTTTTTCGATGTCGGAGACCAGATCCCAGGTGGTGTTGTCAGTCAGGTCGGCATGCGGCGTGCTGCGGCCCGCACCACGCTGGTCAAACAAGATGATGCGGTACTTGGCCGGGTCATGGAAACGCCGCATGTTGTCCGTGCAACCGCCACCGGGGCCGCCATGCAGCAGGACCACCGGCTTGCCGTTGGGATTGCCGCACTGCTCCCAGTAAAGGGTGTGGCGGCCATCCACCTGCAGGGTGCCGGTCTGGTAGGGCGTGATCTCCGGATGCAACGTGCGCATCGACATTCCTTTGCAAATTTTCGTCCGCGACAGTCTAACGCGGAGAATTTCCAGCGCTGCTGGCAGTTCCTGATCGACCAACGCTGACCCGCTCGCGACTTTCCAGGTCGCGCGCAGTTTCCACTGCGATGAAACCGGCCACATCCAGCAGGCCTCGCACGGCTTCGCCCTGATCCCAACCGTGCTCCAGCAGTAACCACCCACCCGCATCCAGGTGCGCGCCGGCATCGCGAACAATCGTGCGGATCGCATCCAATCCATCTCGCCCGCAGGACAGTGCCAGCGCGGGTTCGAAACGCAAATCGCCCTTGTCCAGATGCGGGTCACCGTCTGCGATGTACGGCGGGTTGCTGACGATGATGTCGAACTGCTCGACCTGCAATGGCTCGAACCAATCGCCGCTGCGGAATTCGATATTGGCAATGCCATTGCTGTCCGCATTGCGCTGTGCGACCTCCAGCGCAGCCGCGCTGGCATCGCTAGCAATAACCCACACCGCAGGTCGCTCTTTTGCGATGGAGAGCGCAATTGCACCGCTTCCAGTGCCCAAGTCAGCTACACGCACGGCCTCATTGACGGGAATGCGTGCAAGCGCGAGTTCCACCAGCAATTCGGTCTCTGGACGCGGGATCAAGGTGGCCGGCCCGACTTCCAGGTCAAGGGTCCAGAAGCCTTGGCGACCCGTCAGGTAGGCCACCGGCTCGCCTTTGATCCGCCGCTGCAGCAGGGTCTGGAAACTAGCATCGGCAGCATCGGCCACCGAGTCAGTGGCGTGGGCGAACAGCCAGCTGCGGCTTTCTCCAAGCGCGTGCGCAAGTAGCAGCTCCGCATCGACGCGATCAATCGCGCGACCGGCTTGGACGAGAAGTTCCGCGACGGTGCCGGGGGTGTTGGACATAAAAAGAATGGTAGCCGGCTGCGTTCGCTCTGCACGATTTCCTGCTCATTACCAAATTCACTCATTTTTGATAGTTCACATCTATCGATCAGATTCTAACAATCAATTTGGAATATTGATTTATAGCGGCTATTGTTGCTCTCATCCAATCACCCCACCCCCAGAGGAAGTCACCATGTCGCTGATCAACACCAAAGTTCAGCCGTTCAAGGCCAACGCGTTCCAGAACGGCAAGTTCATCGAAGTCACCGAAGCGGATCTGCGGGGCAAATGGTCCGCGCTGATCTTCATGCCGGCCGCCTTCACCTTCAATTGCCCGACCGAGATCGAAGACGCCGCCGACCATTACGCGGAATTCGAGAAGGCCGGCGCGCAGGTTTTCATCGTCACCACCGACACCCATTTCTCGCACAAGGTATGGCACGAAACCTCGCCGGCGGTTGGCAAGGCCAAGTTCGCCCTGATCGGCGACCCGACCCACCAGCTGACCCGCGCGTTCGACGTGCATATCGAAGAAGAAGGCTTGGCGCTGCGCGGCACCTTCATCATCAATCCGGAGGGCGTGATCAAAACCATGGAAGTGCATGACAACGCGATCGCCCGTGACGTCACCGAGACCGTGCGCAAGCTCAAGGCTGCCCAGTACGTTGCCAGCCACAGCGGCGAGGTTTGCCCGGCGAAGTGGAAGGAAGGCGAAAAAACCATCAAGCCGTCGCTGGATCTGGTCGGCAAGATCTGACCTGACGCTATTCAAGCCAGCCTTCTCCGTCATGGAGGAGGCTGGGTGGAGCGGGCACTCACCCGCCCGTTCCGCCCAGCCGCCTTAACACCCGCATCGTGCTGCGCTTTGATGCGGGCAACGCCTGCACGCAACGCTCGCAATCCCAAGGAATCCGCCATGCTCGACCAAGACCTGAAAACCCAGCTGTCCGCATACCTCGAGAAGCTCCAGCTGCCGATTGAACTAGTCGCTTCGCTGGACGACAGCGATGCCGCGCGCGAGCTTGATGGCCTTCTAGGGGACATCGCAGCGCTGTCGTCAAAGATCAGTCGCGTGGCGGGCGACGATGCACGCAAGCCTTCGTTCGAGATTCGCCGCGTCGGTAGCGACATCGCGGTCGGCTTTGCAGGCATTCCACTGGGCCACGAATTCACCTCGCTGGTATTGGCATTGCTGCAGGTCAGCGGCCATCCAGTAAAGATCGACGACGCACTGGCCGACCAGGTGCGGGCGCTGGACGGAAACTATTCGTTCGAAACCTTCATGTCCCTGCATTGCCAGAGCTGCCCGGATACCGTGCAGGCACTGAACGCGATGAGCGTGCTGAACCCACGCATCCGCCACGTCGCGATTGATGGCGCGCTGTTCCAGGCCGAAGTCGAAGCCAAGGAAATCCTGGCGGTGCCAACGGTCTATCTAAATGGTGCCGAGTTCGATGGTGGCCGCCTGAGCATCGAGCAAATCCTCGGCAAGCTCGACACCGGCAGCGCCGCACGGGCGGCCGAAGCATTGAAAGACACGGCCCCGTTCGACGTGTTGATCGTCGGTGGCGGCCCGGCTGGTGCCGCAGCAGCGATCTACGCCGCACGCAAGGGCATCCGCACCGGCATCGTCGCCGAACGCTTCGGTGGCCAGGTGCTGGACACCATGGCTATCGAAAATTTCCCCTCGGTCGAATACACCGAAGGGCCGAAGCTCGCCGCATCCATGGAAGCGCACGTGCGCAGCTACGGCGTACAGATCATCAGCAACCAGCGCGCCGAGGCTTTGCTCCCGGCAACGCAGGACGGCGGCATGACCGGCATCAAACTCGCAAGCGGTGCGACGCTGCTGGCGAAGACCGTGATCCTTAGTCCAGGCGCGCGCTGGCGCCAGACCGGCGTGCCCGGTGAAGCGGAACTTCGCAACAAGGGCGTGACCTATTGCCCACACTGCGACGGCCCGCTGTTCAAGGGCAAGCGCGTGGCAGTGATCGGGGGCGGTAATTCCGGTATTGAGGCCGCAATCGATCTGGCCGGCGTTGTCGAGCACGTCACCGTGCTGGAATTCGACAGCAAGCTGCGCGCCGATGATGTGCTGCAGCGCAAGTTGCGCAGCATGCCGAACACCGCGATCCACGTAAACGCGCAGACCACGGAGATGCATGGCACGGATGGCAAATTATCGCGTCTCGCCTTCACCGACCGCAGTACCGGCGAAGCGAAGTCGGTCGATGTCGAAGGCTGCTTCGTGCAGATCGGCTTGTTGCCGAATACAGAGTGGTTGAAGGGCACGGTCGCACTGTCGAACCGTGGCGAAATCGAGATCGGCGACCGGGGCCACACCAACCTGCCCGGCGTGTTCGCCGCAGGCGATGCGACCACGGTGCCGTTCAAGCAGATCGCGATTGCCATGGGCGCGGGCTCGACCGCTGCGCTGTCGGCTTTCGACCACTTGATCAGGAGCTCGGCGCCGGCACAAGCCGAAGCCGCGTGACACTTTTTGTAGCTAGCACGCCATGAACCTGCGCGACCTTGGCTATCTGGTGGCATTGGCTGACCTTCGCCATTTTGGCAAGGCGGCTGATGCCTGCTTCGTGAGCCAGCCCACGCTGTCCACACAGATCAAGAAACTCGAAGAAGAACTCGGCGTGACCTTGGTGGAGCGTGCGCCACGCAAGGTCATGCTGACGGTTGCCGGCCAGGACGTGGTGGCACGTGCACGCCGAATCCTGGCCGATGTCGAGCAAATGAAGGAATCCGCGCGTCGTAGCCAGGATCCAGAATCCGGCACGCTGCGCCTTGGCGTGTTCCCGACACTCGGCCCTTATTTGCTGCCGCATGTGTTGCCGCAATTGCAGCTGCGGTTCCCTAAGCTTGAATTGCTGCTGGTCGAGGAAAAGAGCGACGTACTGCTGGACCGCTTGCGCCAAGGCAAGCTAGACGCGGCGCTGCTGGCGTTGCCGGTGCACGACGATCAGTTGCATGCCGAACTGCTGTTCGATGAACCTTTCCTGCTGGCTGCGCCTTCCCAACATCCACTGGCATCAAAGACCTCGATGACGATGGATCAACTAACCGATGAAACCCTGCTGCTATTGGAAGACGGCCATTGCCTGCGCGACCAAGCACTCGATGTGTGCAGGTTGTCCGGGGCAAACGAACGTACCGGGTTCCGCGCCACCAGCTTGGAAACTCTGCGGCAGATGGTCGCTGCCGGCGTCGGTGTGACCTTGTTGCCGGCGTTGTCAGTGCATGCGCCGGTGGTGCAGCCTGCAAACATCCGTCTGGTGCCATTCAGCGACCCGGTACCCAATCGGCAGATTGCGTTGGTCTGGCGGCGCAGCTCGGCGCTGGATGGCTTCCTGCATTCACTCGCAAAGGTCATCGGCGCACAGGCAAGGGCGCAATTGTCCTCGACCTGAATTCATGGACTGCAATGCCACAATGACGCCGTAGCCGGCTTGTCTTACGCCTCCTGCGCCGCCACGGCTTCCTTCGATTTCATGCCCGCCACGAAAATCCCGATCAGGCTGATCGCCAGCCCCAGCCATTGCTGCGGCGAGACTGCGATATCGAACAAGGCGACATCCAGCAAATAGGCGACGATGGGCTGCGCCAGCAGCAGCAGCCCAGCCAGCGCCACAGGTAACGCACCCATCGCCCGCGAGATCAGTACCCAGCTCAGGCAGTGGCCGAATGCAGCCAACGCCAGCAGCACGCCCCAAGCCTTGATTCCCGGCGGCGTGAATTGCTCGCCTTCGGCTAAACCGATCAGCCCTAGGCAAACCGCACTGCCGAATGCCGCGATGCAAAGCACCTGCTCTACCGGCACCCGCGCGTGGCGCTTGCCTGCTTCTGCCTGCGAGCGCTTGATGCCGATGCTGTAAGCGGCGTAACACAAGCCGGCACCCAACCCCATCCAGACGCCCCAATGGTATTGCGCGGGCAATGTCGCCCAGCCGCTACCCAGCAGTAGCCACAATCCGAAAAACGACAACACCAGTCCGGCCACGAAGCGCAGTCCCAGCCGCTCGCCGAATAGCAGCACGCCTGCCAGCGCCATGAAGAACACTTGGGTATTGGCCAGCAGCGTGGCCAACCCCGGCCCGACCAGCAGGATGCTCTTGTGCCATAGCCAGAGATCGACCGAGAAAGCCAGCACCGGCAGCGCGCACCACAGCCAAGCCTTGCGTGACAAAGGCTGCCAGCCATGCCGCACGGAGACCAGCACCGCCAGCATCATGCCTGCGAGCAGCATCCGCCAGAACGCCACGGCGGTCGGCGGCATTCCCGCCAACCGCACCATTAGTCCGTTTGTGCCGATGATGGCCGCGCCAATCAGCAGCTCGATGCTGGCCGCCTGCCGCACTCGCCCTGCCGATGACGTCATGCCTGCAGCGCGCCGGGCAACGCTTCCGCATCCGATACAGCCGCCGCCGACTCACCAAACCCCAAGGCTTCCACAATCTCCCTGGCTTGGGGCAAGGCAAGCTCAGGCACCATCACCCCCAGCAGCCCGTACACGCCCAGCTCCCCAATGCCGCCGATCAGCGCCTCGCCGCGCACGTACGCGGGAATTCCCTCGGCTTCCAGCGCCTGCCGGACCAGATGGGCATCGATAATATTGGCGGCCTCGTAAACGGTACGCATGGGACGTTCCTTGAGCGGTCGGCATGAGGCTGCGGGGCACAAAGCCTTTCCGGAGCTTGCCTCCGCTACACTAGATGACTACCCGGAAAACGTCATCATCGTGTCTTCAATTACGCCAAAAAACTCCCCTGACGCACTTGTCCGCAGCGATTTCATCCGCCAGATCGTCCGCGATGACCTCGCGTCCGGTAAGCACGTCGCGATCAAGACCCGCTTCCCGCCGGAGCCGAACGGTTACTTGCACATTGGTCATGCCAAGGCAATCTGCCTGGATTTCGGTATCGCCCAAGAATTTGGCGGCGTCTGCAACCTGCGCCTGGACGACACCAATCCTGCGCGCGAAGACCCCGAATACGTTCGCGCGATCCAGGATGACGTGCGCTGGCTTGGCTTCGAATGGGCCAGCCTGCGCCATGCCTCGGACTACTTCGGCGTGTATTACCTCGCGGCTGAGAAGCTGATCCGCGATGGCCATGCCTATGTCTGCGATTTGAACGCCGAACAAGTGCGTGAATATCGCGGCACCCTGACCGAGCCAGGCCGCAACTCGCCATTCCGCGAGCGCGGCATTGAAGAGAATCTCGACCTGTTCCGGCGCATGCGCGCGGGCGAATTCCCGGATGGTGCACGCACCCTGCGCGCGAAGATCGACATGACAAGCGGCAACATCAACCTGCGCGATCCGGCCCTTTACCGGATCAAGCATGTCGAGCATCAGAACACCGGCAACGCCTGGCCCATCTACCCCATGTATGACTACGCGCATGCGCTTGGTGATGCGGTGGAAGGCATCACCCATTCGCTGTGCACGCTGGAATTCGAAGACCACCGCCCGCTGTACGACTGGTGCGTGGACAACGTGGACCTCGCCGGCAACCCGGATCTGCTGGAATCGCTGGTGCCGCAAGGTTTGCCGAAGGAAGCCGCCAAGCCGCGCCAGATCGAGTTCTCACGACTGAACTTCAACTTCCTGGTGATGAGCAAACGCAAGCTGCTGGCCATGGTCAACGACGGCTTGGTGGATGGTTGGGCAGATCCGCGCATGCCGACCCTGCAAGGCATCCGCCGTCGCGGCTACACGCCGAGCGCGCTGCGCCTGATGGTGGATCGTGTCGGCATCAGCAAACAAAATTCGCTGCTGGATATTTCGATCCTGGAAGGCGCGCTGCGCGACGACCTCGACGGCGCCGCACCGCGACGGATGGCTGTGATCGACCCAGTCAAGCTAGTACTGACCAACCTGGCCGACGACCACGTCGAAACCCTGCACTTTTCAAATCATCCGAAAGACGAAAGTTTCGGCATGCGCGAGGTGCCGTTCGCACGCGAGCTGTGGATCGAACGCGAGGACTTCGCCGAAGTGCCGCCGGCCGGCTTCAAGCGCCTGACCGTGGGTGGCGACGTGCGCTTGCGTGGCGCCGGCATCATCCATTGCGATGCGGTGGTGAAGGATGCCGACGGTAGCATCAGCGAGATCCATTGCACGCTCGACCCGGAATCTCGTCCGGGCATGGAAGGTGCCAACCGCAAGGTCAAGGGCACCATTCATTGGGTCAGCGCCATGCACGCCATCGCCACCGAAATTCGTTTGTATGACCGCCTGTTCACCGTCGCCAATCCTGACGTGGACGACGGCGGCAAGACCTATGTGGACTACCTGAATCCGGATTCGCGCAAGGTCGTTACCGGGTATCTGGAACCCTCAGCAGCCGCCGCATCGCCCGAACAATCATTCCAGTTCGAGCGCGTCGGTTATTTCGTCGCCGACCGTTACGACCATAAGCCTGACGCACCTGTCTTCAACCGCAGCGTGACCCTGCGCGATACATGGGCGGGCAGAGCCTGATGTTGTTTGCGCAAATCCATCTCACCTTGCCGGTTTGGGTGCATGACGCGGTCGATAGCAATCGCGCATATGCCAGCGATGCAGAAAAAGTCGGGCTGGCGATTGAACTGTCCAAACACAACATCGATGCACGCACCGGCGGGCCGTTTGGCGCGGTGGTGTTCGGCCCGGAAGACCGCATCATCGCGGTCGGTGTTAATCGCGTGGTCCCGCATTCCTGCTCGGTCGCCCACGCTGAAATGATGGCGTACATGCTGGCCCAAGGTCGCACGCAGCGCCTGCGCCTGAACCGCGATGAGGACGACAACGCGGTCGGTCCCGTGACTCTTGCTACGTCCTCGCAACCTTGCTGTCAGTGCTATGGCGCGACCGTCTGGGCCGGCATCGACCGCCTGCTGATCGGTGCCCGCGCCGAGGACGTGATGGCGTTGACCGAATTCGACGAAGGCCCACTGCCGGCGGACTGGATTGGCGAATTGAACGCACGCGGTATTGAAGTGGTGCGTGACATCGAGCGCGATGCCGCTTGTGCGGTTTTGCGCACATACGGCGAACAGGATGGACATCGCTATTGACGCTCCAAATTTGAACGGCCTGCTGTGCTATTGCCGCGCCGGCTTCGAGCCGGAACTCGCTGGCGAACTGACCGAACGCGCGGCGCAGGCCGGCTTTGCGGGTTACGCACGCACCGAGCGCAATACCGGCTATGTGCTGTTTATATGCGAGGACGCCGACAGATTGTCACGCGCATTGTCATGGTCAACACTGATCTTCGCGCGGCAGAAATTGCGCCTGTTCGCCGACCTGCAGGGACTCGATCCCAGCGATCGCATCACGCCGATGTTGGCCGCACTGCCGAAAGACATCCGCTTCGGCGAGCTGGTCATGGAGCATCCGGATTCCGATGCCAGCAAGCCGCTGGCGGGGCTGGCCCGCAGCCTGGGCAATGCACTACGCCCGGCGCTGCGCAAGGCCGGAGCGCTGACCCAGGAAGACAACCCGCGCCTGCAGCGTTTGCATGTGTGCATGCTGGATGGCGACCACGCCATGCTCGCGAGTAGCGCGCCGGAAGATAGCTCACCATGGCCGCTCGGTATTCCACGTTTACGTGCACAAGCCGATGCGCCGTCGCGCTCCGCACTCAAGCTCGAAGAAGCGCTGCTGGTGCTGCTGGACGAACGCGAACGCACCACGATGTCGCACGAAGGCATGCGCGCGGCAGACCTTGGCGCTGCACCCGGTGGCTGGACCTGGGTACTGATGCGCAAGGGTTTGCTTGTGCAGGCCATCGACAACGGCCCGATGCAAGGCCAGCTATTGGACAGTGGCCGCGTCGAGCATTTGCGCGCGGACGGTTTCACCTGGCAGCCGACGCAGCCGCTGGACTGGATGGTCTGCGACATGGTTGAACAGCCGCGCCGCGTTTCCGAACGCATGGCGACATGGTTCCGCGAGGGCTGGTGCCGGCACGCGATCTTCAACCTGAAATTGCCGATGAAGAAGCGCTGGCAGGAAACCCAGCTTTGCCTTGATCTGTTCAGGCAGCAAGCGGAAAAGCCACTGACCATCCGCGCCAAGCAGCTTTATCACGACCGCGAAGAGATCACGGTATTCGCCACTCTCAAGCGCAGTTAATCCAGCCAGCCTTCAGATGCCGGCGGCATGCCGCCAGAGGGCGCGCGACAGCGGCGGCAACTTGCCGGCAATCCCCAACGCATGCCCACGCAGCAAGGTCGGCCACAAGGCGTCGTTGCTGTAAGCGCGATTGATCGCATCGAACGCATGCGCAGCCACGACAGATTCGCTGCGACGCGTGCGTGCCCATCGTGCAAGCCGCGTTGGTGAAACAGGATCTGATTGGCGTCGTGCCGCATTACGCAGCATGTCGCGCAACGCGGTGACATCGCGCAGGCCAAGGTTCACACCCTGCCCCGCCAGTGGATGCACGGCATGCGCGGCATCGCCCACCAGTATCACGCGATCCCTGACATAGCTCTCAGCCAGTTGACGTTGCAGCGGGAATGCGGCGCGCTGCGACAGCAGCTGCATGGCGCCAAGTTCGCCGCCGAATGCGGCAGTCAGCTCAAGGTTGAAAGCACCCTCATCGACAGCGAGCAAGCGCACGGCCTCGTCCTCTGGCAAGGTCCATACAATCGAACTAATGTGACCTTGCAGAGCTGCATCGCCGTCTCCGTTGAACGGCAGCACCGCTAACGGTCCCGTTGTTAGGAAGCGCTGCCAGCAGGTGTCCTGATGCGGCTGCTCCGTCGTGATGAAACCAACCAGACCGCGCTGTGCGTAGTCGTGGCGGGTGCAGCCAATTCCAGCCAGATCACGCAGCGCGGACCGCGCGCCATCGGCAGCCACCGCGAACCGCGCACGCAGCTGCACGCCGTCATCCAGTTGCAGTTGCACACCGGCATCGTCCTGCCGCAATCCTTCGATCCGGGCCGGGCAATACAGGCGCACGCCAGCCGCCGGCAACGCTGTCCACAAGCGATCCACCAGCAGCCCGTTCTCGACGATCCAGCCCAACTGCGGCTGGCCGAGGGTGTCGGCATCGAACTCCAGCGCATCGCCGCCAGCGGCATCCCATACCCGCATGCGCCGATACGGCTGCACGCGTGCGTCACTCACGGCTTCCCACACGCCGAGAACATCCAGCAGGCGAGCGTTGTCCGGAGCGAATGCGTAGACGCGCAGGTCACGCGCCTCTGGCGTCCACGCATTTGGATGCCGTGGCTCCACCAGCGCAACTGACAGACCTTCGCGGGCCAGCATCAAGGCGGTAGCTGCACCGACCACGCCACCGCCGGCAACCACCGCATCCAGCGCACCGCGTCGGCCCTGAATTGCAGTCATGACACTGCCCTTCTTCGACATAGATCGGGCACGTCGCCGCGATACCCCATCGCGCCGCCGACCAACCAACCTTGTAGCCACGCCTGCGAATCACCCAGCGCCAATCCAACGCTACGCAACGGGCTCAACATCGGTGCGTCGCTAGCCGTCAGTCGAGCCAAGCCGTCAGAGAAGGCCAACGTACGCTCGCGGTCCAGCTGGCGGCGTTGCCCATACTGCGACAGCACCGCATCCGCGCCCGGATCATCGCCATGTGCAGCGATGCATTCGGCGAGGGTCAATGCATCACGCAAGCCGAGGTTGAAACCTTGCGCGCCGACCGGATGCAGCGACTGCGCCGCATTGCCGACAAGTACGCCGCGCGCCGCAGTCAGCTTCCTCGCTACGCAGCCAATGATCGGATAGGCGCTGCGCTGGCCGCAGGACAGGAAGCGTCCGGCGCGCCAGCCGAAGATCGATTGCACCCGCGCCAGGAAGCCAGCTTCGTCCAGTGCGGCGACCGCTTCGGCTTCATCACGGGCCACGCCATGGATCAACCCGTAATAGCCATCGCCACGCGGCAGCAACGCCGTCGGGCCATTCGTGGTCAACCGTTCGTAAGCGGTGCCAGCCGGTGGGCGCTGGCTGCGCATTCGGGTGACAAACAACGTCTGGCCGTAATCATGCTCATCGGCATCTATGTCGAGTGCAGCGCGCACTGTGCTGCGCGCACCATCCGCGGCGATCAGCAGGCGCGCGCTCAATGTGTGCTCCCCGTCATCGCTGGCAATGCGAACCACACGAGCGCCGTCTTGCCCGGGCTCCAGTGCAATAAAGCGTGCCGGCCGATAACGGGTCAGTGATTTGAGCTGCAGCAGGCGGGTTTCGAGCGCTTCGCCGAAATCACGTGCCACCACCACCCGACCGAATTCCTGACGTCGGTGGTCGCTCGCGGCCAGCTGGATGCGTCCGAAGTCGCCGGCACGGCTGATGTGAATGCGCTGGATGCTGCCGGTCGGGTTGCGCAGAAGCTGCATCACGCCCAGTGCGGTCAAGGCATTGACCGTGGCCTCAGCGAAACTGAGGTTGCGCTCGTCGAATACGGCGGGCAGTGCGCCGACCGGACTGGCCTCGAGCATGCCGACATCGAGGCCCACGTCATCCAGCGCGATGGCAAGGCTGGCACCAACCAACCCGCCACCCACAATCAGGACGTCGTGGCTGCGCAATGAGCGAGAGTCGTTATTGGCCATTGCGCTATGCTAACGGCTCCGTTGTTGCCTGATCGAATACGCATATGAATCGCCCCCAGCTTTCCGCGAATATGACGATGCCTGCCGCTGGCCCGCTGCTGCTGGCTGTGTTGATCTTCATCGCCGCGCTGAGTCGCGTGCTGCCGCATCCGCCGAATTTCTCACCGATCGAAGCAGTCGCCCTGTTCGGTGGCGCCTATTTCGCCAAGCGGCATTGGGCACTGCTGGTGCCGTTGGTGGCGATGTTCGCATCCGACATGGTGCTGGGCCTTGTCAACGGTGGCATCTACTGGAGCTACTTCGCCAGCGCAGGCTACTTGCTGGTTTACGCCTGCATCGCGCTATCAACCGTGCTTGGCTTCGGCCTGCGCGGCAAGGTCAACGCCGGCCGCGTGCTGTCGTACTCACTGGCAGGCTCGGTGCTGTTCTTCGTGGTCACCAACTTCGGTGCATGGCTCGGCAGTCCGGCCTATCCGCAAACCAGTGCAGGCTTGGTCGCCGCCTATGTCGCCGGCGTCCCCTTCTTCCAGTGGACGGTGCTCGGCACCTTGTTCTATGCCGCCTTGCTGTTTGGCGGCTTCGAACTGATGCGCAACCGCGTGCCCGCGCTTCGCGCACAGACCGCTTAGGCCGCGGCGTTGGGTAACCGCCTGTCCAAGATCTACACCCGTACCGGCGATGACGGCAGCACAGGTCTGGGTGACGGCTCCAGGGTTGCCAAGGATTCACTGCGGGTCACCGCGTATGGCACGGTCGATGAAGCGAATTGCTGCATCGGCCTGATGCTTGCCAGCCATGAAATGCAGGAAGACATCCGCGACGTGCTGCTGCACGTCCAGCATCAGCTGTTCGATCTTGGCGGGGAACTCTGTATCCCCGGCCATGCGGCGATCTTCGATGCCGATATCGATGCGTTGGAAGCGCACCTGGATCGTTACAACGAAGACCTGCCACCGCTGAAGGAATTCATCCTTCCCGGCGGCGGCGACGCGTCAGCGCGTTGCCACTTGGCTCGTACCGTCGTCCGTCGTGCCGAGCGCGAGACAGTGAGCCTGTCGCGGGAAGAATCCGTGCGTCCGCAAGCCGTGCATTACCTGAACCGACTATCCGACCTGCTGTTCGTGCTTTCGCGGGTGCTTGCACGCACCAGCGGACATGATGAAGTGGTGTGGGACCACGTGCGCCGCAAGGCTTGATTAGCAACGACTGATGCGTATTTATTCGCATCCAGCATGCTTGGCCCACGATACAGGGCCAGGTCATCCCGAATGCCCCGCGCGCCTGTCCGCAGTGACCGATGCGTTGCACGCGGCGCTCCCTGAACTGGATTGGCATGAGGCGCCCCGTGCAAGTCGCGGTCAGCTGCTGCGTGCGCACACGCCGGAATTGCTCGATCGAGTGCTGGAAACCCGGCCCGACGAGCGCATGTTTCTTGACCCCGACACCGTCCTCTCGCCGCATTCCGCCGAAGCCGCCCTGCGCGCTGCCGGCGCCGTCGTCGCCGCCGCAGACGCCGTAATCAGTGGCCAAACCGAGCGTGCTTTCTGCGCTGTGCGGCCGCCCGGCCATCACGCCACCGCCGACGTCGCGATGGGTTTCTGCCTGTTTAACAATATTGCGGTCGGGGCGCTGCACGCCTTGGCTGCGCATGGACTGGAGCGGGTTGCCATCGTCGATTTCGATGTCCACCACGGCAATGGCACCCAAGGGGTCTTCGAGCATGACCGGCGCGTGCTGTTCGCCAGTTCGCATCAATCACCGCTGTATCCCGATACGGGCGCTCGAACGGAAACAGGCGTCGGCAACATCATCAACGCCCCCTTGCCACCGGATGCCGGCAGCAACGAATTCCGCGCGGCCTGGTCGCAGCGCCTGCTTCCAGCAGTCGCCGCCTTCAGGCCACAATTGCTGATGATTTCGGCAGGATTCGATGCGCACCGGCTGGATCCGTTGGCGCAACTGAACCTTGAAGCCGCGGATTTCGCGTGGATTACAAATGAATTGGTCGCATTGGCGAGGCGTTATTGTGGTGGGCAGATCGTCTCCACTCTGGAAGGCGGCTACGACCTCACCGCCTTGGCAGAGTCCAGCGTGGCCCATGCCAGGGCACTCCTAGCCTGATTCACCAGCCATGAACCCAGCAACAAGCATGTCAAGGGTTTGCCCGCCCGTCAGCGTTCCGGCAAGCTAGCCGCCGGATTACGCCTTCTTTCCTGGAAAACCTGTGCACCCATCCCTGCGCCTGCTGCCGTTGCCGCTGTGCATCGCCTTTTCACTACAGGCCAAGGCTGCCGACGATATGCCACAAAATTGGGGCTTGTGCCCGGTTCAGGACGTCGTGCAACCGTTCCCAGAAGCGCAGACGCTGCCCGAAGGTCTCAAGATCGATAACGCCAAAGAAGCCACCAACATCGAAGGTGACGCGCTATCCGGCACCGAAGAGAACCCTGAGTTCAATGGCAACGTGACCTTGCGCCGCGGCGATCAGTTCATGGGCGCCGAAGAGCTCAAATACGACAAGTCCAAGGAGCAGTACACCGCCGATGGCAACATCCGCTATCAAGGCGGCGGCTTGCGGCTGATAGCCAAGCACGCCGAAGGTGACCAAGCCAAGGATATGCACACGCTCAGCGACATCAAGTATCAGTTGCTTGAGCAACGCGGCAATGGTGGGGCGGACAGCATGATGCTGCGCGGCAACCTGGGCGCCCTGCGTGGCGCTACCTACTCGACATGCCCTCCCGAGCAACGGCAGTGGGAAGTTCGCGCCCGAAAGATCGACGTGAATACCGAAACAGGCATGGCGGTCGCCCGTGGGGCAACTCTGAGGATCGGGAAGGTGCCCGTCATCTACCTGCCGTGGTTCACGTTTCCGACCGACGAGCGCCGCCGCACCGGCCTGCTGTTTCCATCCATATCCAACTCGAGTCGCAATGGTTTCGACTACCGTCAACCCATATACCTGAACCTGGCGCCCAATTACGACGCGACCATCAGCCCGCGAGTGATGACTTCGCGGGGCGTGCAACTGGGCGCGCAGTTCCGCTACTTAGTCGAGGGTGGTGCCGGCACGGTCGATGGCACATGGATGCCTAACGACAAGCTGCGTGATCGCGACCGAAGCCTACTGCACTACAGCGCGTACCAGAACCTGAGCCACCAGTGGCAGGCCCGTGCCAACCTAAACTGGATCAGCGATACCCGCTACTACGAAGATTTCAGCAGCAGTATTGATGGCTTGTCGCAATACATCTCATTAAGCGGGATCGGCATATACGGACGCGGACCGGGCTGGGACGCGGGCATCACTGCCGATCACTGGCAGCTGGCCGATTACACACTCACCGAGTCGAACCTGCCGTACAACCAAGTGCCGCGTGGTTATGTGCATTGGGAGCGCAAGATCGGGGCCGGCTTCACGACTGGTGTCGACGCCGAAGCCGTTAGGTTCCAGCACCCAAGTTTCGATGCGGGTTCGCGTCTGGATCTGAAGCCTTGGATCAGCCTGCCACTGGAAGGCAACAGCTGGTTCCTTCGCCCGACCGCTGCATTCCGGTATACCGGTTACCAGCTTGATGATGGACTCGCCGCCAGCAACGCCCGCACGCGCGCGGTAGCTGCGGAAGCAGCGCAGGGACGTAGCTGGACCACGGATACCATTCCTGGCTCCGTATGGCAGCCGCTGGTACAAGGCAGCCCAGCACGCGCAACGCCCATCTTCAGCTTGGACGCTGGTGCTTATTTCGACCGCGACACCACGGTCAAGAGCAAGGGATATTTGCAGACCATCGAACCGCGACTGTTCTACCTGAAGGTGCCTTACACCAACCAGGATGACATGCCCCTGTTCGATACCCAGCCACTGACTTTCAGCTGGGGCCAGCTATTTCGCGACAACCGCTATTCAGGCGCCGACCGCCAAGCCGATGCAAGCCAGCTCACGGTGGCCGTGAGCTCGCGAATGATCCGCCAGTCCGATGGCCGCGAGCGCTTCTCGGCCAGCCTGGGCCAGATCCGCTACTTCGACGAGTCACGCGTGCGCATTCCAGGCGAGCCGATTACCGAGAAAGGCCGCTCAGCTTGGGTCGCCGATGCCAACTACGCTCCAACCGACCGCTGGACCTTCGGCGCCTCCTACCAGTGGGATCCGAAGTTCAGTCGCACCGACCTGGCCAGCGTGCGTGCGCGCTACCTGCTACCTGACGATGGCGTGGTCAACATCGGCTACCGCTACCGACATTCGCTACTGGAGCAGTCCGACCTGTCTTTCCTGTATCCGATCAATCCGACCTGGAGCATTGTCGGGCGCTATTACTATTCGCTGTATGACAACAAGGCGCTGGAGACGCTCGCTGGCTTTCAGTGGGACAGCTGTTGTGTTGCCGTTCGGCTTGTTGCGCGCCGTTACGTGCACAATCGTGCCGGCGACCTGAGCAACGCGCTCATGTTCGAGATTGAGCTCAAGGGACTTGGTTCTGCCGGCCAAGACACCAAGCGCGCCTTGCGCCGAGCCATCCTCGGCTACAATCGTGACGATCTGTACCTGGTGCCGCCGCAGACTGCCACAGGCCAGCCCACCCCGCCGGATACCAACGCCAGCCCATGACTGATTTCCTTTCTCCCATTTTCCGTCGCACCGCCGTGGCCGTATTGATTGCCGGCCTGTTGCCGGCAGCCCCGGTCGCATTGGCGCAGAGCACTGCCGCCATCGCGCCTGTCGATCGTATTGCCGCGGTCGTCAACGAAGACGTGATCCTGCGCAGCGAACTCGAGCGCGCACTAGCCAATATCCGTACCCAATACGCCGACAAGGCAAACCAGCTGCCGCCGCCCGAAGTGCTGGAACGGCAGGTGCTGGAGCGCCTGATCCTGATGCGCCTGCAAATCTCGCGGGCCAAGGAGTCAGGCGTTACCGCCAGCGACGAGGACATCGAGCGCGCCCTGCAGGGCGTGAGCCAGCAAAATGGCATCACCGTGGACCAGCTGCGCGAACGCCTCGCCCAGGAAGGGATGTCGTTCAACGAATTTCGCAACAATTTGCGCGACGAAATCATCACCCAGAAGCTGCGCCAGAGCTTTGCCCAAGGCCGAATCAACGTCAGCGAAGGGGAAGTCGACGCTGCCTTGGCAACCGCTGCCAGTGGGGCTGGCAGCGTGCAGTTCCATCTGGCACACATCCTGGTCAATGCACCCGATGGCGCAACACCGGAACAGTTAGCTACCGCACAGAAGAAAATCGAGGGCGTGAAGGCACTCATCGAAAGGAATGAAATGTCGTTCTCAGCGGCAGCCGTGCGCTATTCCGATAGCCCGAATGCGCTGGAAGGTGGTGATCTTGGCTGGCGTGGCCAAAACGAGATCCCGCCCGCATTCGCGACTGCGATCCAGGGAATGCAGCCCGGCAGCATCATCGGTCCGATACGTGGCCCCAGCGGCTTCCAACTCCTGCAATTGGTCGATACCCGCACCCAGTCGTCCGGGGCCGGTGAACAAGTTACCCAATTCCAGGCTCGCCAGATTTTGGTCAAAATCGATGACAAAACTGACGATGCCACGGCCAAGTCCAAGGCAGACACACTGGCTGCACGCTTGGCTGGCGGCGCTGATTTCACCAAGTTGGCCGCCGAGTCTTCCGACGACGCCACCACCAAGCGCCGCGGTGGCGATTTGGGCTGGCTGACTGCAGACACCTATGGCAATGCCTATGCCATGCACATCGCAGCACTGGACGACAACGGCATATCGGCCCCATTCAAGACCGACGATGGTTGGGTGATCGTGCAGCGGACCGGTAATCGCCAGATTGCAGCGGGTGACGAAAACCTGCGCTCACAGGTTCGCGAGACCATTGGCCGGCGCAAGTTGGAAGAAGAATGGAACCGCTTCCTCCGCGAAATGCGTGGCGAGGCATATGTGGATACCCGGGATGCGAACGGCAAATCGACCGCACCTAAGCTCGACGATTCTGCGGCGCCAACTCCGAAGAAAAAGCTCACGATTCCCGAGAATGAGCGTGATCGCTCGATCTTCTGAACTGCCATGCACCCACGGCTTGCCCTGATTCCCGGCGAACCGGCAGGTATTGGTCCTGAACTTGTCGTACGCGCCGCCCAGCGGGACTGGGACGCAGACCTTGTCATCCATGGTGATGCCGAAAGCCTGCATCGTGCTGCCCGTGCATTGCAGTTGCCGCTGGCATTGCATCGCGCTGGCGAAACCCCGGCGTCGTTGCGTAGCTTGGAAATCGTCGACATCCCGCACCCCCGCATCGCGGGCTTCGGTTTACCCGAGGCAGCCAACGCAGGAACTGTCATCCAGTCCCTCTTGCAGGCTGGCCAGGCCTGCATCGACGGCCGACTTGACGGGTTGGTGACGGGCCCGGTGCACAAGGCCGCGATTAATGCTGGTGGCATTGCCTATACCGGCACTACCGGGTTGCTGGCCAAACAAGCCGGTTGCAACGTGGTCATGATGCTTGCCAATCGCATCGTGCGCGTTGCCCTGCTGACGACGCATATTCCCTTGCGCGCCGTCGCCGACGCGATCACGCCCGATGCGCTTCGCAAAGCCTTGAAGATCTTGCATGACGCATTGCGCGAAGACTTCGGCATCTGCGAACCAACCATTGCCGTGCTTGGACTAAACCCGCATGCGGGCGAAGCCGGCCACTTGGGCGACGAAGAGTTGCGAACCATCGAACCCACCCTGGAGGCCCTGCGCGCACGCGGAATGCGCCTGATCGGGCCACTTCCGGCAGACACGGCCTTTCTGCCTGACAAGCTGCGCGGCTTTGATGCCGTCCTGGCGATGTATCACGACCAGGGGCTACCGGTGCTGAAGTACAGCGATTTCGCCCATGCAGTGAACATTAGCCTGGGACTGCCCTACCCACGAGTCGCCGTCGACCATGGCACCGCGCTGGAACTGGCCGGCACCGGCACTGCCGATCCATCCAGCCTATTTGCGGCGATCGAAACCTGCACGCAATTGGCGCGCCGGCGGATGGCAGCATGAGCATTCTTTGATGAGCACTTTCACCCAGCCGGCCAAGAAACACCTGGGCCAGAACTTCCTCCACGAGCGCAGCGTGATCGACAAGATCGTGTTGGCGGTCGCACCGCAGCCGGGCGACGTCATCGTCGAGATCGGTCCAGGCCAAGGCGCACTGACCTTTCCATTGCTACGCAAACATGGCGAACTGACCGCAATCGAGTTCGACCGTGACCTGCATGCGCCATTGCAGGATGCAGCGCGCGAACATGGCCAGCTGCACCTGATCGAAGGCGATGTGCTGGGCGTGGATTTCACCGAGCTTGCCACCCTGCGTGGCGATGCCAATGGCCAGATTCGCCTGGTCGGCAACCTGCCGTACAACCTGAGCTCGCCGATCCTGTTCCATGCGCTGGACCATGCGCCTGCCGTCCGCGATATGCATTTCATGTTGCAGAAGGAGGTGGTGGAACGCATGGCGTCTGGGCCAGGCAATAAGGTCTATGGCCGGCTCAGCGTGATGCTGCAGGCCTATTGCGTGGTCACGCCATTGTTCACAGTGCCGCCGGGTGCGTTCCGACCCGCACCGAAAGTCGATTCGGCAGTAGTAAGGCTGATCCCGAAACAAATCGACCAGATCGAGGTCGTGAACCGGCAGGTGTTCGCCAACGTCGTGCGTGCTGCCTTCGGCCAGCGTCGCAAGACCCTGCGCAATGCACTCAATGCGGTGGCCGACGGCGCGCAGATTGAAGCTGCCGGTTTGCGCCCCGATGCACGCGCGGAGCAGGTAGAGGTTGGCGACTTCGTACGCCTGGCCAACCTGCTTGCGCAAGTGCCCGAACCGCGCGAGTGATCGCAGCGTGTGTGGTGATTCGCCCACCACGGCTACACTAGGCGCATGAGTACCAACGACTATCTTTTCGACATTGATGTCGCAACCTGCTTCCTGGACGACCAGTCCGCGCCGGAAGAAGGCCGCTTCGTGTTCGCTTACACCATCCACATCCGCAATGGCGGAAAGATGCCTGCGCGCCTGCTTGGGCGGCATTGGCTGATCACCGACGGCAACGGCAAGGTGCAGGAAGTCGTCGGTGAAGGCGTGGTCGGCGAACAACCCTGGCTGCGTCCCGGCGAAGGCTTCGAGTACACCTCTGGCGCGGTGCTGGAAACTGACATCGGCACCATGCGCGGCAGCTACGACATGCTGGCCGACGACGGCACCCGCTTTGCCGCGCCGATCCCGCAGTTCACGCTAGCCATCCCGCGCACGTTGCACTGAGCGCAGGAGACGACGGTGAGCACGTGGGCAATCGGCGACCTTCAGGGCTGCTACGACGTGACCCAGCGTTTGCTGGAGCGCATTCGCTTCGACCCCGCAGTCGACCGACTGTGGTTCTGCGGCGACCTGGTCAATCGTGGTGGCCAGTCGATTGAAACCTTGCGGCTGGTGCATTCGCTGCGCGAGGTGAGCCATGTGGTCCTTGGTAACCACGATCTGTCGTTGCTGGCGATTGGCCAACGTTCGCCCGAAGACCAGCGCAAGGTGAACCCTGATCTGCAAGGCGTGTTACTCGCCGACGATGCTCCTGAGCTGCTGGCCTGGTTGCGCAAGCAGAAACTGGCGCATGTCGACCGCGAATTGGGTTGGATGATGGTCCATGCCGGGCTGGCACCCAAATGGACCACGCAGCTGGCAGAAAAACACGCGCGCGAAATTGAAACCCGCCTGCGCGGTGACAATTACCGCAAGCTGCTGCGCAACATGTATGGCGATAGTCCGGATTGGTCGCCAAGCCTGAGTGGCCCAGAGCGTGACCGCGCGATCATCAACATCTTTACTCGCATGCGCTATTGCAGCCCACGCGGACGTATTGCCTTCGAGCACAAGGGTGAGCCAGGTAGCCAGCCGCCTGGCCTCTATCCGTGGTTCTCGGTGCCGGGCCGGGCCCAACGCGACTTGAAAGTCGTCTGCGGGCATTGGAGTTCACTGGGCCTGTTCGTTGGCCAAGGCGTTCACGCAATCGATACCGGCGCGGTTTGGAGTGGCAAGCTCACGGCATTGCAACTTGACGCCGAAACCCTGCACATCGTGCAGGTACCCGGCCGCGACGTGGCAGCACCCACGCCGCGCCAGCGCCCACCAAAACAACAGCGCCCGCAGCATGACCAACGCCGCCGCGACGGACGCGAGAAGCAGCGCGAGAAGACGCCAGAGAAATTCTCTGCCCCCGAAAAAGGGGCATGAAGAAATAGGGTTGAGAGTGGAGAACATTGCCGTTTGAATTTCACCTCTGCTTGGTAGTGATTTAGGGAGATGTTCTCAGGCCCAGTATTCTTTCAGGCACGCTCTGGCTACGTGAGAGGCTCACAGGACTTGTGCGGGCTACCCGCTGCGGCGAGGATGTCGCCTGCTGCCGGGGCGCGCAGCGCAGACTGGGGAGCCGTGCTACATGGAATTGCTGACGCTGCAACACTTCGCCGGTTGCGTGAACGAGACGTTTACTGCCGCGATCCATGACATGGATCTGGAGTTCGTACTGGTCGAAGCGCGGCCGTTGCCGGCCAATTCCCCGAATGTGATGCGTCAGCCGTTCTCGCTACTATTCCGCAACACTGCGGCGTTCCTGTTTCCGCAGCAGATCTATCCGATGCGTCACCCGCGGATCGGCGAAACCGGGATCTTCCTGGTGCCGGTGGCGCAGGAGCAGGCCGGATTCCTGTATCAAGCCGTGTTCAACTGATCAAATTCAAGGTTCTTGTAGAACGAACTTTTGTGTACCGAATCGCCGTCGGCGCCGGAAACAATGCAGCGCATTACAGCGTATGCGGCAACCAGCGCATCGGCCAATGCGTGCCATCGGAGCGCTCGGTGACGAAGCCCAGGCGCTCGTAGAGTCGGTGCGCGCCGGGGTTTGATGACTGCACATGCAGACGCATGCCGCGACCAACCTGCGCGGCGTCGTGCTGGCTCTGGTGGATCAGGGCGGTGCCCACACCGCTGCCGCACAGCGTCGGGAACAGGCTGATGTCGATGAGCAAGTGTTCGGGCGCCGTGCGCTGAAGATAGTAACGACCGACCGGGCCGTGTTCGGCATGCTCGATCGCGAGAAAATCGGCGTTGGCGTAGTGGGCTAGATAGTGCTGATGCTGCAGCCCGAACTGTTGCTCTAGAAAACTGCGTTTCGCGATTTCAGGCCACGGCACCGACGCCATTTCCTTCGCACGGGTGCTGGCGTATAGCTTGCGCAGCCACGGCAGGTCTTCGTCGTTTGCGGCGCGCAAAGAAAACCCGCGCTCGATGAGGAGCGCGGGAGTGGTCATGCGGTCGGCGCGTTCCAGGGGGAACGGCGACGATGGTTGCGCTGTTGCCATCGCCACGTCAGGGGAACGACGGGAATACGCCCTGCAACGCGATACAGAAGTTCACGGCGAGATACGGTTGCTGGTTCTGGTGAGGCTGCCCGCCGGCCGCGCTCGGCTGGATCATGTCGGGGGCGAATGTGGTGTTGAGCGGGGCAGCAATAAAGGGCTTGGCGGCGCCACTGCCCATCGATGAGAGTGCGCTGCCGTTGCTGGGCGAGCCGCTCTTCTTGCTGACGTCGGACTGGGAAAATGCATTGATGCCGTGGTTGTGTACCGGAATCTGGGTGCTGGTCAGCGTGACGGTGTTGGTGCCGAAGGCTTCGCCGAGCGATCTATGCGTGAGGCCAGGTCCTTGGCCCTGTTGGCAACCGGCGCGGTCTGCGAAGTTGGGCAATTGGAATGTGGTCTGGCCATTGCCGCCGTAGGTGGTGCCCAGCAACGCGAACAGCGCGGTGTTCTGCTGGATCGGCAGCGTGGCGCCGTTGCAGAACGCCCAGCCGCGTGGATTGAAATTGAATCCGAAAATCTGGATTTCGCCGATAAAGGGTTCGGTCATGACCTGGTTCCTCCGATGAGGTATGCCGCGCGTTCGTACGCAGCCGCGCCAGCGTGGCGCTGTGAGAAAAAGTATGGGGTGCGCATGCGGGTCACTGCTGCTGCGGGTAGATGCCGGCCCAGGCGATGCAGTACTGCACCGTTAGCGTGGGCATCGTATTGTCATGTGGCTGCGAACCGCCAGCGCCGGTGGTCGACTGCGCCGCCATCGGGGCCGGGGTGGCGCCGGTGAGGTCGGTGGCGTAGAACACGTCGCCACTGACCGTGCCCGGAAGCAGGCCGGTGCCGGGCGTCAGCGCAGTCGACGCGGCGGCCGTGGCAATCATGCCGTGGGTATGCGCCGGCATCTGAGTCGCGCTGAGCGTCACCGTTTCAGTGCCCGATATCTGGCCGATGACGTAGCTGCTGAGCCCGGGCCCCTGTCCCTGATGGATGGGCAGGCGACCACGCAGGTCGGGCACTGCGAAGGTGTTCTGGCCGTCGCCGCCGTAGGTGGTACCGATCAGGGTAAACAGGACTTCGTATTCGGCGATCGACAGCAGGCTGCCATCGCAGGCCTGCCAGCCGTTGGGCGTCCGGCCGAAGCCGAACATGCGGATTTCTCCGACGAAAGGTTGGGACATGGGAATGCACTCCATTGATTCGGTGAGCGGCTGTGCGTCGAAGG
>JBBSRO010000019.1:0-48334 GCA_038242955.1 Lysobacterales bacterium
GACCTCAAGCGCGGCATCGACCATGCAGTCAAGGCTGCCGTGGTTGAGCTGAAGGCAATGAGCAAGCCGTCTTCGACCAGCAAGGAAATCGCCCAGGTCGGCGCGATCTCCGCCAACTCCGACGCCAACATCGGCGACTTGATCGCCCAGGCGATGGACAAGGTCGGCAAGGAAGGCGTGATCACCGTTGAAGAAGGTTCCGGCCTGGACAATGAGCTCGACGTGGTCGAGGGCATGCAGTTCGACCGTGGCTACCTGAGCCCGTACTTCGTCAACAACCAGCAGTCGATGTCGGCCGAGATGGACGACCCGTACATCCTGTTGTACGACAAGAAAATCTCCAACGTGCGCGACCTGCTGCCCGTGCTGGAAGGCGTGGCCAAGTCCGGCAAGCCGCTGCTGATCGTCGCCGAGGAAGTCGAAGGCGAAGCGCTGGCAACTTTGGTAGTCAACACCATCCGCGGCATCGTCAAGGTCGTTGCAGTCAAGGCGCCGGGCTTCGGTGATCGTCGCAAGGCGATGCTGGAAGACATGGCAACCCTGACCGGCGGCACCGTGATTTCCGAGGAAGTGGGCCTGTCGCTTGAGAAGGCAACGATCAAGGATCTTGGCCGTGCCAAGAAAATCCAGGTCACCAAGGAAAACACCACGATCATTGATGGCGCCGGCGAAGCCGAAGGCATCCAGGCCCGCATCAAGCAGATCAAGGCGCAGATCGAAGAGACCTCTTCGGACTACGATCGCGAGAAGCTGCAAGAACGCGTGGCCAAGCTGGCCGGTGGTGTTGCAGTAATCAAGGTCGGTGCGTCGACCGAGATTGAAATGAAGGAAAAGAAGGCCCGCGTCGAAGACGCACTGCACGCCACGCGTGCTGCGGTGGAAGAAGGCGTGGTCCCGGGCGGCGGCGTTGCACTGGTTCGCGCACTGCAGGCACTGGGTGAGCTGAAGGGCGACAACGTCGACCAGACCCACGGCATCAATATCGCCAAGCTTGCGATGGAAGCGCCGTTGCGCGAGATCGTTGCCAATGCCGGCGAAGAGCCGTCAGTGGTGCTGAATGCGGTCAAGGAAGGCAAGGGCAACTTCGGCTACAACGCCCAGACCGGTGAATACGGCGACATGATCGAGTTCGGCATCCTGGATCCGACCAAGGTCACCCGTACCGCGCTGCAGAACGCCGCGTCGATCGCGGGCCTGATGATCACCACCGAAGCAATGGTGGCTGAGGCTCCGAAGAAGGATGACGGCGGCGCTGGCGGCATGGGCGGCGGCGGTGGAATGGGCGGCATGGGCGGTATGGATTTCTGATCCAGTCCCAACTGCACTAGACGCTACACACGAAACCCCCGCCGCGAGGCGGGGGTTTTGTTTTGCCGGCCAGCCATGGATGATCGGAGTTTGCCTGCGCGACCACTGACCATGCCCCGACACGACGACGTCCTGATCATTGGTGGTGGCCACAATGGCCTTGTGTGCGCGGCCTATCTGGCCGGTGCTGACTTGAGGGTGCGGGTGCTCGAGCGTCGCCACATCGTGGGTGGTGCGGCCGTGACCGAGGAGTTCCATCCTGGCTTCCGCAACTCGCTGGCGAGTTATACGGTCAGCCTGCTCAATCCGAAGGTCATCGCCGACATGCGCCTGGCCCAACATGGCCTGCGGGTAGTCGAGCGTTCCTATGCAAATTTCCTGCCGCTCCCAGACGGACGCAGTTTCCGCCTTGGCGGCGAACACACGCAGCCTGAAGTCGCGAAGTGGTCGGCGCGTGACGCGCAACGCTTGCCTGAGTACTACGCGATGCTGGACCGCATCGTGGTGGTGTTGCGTGAGCTGATGCAGCAAACGCCGCCGAATGTCAGCGACCGTTTCGTACTGGCCGACTGGATCGCATCGGCATCGGCCGCGAAGCAGGTGAAGTCGCTCGACATGCGCGGTCGCCGCGATCTGCTGGACCTGTTCACCAAATCTGCCGGCGAACTGCTCGACAGCTGGTTTGAAGGTGAGCCATTGAAAGCCGCGTTGGGCTGGGATTCGGTGGTGGGCAATTTCGCCAGTCCGTACACGCCGGGCAGTGCGTATGTGCTGCTGCACCATGTGTTCGGCGAAGTGAATGGCAAGGCCGGCGCATGGGGTCATGCAATCGGCGGCATGGGCGCGATCACCCAAGCCATGCGCAAGGAATGCGAAGCACGCGGCGTCGTGATCGAGACCGATGCTGAGGTCTCGAAATTGTTGGTCGAAGGCGACAAGGCAGTCGGTGTGGCGCTTGCCGATGGCCGCGAGCTGCGCGCGAAGACCATCGCCAGCAACCTAAATCCGAAACTGCTGTACACCAAGTTGGTCGAGCGCAAGCAACTGGACGAAGACACGGCGGAGCGCATCGAGCGCTACCGCTGCGGCTCCGGCACTTTCCGCATGAATGTGGCGCTATCCGAGTTGCCGGATTTCACCGCGATGCCCGGCACTCAACAACAGCCACATCACCAGAGTGGCATCTTGATTGGCCCATCGCTGCAGTATTTCGAGCAGGCCTATTTCGATGCGAAGTCGAGATCGCACAACGCCGGTTGGGCACGAAATCCAATCGTCGAACTGGTGATTTCGTCGACGCTGGACGACACCCTCGCGCCGCCCGGCCAACACGTCGCCAGCATGTTCTGCCAACACGTAAATCCAGAGGTCGATGGCGGCTGGGACGCGCATCGCGACACCGTTGCGAAGCTCATGATCGGTACAGTCGATGCGTATGCGCCGAACTTCTCACGCAGCGTGCTGGGTTACGAAGCATTGAGTCCGCGCGACCTGGAGCGCCGCATTGGCTTGGTTGGCGGTGACATTTTCCATGGCGCTCTTGGCCTCGATCAGATGTTCAGCGCGCGGCCCTTGTTAGGCCAAGGCAATTATCGCGGCGCGTTCAATCAGCTCTACCTGTGTGGCTCCGGAACGCATCCGGGTGGTGGCGTGACAGGTTTGCCGGGGCGCAATGCTGCGCGCGAAATCCTGAAGGACCTGCGTAAAGGGCCGCGCCCGGATTGATGCGGGCTACGCAGGGCCGTCGGCGCCTACCGCCGGGTGTTTGCTGCGCGGCTCGAAATGCCGCTTCGCAAGCCACCCGACGGTCTCGCCGCAGGCTGGCATTGATGGCCTCTCTTTGATGCGCATCGCGTTGAAGGTGATATCGCCAACGGGGAGCCAGCATGGGCCGCACACCACTGTTCCGACTCCTGCAACGCGCAGCTTCAATTGCACGCGCGTCGCGGCATGTACGCATGCCGATGGATGAATTCCATGAGGTGGTGCGCAGTCATCGCATGGACCATGGGCATATCGACAAGCAACGCAGACTGCTGCTGCAAGGTGCGGGTGCCAGCGTCCTACTCGCTGGTTGCCAGTCGCTGCCGTCGCCAATGCGTGCCGGCAGTCAAGGCGAAGTGGTCATCGTCGGCGCCGGCATCGCTGGCCTGACTGCTGCTTGGCGCTTGCGCCAGCAAGGCATTGCAGTGCGCGTGTTTGAAGCGCAGGACCGCGTTGGCGGAAGGATGCTGAGCCTGCGAAATTATTTTCCGGATGGTCAGGTGATTGAGCTCGGTGGCGAGTTGATCGATACCGACCACGTCCGCATCCGCGCGATGGCGGCCGAACTCGGCCTGCCACTGGACGACCTGCTGGACGGGGATAGCGATCCCGATACCTGGTATTTCGATGGTCGTGCGATCAGTGAACACGAGATAGTGGAGGCCTTCCTGCCGGTCGCCGCCGCGATCGAGCGCGACCTTGCCGCGGCCGGTGACTACGACTGCAAGGACCAGAATCCCGCATTCCGGGCACTCGACGTGCTCACCATCAGCCAGTGGCTGGATCGCAACAACGTCACCGGTTGGCTGCGCAAGCTGCTCGACGTGGCTTACACGACCGAAATGGGGTTGGAGATTGATCAACAATCCGCGCTCAATCTACTGACTTTCATCGGCACCGAAGACAAGGATGCCTTCCGCATCTTCGGCACCAGCGACGAGCGTTCGCACGTGCGTGGCGGCAATGACCTGATCCCGTATACGTTGGCTACGAAGATGTCCGGCGCGATGGAAACCGGACAAGTGCTGGAAGCGGTACGCGGCGATGCTGATGGCTACATCCTCAGTTTCCGTAATGGCACCGCATCAAAACAAGTGCGCGCCGAGCAAGTCATCCTGGCAATCCCGTTCACCTTGTTGCGGCAGATTCGCATCGACGTGGATCTGCCCACCCGCAAGCGAAATGCGATCAACAAACTCAGCTATGGCACTAATGCCAAATTGATGATCGGCTACGACCGCTGCGTATGGCGCGAACAAAAAGCCAATGGCGCCTCGATGAGCGACCTGGCCTACCAGACAACCTGGGATACCACCCGCAAACAGCCTGGCAGCGGCGGCGTGTTGACCAATTTCACCGGTGGTAGTCACGGCGTTGCGCTGGGGCAGGGCAGTGCGAAACAACAGGCCGACGCCGCTACCCGCGATCTTGATCGCGTGTTCCCCGGCCTCGCCGCCGCACGCACGGGCGCACGCGAAGCGCGCTTCCACTGGCCTTCCCATCGTTGGGCGCTCGGCAGTTATTCCTGCTTCCGTCCCGGCGATTGGTCCAGCTTGCGCGGCGTGATGGGCGAGTCGGTCGGTGGCCTGCACTTTGCTGGCGAACACTGCGCGCTGGAGACCCAGGGCTTCATGGAGGGTGGTTGCGAATCGGGTGAGCTGGCAGCGCAGGCGGTGCTTGCGCAGCGCGGCATCGCGGCCGCGTTCGGCTAAATTTCGTTGAATGCGAACGGAATCATGATTAGTGGACTGCGGGGTGCATTTTTGCAGTGCAGCGTGCAATCACCATAACGATTCCTTCACAGTTGCAGCGCGTCCCGACGTGGGGGAGGGAGCAGGCCCGCTACCGGTGAAAACCGGTGCGGGCTTTTTAATGCCCGGGTGTTTCGTGGTTGCAGCGCATGCGCTCAGTCGGCAGGTACCGTGCGTGACTGTGCCCACGTGCGCAGCGCTTGGACCTGTTCGGCCATCATCACCGATAGCGGGCGAGTATCGCGGATCGACTGGATCAGGGCATGGGTATCGATGCCGGTGTGTGCGGCATGGGTGGTATACATGGCGCTGACGATGACCTGTTCGATTTCCGCGCCCGAGAACCCATCAGCCGCGGCCGCGACAGCCGACAGGTCTATCTCGTCGCGCGGCAACTTCCTGCGGTCCAGGTGCAACGCGAAAATCTCCGCGCACGTCGCCGGGTCGGGCAGGTCGACGAAGAAGATCTCGTCGAAACGACCTTTTCGCAACAACTCAGGGGGCAGATCCTGAACCTCGTTCGCGGTGGCGACCAGGAATACCTTCGACTTGCGTTCGGCCATCCAGGTCAGCAGGTAACCCAACACCCGTCGTGACAGGCCGCCGTCACCTTCGCCGCTGCTGGGCGCCAGCCCTTTCTCGATCTCGTCGACCCACAACACGCACGGCTCCAGCTGTTCGGTCGAAGCCAGCGCCTCGCGAAGGTTGCGTTCGGTTTCGCCGTGATATTTGTCGTACAGGGTGCCGAAATCCAGCCGTACCAGCGGGACGCCGAAACCGCCTGCAATGGACTTTGCGAGAAGGGATTTGCCGCAGCCCTGCACGCCGAGAAGTAGCACGCCTTTTGGCGGCTCCAGCCCAGCCGGTGGCGGGTCCAGCACGAAGGCCTCGCGGCGCTGCTCGATCCAGCGCTTGAGCCGGTTGGCGCCACCCACATCGGAAAAACGCGCGGTGTCGTATTCGTAATGCAGGTGACCGCTGCGGTTGAGCATCTCGAACTTCAGTCGCGCCAGCTCGGGCAGGTCATTCGCGTCGAGCACGCCATCGCGATAGATCAAATGTCGGGCGATGCGGCGCGCATCGGTCAGGCTCATGCCGTGTAAGTTGCGCACGATCTGCTTGACGGCCGCGGCGTCGGCCTCGACACGCCGCCCGCCGTTCTCGAGGGTGTACGCGCGCGCCTCGTCCTGGACCAGCTTGAGCAGCGCATTGGCGTCTGGCAGGCGCAGGTTGAAGCGCACCGCAAACGGCTCCAACGCTTCCGGCACCACGACCTTGGTGCCGATCAGTACCAACACATGCGGCTGGCTGCCACGACGCTGGATGATGTCGCGCAGCAATCGTTGCGAACTGGCATAGCCCAGATAAGGATGTGCATCCAGCAGTAGATAGCTGCCGCGCTGGCTGGCGTGACGGATTTCTTCCAGCGTGGCGCTCAGGTCAGGTGCGACTTCGCTTTCATCCTCGCGGTCGAAGTCCATCCGCCGCAGGCCCTCGGTGATGCTCCAGCGGTACAGCGCCCGCCACGCATGGATCAGAGTCTGCCGGAACAGCTCGATCACCCGCGCTTCGTCAGGTGTCTCGATGACCAGTAACGGTGTATCGGCGCGGATCAGCGCAACCAGATCTTGCAATTCGCTCATGCCGCGCACGATAGCGGTCGGATTGCCATGCCACAACGGAATGCCGCGAGGTTCTGCAACAATCACCGCCATGGACACGCTTGAATCCCTTGTCGAACGCCGGCTGGCCACGTTGCCCGTGGATGCCGCGTGGCGGGGCGACGCCGGTTTCCTGCACAAGCTGCGCAAACTGGCGCTGGCGAGCGACTTCGCCCTGGCAACGCTAGCCAGCCAGCCTGAACTGATCGAACGCCTGCAGGCAGATGACGGCGTGGCATCGATGCCGTCACCTCAGCTGATGCCGGACAATCGCGCCGAGTGGCCGCGCCTGCTACGTCGGTACCGACACGCGGAATCCACCCGACTAGTGTGGCGCGATGTGATCGCCGGCGATCCGGTTGGGTCGATTCTGGCCGGCAGCACCGAACTTGCGGAGACGTGCCTGCGTATCGGCTTGGAAGCGCTGGAAGTCGAAGTCGCGCAGCGCTCCGGCGTGGTGCGCGCGGCGGATGGCTCTGTGCAGCGCTTGATTGTGTTGGGTCTCGGCAAACTTGGCGGCGGCGAGCTGAACTTCAGTTCCGATGTCGACTTGGTCTATGCCTACGAGCACGACGGTGAATCCGACGGCGCGCGGGCATTGGCCGCATCGGACTATTTCGCACGGCTGGGCCAGCAGTTGGCGAAGTTGCTTGATGAGGTCACTGCCGACGGCTTCTGTCATCGCGTGGACTTGCGACTGCGTCCGTTCGGTAATGCGGGACGAATGGCATTGTCATTTGCGGCCATGGAACTCTATTTCCAGCGCGAAGGCCGCGACTGGGAACGCTATGCGTGGCAGAAGGCGCGGCCAGTGGCTGGAGACCTCGAGGCTGGCGAGCGCTTGCTGCACAGCCTGCGTCCGTTCGTGTACCGGCGTTATCTGGATTTCGGTGCGCTCGATGGCCTGCGCACCATGAAGGCGGCAATCGCCGCCGAGGTCGCACGCAAGGAACTGACCGACAACATCAAACGCGGGCCGGGTGGTATCCGCGAGATCGAATTTCTTGCTCAGGCGCTGCAACTGATCCATGGCGGCCGCGAGCCTGCGTTGCGCCAGCGTAGTCTGTTGCCGGTGCTCCAGGCGCTGGTTGAACTCGACTACATGGATGCTGCGACCAGCGAGGAACTCACGCAGGCTTATTGTTTCCTGCGAACGCTGGAGAACCGCCTGCAGATGCTCGCGGATGCGCAGACACATTCGCTGCCCCAGGATGCATTGCTACGCGAGCGCATCGCGCGTGGCCTTGGCTATGCCGACTGGGACGCATTGTTGGTCGATGTCGCGGCATGGCGGTCGAAAGTATCAACTGAGTTCGGGGCTTTGCTCGCACCGCGAGAGCGCGTACAAGGTGATAGCGACCTTTCCTTGTACTGGCGCGCGCTGCCTGACGATGCCGACGCAGGCGCGTTGCAAATCGCAGGCTATGAATCCGTCGACGCGTTGCATCGCAGCCTGGTGGACTTCGCCAAGTCGCCTGGCGTTCGCGAACTATCGGATGGCGCGCGAGTGCGTTTGGATCGGGTGTTGCCCGCGCTGCTGCAATTGGCATCGAACTCGACGCAACCCGATGCCGTGTTGCGCCGGCTGCTGCCGCTGCTCAACACGATCTTGCGCCGTGCCAGCTACCTTGCGTTGCTCGATGAAGAGGCGCCCGCGATGCAACGCCTGGTCGATGCTTTGGCGCGTAGTGCATTGCTGGCCGAGCGTTTGGGTGCGCATCCGCTGCTGCTGGATGAATTGCTTGATCGGCGCATCTCTGGTGACTTGCCCGACCGCGAAGCGATGCAAGTTGGCTGCAATGCCGCATTGCGCGACGGCGATGTGGAGGCTTCCCTGCACGCCTTGAACGAAGTTCGCCATGCGCTGAGTTTCCGGTTGGCGTTGGCCCTGCTGGACGACCGCTGCACCGCGGGGGAATGCGCTTCGCGGCTGGCATGGCTGGCTGATTCCGTGGTGGCGGCAGTACTGCGCGTCGTGACCGCAGAAATGCGCGCTACGCATGGTGAAATCACTGGTGCACGTTTCGCCGTGCTTGGCTACGGCAGCCTGGGCGGTGAGGAATTGGGCTTCGGTTCCGACCTTGACCTAGTGTTCCTGTATGACGCACCGGATGGCGCGCAGTCCGACGGCAATCGTCCGCTGGATGCACCGCGCTGGTTTGCGCGACTGGGCCAAAAACTGGTCTCGCTGCTCGGTACCGGCACTGGCGCGGGCCGCCTGTTTGAAGTCGACATGCGCCTGCGTCCTGATGGCAATACCGGTTTACTGGTGTCAACGCTAGCGAGTTTTTCCGACTACCAGCGCACGCGCGCCTGGACCTGGGAACACCAGGCACTGGTGCGGGTGCGGGGTATTGCCGGCGATCCCGATTTACTGGCTGCCGCTGATGCGGTGCGTTCGGAAGTCCTCTGCCGCACGCGCGATGCAACGCAGCTGATCGAAGACGTCTCAGCGATGCGTCGCAAAATGCGTGCGGAGCTCGACCGGAGCGATGCCGCAGTCTTCGACCTCAAGCAAGGCGAAGGCGGCTTGGTTGACTTGGAATTCCTCTTGCAGTTCCTGGTGTTGCGCCACGCCGCCGAGCACCCGACCCTTACCGTGCCGCGTGCCAGTAGTGCACTGATTGCGATGTTGGCGAGGGTCGGGGTCTTGCAAGATTCGGATGCCAACTCGCTTTGCAACGCGCACAGAATTCTGCTGGATGCGGGCTTGCGGTGCACGTTGGATCGGCGCAGGCGTATGGCCGTTCGAGACGATGTAGTGACGACCGCCGTTACCGCGACCAGTGCGATCACGCGGGGGCAACGGTTAACGTTCAACGCCCAGTCTGCCACGCGTGGGATCGTCGATGCGGGGTGATGGCCCGGTTGCTGGCATCGGTTTAACCTATCGCCGCCTCGGGGCTGGCCAATGGGTCGGTAGACCCAACGTTGGAACGCCAGGACCCTGGGAATCTCCGTGACACAAAAACCTGTTGACCTCCGTGCGCAAACATCATCCGCACACGCTGCATCAAGCGTGCATGACGCACTTGAAGCGCAGCCCTATCTCAAATTTCTGCGCACGCATCGCATCGCACGTTGGCTGGGTGTGACGGTGCTCATCGGCATTGCGGTGGTCGGCTTCTCTGGGGGTTTCCGCAGTGCCACGCCCACTACCACTGGCGAGGCCAAGCTGCCCGGTACACCACTGGAACTGGACGCGTACACGGTCACTGCGTTATCGGCAGCCGTCACCGCCAACATGCCAGGCCAAACATGGAATACCAATGGCGGCAAACGCTTTCTCAACGTAAGGATTCGCGTTGTGAACAATAGTGACAGCGGCAGCTTCATGGGTCCAAATTTGGCCTCCAGTTTGATGCTGTTGGGCGACGGTGGTGCGCGGGAGATCAAGCTCGATGATCTGGTGTGGGCAGATACGGGGAGTCGGGATTTGGTGATGCCACCACACCTGCCAGTAGACTTGGTCGCGATCTGGGAGTTGCCGCCAAGCGTCGCCGTACCTGCGCGCGTACAGATCGGCGCCTATAAGGTGGTACAGGGCATGTCGCGGATCACTTTGGGGCCGGAATGGGCGCGCGGTCCTCGCGGCGGATTCTGGCGAATCCCAGTGGGTGCTCAATGAGCGCAATTTCTAGTCGCTCCCATCGCAGGCTCGCTATCCGCTGGTCGCTCGTCCTAGCTGCAATATTGTGTGCAGTGGTGATTGTCTGGCTGCGCAGCCACAGTCCCAATCTTGCGGCCAAGTCCAGGCCCTATGTGCATGCGGGCGTGCGCGGTGAAAAAGTGGTGGCGCGGAACTTTTCCGTCGAGGTAAGGAGCACCAGCCCCAAACTTGCGCACGCTTACTTGACGGAGTCGCGGCAAAGGGGTGCACCGCCGTTCCGGTTGGGCAGTAACGGCATCTGGGTATCCGCGGTTGTGTTGGTGGAAGCTCTTGAACAACCCGGCATCATCGATTCCCGACTGCGCACGCGTTCTGGATGGACTTACCCTGCTGCGGGCGCGGACCGGCCGGCGCTGCCGGGCATGAACTTGTACGGAACCGTGTCCTCGCCTGGGCTGTCGCGGAGTGGAGTGTTTTTCTTCGAGCTTCCGCCGGATCAGCTGGAAGGTGTGCATATGGAAATGTTCTGGCAGAAGTATGCTCCGCAACCATGGGATAGCGTGGTCGACATCGATCTGGGCATGGACCAGGCGCGTGTCCGTGAACTGCTCGCTGCTGCGCCTGCAGAACTGGATCTTCGTCCATGAGTATTCTGGAATGCGCTGGCACCACTAAGGTGGGGTGGTGGGAACGTAACCGCTACTGGATCATTGCGGCGCTGGCGATGACGGGTGCCAGCTTGGGTCACTCGTGGCACGGCGCGCGCGCGATGCAAGCGGCGAATAACCGCATCACGCCAATCGAGGTGGCTGGCGGATTTGCTCGCAACTACGAAGGTGCGCGCTGGCGTGTCGTGGAGGCGCGGCTTATCAATGAGCCACCTGCAAGTTTGCGCATGCATCCGGATGCGGTTCTGCTGGTCGTGGATTACCAAGTCATGCCCGATGTCGAAACGACGTTGAAATATCTTGATCAGTGCCGTGGCCGTGTCAGTGATGCGCAAGGACGGCACTGGGAGCCCTACGGTTTGCTGCCACCTGCGATTCTTGGAAATGCGACGGACGCTTGCGGAGGCAGGGGTGAATTCGCCGTAGGACCCGCCACATTCCGGCACGCCTATGAAGTGCCGCGTGGGCTGCCAATGGCAGGCCTGCATCCCGAAATCTACTTTCCGGTCGCAAAAACATCTGCGCCAGGCAGCTACCTGCGTTTCGAACTCTGACGCTGACGGTCGCGACTTTTGTCGAGCGCTTGGATACGCGCGAATGCGCAGTCAAACGCCGCAGCCAGCAGTACGATGCGTAGCATCTCGGGAAGCAGGGCAGGCCGCATCGACAGCGGTCCATTGACGAATGCCAGCAATGTCTGCGCGAGGTAATCGGCCCGTTGCGGATCCAAAGGGCCAAGTGCGCGCATCAGCCAGGGCCATGCCCACGCATCGAGGTAGTCGATCAGGGTCCAGCCAACGCACAGCACCAAAAGTGCCGGCAGGCCGGCGCGCAACACCATGCGAATGCTGTTGAGCACGGGCATGCCCTTGCTGTTCCAGCCCGCGGTGAGCTTTCCGGCGACTTTCTTCACCAAGGGATGCGTGCGCCGGTAGCGTTTCGCGAGCTTGTAAAAACGGGCGTCGGCACGGTCGATGCGCTGGCGTCTGCGCAGGTCAATGCCGTAAACCGTCGCTGCGATCGCCAGCCACACCAGTGGCAACAACACCGCTCCAATCAGCGTAGACACGAACTGCCATGCTGGATCCAGCACTGCACGCAGCGGCGCCAGGGATATCGAAAACACGAAGGGATTCCGCCACCAGTCGATTGTCGCGGCGTACGCTACGGTGCCCTTCCACCAACTGCCCCATCCCGACCATGCCGCCGAGATTGCGGCGGCGCCGACAAAGATCCAGTACGCCTCGCAGGCAGTGACCAGGATGCTCCAGCCTAGGTGCGGTTTTAGCGCGTGGCGTCGTTTGGCATACCAACGCAACCCGCCCGCGACAAGGAATGCAATCCAGAGTCCGCGGATCGAAAGGATATCGAACAGCTTCTCGTGCGAATCGAAGCTCACTCCAAAAAAATAGTTCAGGTAGAAGTCGCGGCGAATGCCGTCCAGCAGACCCCAGGTCGCGTAGTAAGCGAAGAATGGCAGCAGCGCCACGCTCAATGCGCGCGTCCACTCCTGGCGTCCCGATCCCGCCCCCGCGCTGCGCACAGAGGAAAGGTTGGTAAATGCGCGCATGGATGGCCGCACCGCAAGGAACATCGCGATCGTAAGCGCCAGTTGCACCACGATCATCAACGCGACTGCTGCGTAGGACAGCAGGATCGAGAACCCTGCCAGCCACGTCGCAGCTATGCGTATCAAGTCATAGGACAGCCGCATCGTGAAAAACCAGAACAGCAGCGGCGGCCAATGCCGCCACAGCATGCGTCCAGCAAGAGCGGGGATATCCCACCAGCGTGCCGTGGACTGATTCCCGAGCGCATAAGGAGGGGCGGCGGTGTCGGAGGTCATCGGCGACAGTCATCCATGAAAATTCAGGCCGGAAAGCGTATTCAAATGGCGCGCGTACTAAGTGTCACAGTTGGCGGTTTGATGTAGCTGCCAGGCGTTCGCGTACTAGCGCGGCGACCCGGAGCGGCTCTCGCAACGGGAGGACAGGAGGTGCGCCGTGCAGATTACCGGACAGGTGGACACGTTCAAGCCTTAGCAGTGCGTCCAGGAAGCGGCGTGGACGACCCTGCAGGAGATCGGCGCCCATGACATGCACTGGCGCGTTGGTCGCGCAGGCTTCGGAAAGCATATTGACCGAGTCCGCTGTGCATGAAATTGCTTCGGCCCAGCCGAGCAGCCCGCGATAGGGATTTTGTCCATCATCCTCGCTGGTCCACGCCAGCGCAGCACCGCAAGATTGCATGTGCTCGCGCCATCGCGCAGGCGTCCGCCTCGAGGCACTGACGAGCAGGCTTCCACCGGCTGCTCGCACGTCTGAATTGATGTCGGCCAGTGCCTCGGCGAAGCCTTCATCCGTCATGGCCCAATGCGGGCTGGGACCACCCACCAACACTGCAATACGTGGCGAGGGCAGTGTCCCGAGTCCCGGAAACTCCTGTCGTGCTTGTGCTAGCCAGATGTCATCTATCGGATGCAGGCTGCCCAGCATCGTCACTACGTTGTCGCCATGCAGGCCATCGTGTTCTGGCGCGACCACCACATCCCAATGCCGCGGGTCGATGCGCGGGTCCAGGATTTGCACCACTTTGCTGCCTCGCGCACGCAACACGCGCGTGGCCAGCGCTGCTTGGCGGCCACAGCCGATGGCGAGCTCGGGCGGCCTATCCGCAAGTTTCGTAAATGCATCACCGAATGCATGAGCGCTCAATGGCAACCGGCGAGGGGCCAGCCAGCGCCATGGCACATGAGGATCCAGCGCCACTTCAACGGCGTCGGCATCAAGCGCATGCGCCAGTGCCAATGCCTGCCGTGCATTACCGGCCCGGCCATCGTGCAAGGCATGGGTCACTGTCATTTTCGGCACCTGCGCAGGGTTGTTTGTTGCACGGGTGAAACCGATCCGTTCCAATTGAGTGCCTTCGGTTTCATCGGCGGAACTCTACACTGTGGCTTGCCGCCAATATTCGAGGTTGTGATGTCCAAGGTTTTGACCGATCCCGCGCTTGATCAGCTGTTCCGCACGGCACGCACGTATAACGCCTTCAGTGGCGAGATCAACGATGACACCCTGCGCGGACTCTACGACTTGCTGAAGTTCGGCCCGACTGCCGCCAACTCCACGCCTGCGCGTTTCGTGTTTCTCAGATCCGCAGAGGCCAAGTCGAGGTTGGCGCCTGCCCTCGACGAGGGCAACGCCACGAAGACCATCGCTGCGCCGGTCACGGTCATCGTCGCCCACGACGAGGACTTCCACGAGAAGTTGCCCCTGCTATTCCCGCATGTGGATGCAAAGGCCTGGTTCGACGGCCCACGCGAGAACAGGCAAGTGCCCGCGTTTCGCAATGGAAGCCTGCAGGGCGCCTATCTGATCCTCGCCGCGCGTGCCGTGGGCCTGGACTGCGGACCGATGTCCGGATTCGACAATGCGAAGGTGGATGCCGAGTTCTTCGCGGGGACGGCCATCAAGTCCAACTTTCTGGTCAATCTAGGTATTGGCGATCCTGCCAGCATCTTCCCGCGCTCGCCGCGGCTGGGCTTCGATGAGGCCTGCCGGGTCCTGTGATCTCCGCATCCATGAGGAAAGACCCCATGCTCAAGCGCCTGTTGCTCGGAAGCGTCATCTTTACTGCCCTTGCGTCAGCCAGTTTCAATGCCGTTGCCGCGGGTGTGACTTACAAACTTGATCCCGAGCACACCAATGTAATCGCCAGCTGGAGCCATTTCGGCTATTCGCATCCCAGCGCCAACTTTGGCATGGCGACCGGCACATTGGTCTATGACGCCGACGCACCTGAAAACTCGTCCGTTGAGGTCAGCATGCCGCTGTCAGGTCTGGATACGTTCGTACCGGCCCTGGATGCACACCTGAAAACCGCCGAGTTTTTTGATGCCGCGAAATTCCCGGCCTCGACATTCAAGAGCACCAGGGTCCAAGTGGTCGGCATCGGCTTGCTGGAGGTCGCTGGCACCCTGACGCTGAAGGGCGTGGGCAAGGCTGTCACCCTGCACGTGAGGCTCAATAACGTTGGGGTCCATCCGATGACCAAGCTTCAAACCATCGGCTTCGATGCCAACGCGACGATCAAGCGCTCCGACTTCGGCATGGGCATGTACGCGCCTGCAGTGAGCGACGAGATCAACCTGCGCATCACTACCGAGGCGTCTGTTGCCAGCACCAAGCCCCCGGCACCATGATCATTGAACGGTCCTCGGCTGCGCGTGGCGCCACCGACTTCGGCTGGCTGCAAAGCAAGCACACGTTCTCGTTCGGCAATTACCATGATCCGGAGTGGATGGGTTTTGGCCCGCTACGAGTGGTCAACGATGACCGCGTTGGGCCGGGCGGCGGTTTCGCGCCGCATCAGCACGCCAATATGGAAATCATCAGCGTGGTGCTGGACGGCGCGCTGGCGCACAAGGACAACAAGGGCAACGCCGGGGTAATCCGCGCCGGCGATGTGCAGTGGATGAGTGCCGGACACGGCATCGAGCACAGCGAATACAACGATTCCGATGCGCAGTCGGTGCACTTCCTGCAGCTGTGGATCCAGCCGGATCGGCTCAATGCCCAGCCCGCTTATGGGCAACGGCATTTCGACCCGGAATCACGCCGTGCACGCTGGGCCGTGTTGATCTCGCCCGATGGAGAAGCTGAGTCACTGGCGATTCGCCAGCAGGCCTGGTTGCGTGCAAGCCAGTTGCATGCGGAGGATCATGTCGAGATGGTGCTGGATCCGTCGCGTCGCTATTGGTTGCACGTCGCAATCGGCGAAATTCGACTGGGTGAACGCGTGTTGAAGGCAGGCGATGCGCTGGGTTTCATCGATGAAGCAAGCACCATCAATATTGAAGGCATGGGTGAATCCAGCGATGTGCTGCTCTTCGACCTGCCAGCCTGAATCCTGCAAGGCCGGATAATAGGCGCCGGCTGGTAAACTGCAGGCATTTCCGCAGGTGCCCATCCGCCATGGCCGAGTCCACCATCACCGCATCGTCGCCCGCCAATGCCCAAATGCGTTATGAAGTGCGGCGTAGCGAGTTGCCGCTGAGTTGCCCGTTGCCCTCGATGGCGCTGTGGAACTCGCATCCGCGCGTCTATCTAGCGATCGAGGACGAAGGCGGGACGAGCCATTGCTCGTATTGCAGTGCGACGTACGTCCTGGTTGATTGACCGCGCCGGGACACAATGCGCTGCCTGACCGTCGTGCAATTGTTGCCGGCACTGGATGCCGGCGGTGTCGAGCGTTCAACGCTGGAAATCGCCGAGGCACTGGTACGCGATGGCCATCGCGCCATCGTGGTGTCGAAGGGTGGCCGCATGCTGCCGCGGCTGCAATCGATTGGCGCCGAGCACGTCACTCTGGACATCGGCCACAAATCACCATGGACATTTCGTCATGTCCCGGCGTTGCGACGGTTGTTTGCCGAGGTCGCTGCCGACGTCGTGCACGCACGTTCGCGCATGCCGGCATGGATGGGCTGGCGTGCATTGCAAGGCATGTGTGGTCCGCATCCGCACTTCGTTACTACCGCTCATGGGCTGAACTCGCCCTCGCGCTATAGCGCGATAATGGCCCGCGGCGAGCGGGTGGTTTGTGTCTCGAACATAGTCCGCGAGTACTTGTTGCAGCATTATCCGCACACGGACACACAGTGCTTGCGGGTGATTCCGCGGGGCATAGACCTGACGCATTTTCCACGCGTAGCGCTGCCTGATCGCGTCATGCGCACGCGTTTCAGCATCGACCATCCACAGCTGGGCGGCGATGGCCCGTTGCTCTTGCTGCCCGGGCGCGGTACGCGCCTGAAAGGGCATGCTGACGCATTGGCTGTGTTGGCTGCTTTGCGTAACGATGGCATGGATGCACGGCTATGGATGCCGGGCGCGCTGGATCCCGGGCGCGCGGCTTATGTGGACGAACTGCAGGCGCGCGCTCGCGCGATTGGCATCGAAAATGCATTGGCGATCACCGCACCGACCGATGCAATTGCCGATGCCTATGCGGCCTGCGACATGGTGTTGCAGCTGTCGCGCAAGCCGGAGGCATTCGGGCGCACGGTGATCGAGGCGCTCGCGGTCGGCCGGCCAGTCGTTGGTTGGGCGCATGGCGGGGTCGGGGAATTGCTTGCGCAGCTGCAGCCAGAGGGTGCAGTGATTCCGTTCGACATGGACCAGCTCAGCCAGCGCGTGCGTGGGTTGCTTGCCCATCCACCAGTGCCTGCCTCTACTATTCCCTACACCTTGCAGGCCATGCAGCAGGCCACGCTGGATCTTTACCGGGAATTGATTGAACGATGAACACGGTTGACCACGCCTCAGCTGCATCTGCGCCTGGCTGGCGCTGGGCACCTGCTTGGGTGCTTGCATTCGTGGCCCTGTGGCCGGCGCACGGTTATGCGGAAGCGGTGTTGGTGCTGGGTGCACTGGCCGGCATCGTGCGTCTGTTGCAGGCGCGCTTCCGTGGCGGCAGTGCATTGCTCAGCCAGTCGGCATGGGCGCTGACCACGGTGTTGTTCGTCGCGTATTGGCTGCCGGAGGCGATCTCCGCTATCGATGCAGTGGACCGCGGGCGTGCGCTACGCGAAGTTGCAGCCGATCTGCGCTACCTGCCGTTCCTGTGGATCGTGGCGTCCGCAGTTGCCAGCGAGGCCGGGCGTCGACGCACCTTTGGTGGCCTCGCGATCATTGTTGCGGTATGGACGGTCGATGGCTTGCTGGAAGCTGCCACCAACACCAGCCCACTGTTCTGGGGCATGGACCAGATCAAGCAGCTCATCAGCGGCCATGGCATGTGCACGGCCGCCGACGTGGCGGCGCTGGACAGGCTCAGCGGTGTGTTGGGTCCCTGCAACCTCAAGCTGGGTATCGTGTTGGCCAGCCTGTCGCCATTCGCACTGGATGCAGCGGGTAGGCGTTTCGGACGCACTGGCTGGTTGTTGGCCGCTGCATTGATGGGCTTGGTCATCCTGCTCGCAGGCGCGCGTGCGGCGTGGCTGACCTACGCGCTGGTCATGCTCTGGTCCGGTTGGAGGCTGTTGGGTTGGAAGCGCTTGTTAGGCGTATTCGCGCTTGGCGCTGTCTTGTTGGTTGCTGCGGCAATGCTGTCGCCGCCCGTCGCCGAACGCTTGGAGCGCAGTACCGCGGCCCTGACAGGAAATGCCGAGGGTGTTGATCATGCACTCTCCGGTCGCACCCGAATCTGGTCGGCTGCGCTGTGCATGGTGCGTACGCATCCGATCAATGGCGTGGGCGCGCGCGGGTTCCGTGATGCATTCGCCGCGTGTGACCCCGAAGCAGGGGAGCTGGCGGCCTGGGGCACAGGGCCGGCGCTGCATGCACACCAGATCGTATTGGAAGTGCTCGGCGAAACCGGCTTGGTCGGTCTGCTGTTCTGGTTGATCGGGGCTGCAATGGCCTGGCGTGCGTGGCGTTACGCAAGCCGAATGGCCCGCGAACGTGCCCGTCCGGCGATGCTCGCACTCGCGGTGACCGTATTCCCGTTCAACACCCACTTGGCGGTCTATTCCACGTTCTGGGGCGGCGTCGTGCTGCTGTTGGTCGCCCTATATGCCGGCAGCCTGCTCAGCCGGGAACCGGTCACTGATAGCGCGAAGCTCCATCGGGCGGGCGCTTGAACCGGCGGTGTAGCCACAGATACTGGCTGGGTGCTTCACGCACCATCGACTCGATCGCGGCATTGACTTGGGTGGTATCCACGACCACGTCCTCGGTCGGAAACGGCGCCAGTGGTTGGCCGATTCGCAATACATAATCGGCACCTTCCCGGCGATGGAAGAATGGCACCACTGCGCAACCGGTCAGGCGTGCGAACTGGTGGGTGGCGGTGATCGTGGCCGCGGGAATGCCGAAGAATGGCGCGAACACGGTGTCCTTGCCGCGCATGTCCTGATCCGGCGCATACCAGAGGAAACCGCCGCGCTTGAGATGGCGTATCGCCGCGCGCGTATCGCCATTTCCGAACATCGCGAAGGCATAGCGCAGGCGTCCGCGCATCACTGCCCACTCCATCACCGGGCTGCGGTGGCGGCGATACATGCCCGCCAGTGGCACGTGGTCGCACAGTAGCCGCCCACAGAGTTCCAGTGTCATGAAATGTCCGGAAACCAACAGCACACCACGACCCTCGGCTTGCAGTCCGTGCAGGATCTCGAGGCCTTCAATCCTGGCCGTGCGCCGCATCGGCGTGGCGCTGCCCCACCAAGCGCGGGCGAATTCGAACAGGCCGATGCCTACATCGCGGAAATTGTCACGCAGCAGGGCCTCGCGCTGGGCGGAATCAAGCTCCGGCAGGCATAGCGACAGGTTGGTGCGTGCGGCGTCGCGCCGGCTGCGTGACATGCGCATGGCTGACCAGCCCAGCAACGCGCCAAGCCCGCGTTGCAGCGGCCATGGCAGACGCGCCAGTGCCATGCACAGTCCCACGCCGAACCAGACTGGCCAGTGGCGTGGGCCACGCGGTGGCAGCGGCAATGTTGATGAAGTGGCTTCGGCCATATGCTCGATTCTAGCGGGCCATGCTCGTCCGCGATTCATGATAGCCATCCAATCGGCAACGCGGCTTGGTTATGCTGTTGCAATGCGGGCCGACCTCACTGAAAGTGTCCTACGCGGCCTGTATTCGGCCGCGTTGTACGTGCTTGCGCCGATCACGGTCTACCACCTGATCTGGCGCGGGTTCCGCCAGCCTGCTTACTTCGAACGCTGGAGCGAGCGTTACGCCAGCTATCCGCCGGCCAAGGCACGTGCGCCGCTTTGGCTGCATGCGGTGTCAGTCGGTGAAGTCAATGCGGCTTCGCCGCTGGTGAATCGCCTGTTGCGGGAGCATCCCGACCTGCGGTTGGTGGTGACCACTATTACGCCAACTGGTTCCGAGCGCGTGCAGGCGTTGTGGGGCGATGCGGTGGTGCATGTTTACCTGCCTTACGACCTGCCGGGTGCCGTGGGTCGTTTCCTCGATCACTTCCGGCCAGCGCTCGCACTGATTGTGGAAACCGAACTTTGGCCGAATCTGCTATTTGCCTGTCGCGATCGGGGAATTCCCACTCATATCCTCAATGCGCGCCTGTCGGCACGTTCCCTGCGTGGTTATGGCGTGCTTGCGCCGTTGATCCGGCGGGCCTTGCAGAGCGTGCGATTGATCGCCGCGCAATCCAATGAGGACGGCAAGCGCTTCGTACGATTGGGTGCACCGGCGGCGAGCGTAGTGGTCACTGGTAACTTGAAATTCGATATGGCGCGGCTGGATTTCGCCGGCTTCGCCAACGAGTTCGAGGTCGCGCGTGGGTGTAGCGGCCCCGTCTGGATTGCCGCCAGCACCCACGAGCACGAAGAGCTCGCGGTGCTGGAAGCGCACCGCGCGCTTCTCACCCGGCATCCAACGGCCTTGCTGCTATGGGCACCGCGACACCCCGAGCGTTTTCGCGCAGTGGCGCACCGTGCGCGCGAACTGGGTTTGCAGGTCGCCACCCGCAGCGAACAGCAGTGGCCCGACCAAGGCAGCCAAGTCTTCGTAATCGATACCCTAGGCGAACTCGGCCGTTTTTATGCGTGTGCGCAGGTTGCCTTCGTCGGTGGCAGCCTGCAGCCAATTGGCGGCCATAACTTGCTGGAACCCGCTGCCACTGGCACCGCCATTCTCACTGGCCCGCACCTGCACAACTTCGCTGATATCGCCAAGCGCCTGCGCGAAGCCGAGGCAATGCGCGTTGTGCAAGATGCCGGGCAACTGGCGTCAGGGTTGCAGGAATTGTTTGCCGATGACGCGGCGCGTACCCGGATGAGCGCGAATGCACGCCTCTTGCTGGATCAAGGACGGGGTGCGCTGGAGCGCACGATTGCCCTGATCGAACCCGCGCTGCCGCGGGTTTGACGCTCGCAGGAACAACGCCGGCTCAGGGCGCGCCGATTGCCTTGGCTACCGACTCATCCGTGGTCAACAAGCGGTTGACGTCTTCTACGTCGGACACCTCAAGCGTGCCTGCAGCCTGTTCAAGCAGCAGGCGACTTTGCAGGAAGTTGTACTTGGACTGCGCATACACCTGCTGGGCTGAAAACAGCGTGCGTTGGTTATTCAGCACGTCCAGCACGGTGCGAGTACCGACCTCCAGGCCAACCTGCGAAGCCTCGTAAGCGCTCTGCGCGGAGACCAATGCCAGACGGCGGGCCTCGACTTCACTGATGCCGGCGACCAGCCCCTGATAGGCATTGCGGGTGCTGCGTTCTAGCGCCCGGCGCTGCTGTTCAAGTTCGTCTTGGGCGACATCGCGCTGGGCCAGTGCCTGGCGAACTCGGGACTGGGTTGCGCCGCCGCTGAAGATCGGCACTGACAGGGTCACGCCCAAATTTGGGCCACGGCTTTCGTTGTTGCTTGGGTTAGTTAAATTGAATGTCCCCGAAGAGAACGTGCTGTCTCCCCAGCTGGTGTTCTTTCCGTAACCGCCAGCCAGGATCAACGTCGGCAAATGGCCGGCGCGTGCTGTCTGTACATTGATCTGGGTAGAGCGCACCTGTTCTTGCTTCGCTTGCAGGGCGGGATTCTGCGCAATCGCAGTCTGTACCCAGCCGTCGGCATCACGCGCGACCGGTAACTCTGGCTGGAAGTTGTCCGGCAGGCCCTTCAAGTTCGCCACCGGCGCACCGGTAATTTCCACCAGCGCCTGGTACGCATCCTGTACGGCATTACGGGCCAGGATGGTGTTGGCGCGGGCGCCATCGTACTGGGCGCGTGCTTCGTGCATGTCGGTGATCGGCGCAAGCCCGACTTCGAGCCGCTTCGAGGCAAAGTCGAATTGCTTCTTCAGTGCCGTTTCGGCTGCTTCAGCTGCTGCCAGCGTTTCCAACTGGACCAGCACGTTGAAATATGCGGCAGAGGTGCGGGTGATCAGTGACAGGCCGTCCGACTCCAACTGGAACTCGCTGGCGCGGGTCAGGGCCTTCTGGCTCCGGAGTGTGCTGATGCGCGACATGTCGAACAGCACCTGCGAGCCGTTGAGCCCGATGTTGCGAGAGGTATCGTTGAGGGAACGGTCGCCGCTGACGGGAGGTTGGGTTGGGTTGACCGGGAACGTCCCCGGACCTTCGCTCCTGCTACGACGGAAGCTTGCGCTGCCATCAATCTGCGGCAGCAGCACCGCGCGGGCCTGGACCGCGCCTTCGCGGGTGACCAGCTGTCGCGACTCTGCAGCAGCGAACTGCGGATCGCTGTTGCGGGCATTCTTGTAGCTCTGCAACAGGTCGTCGGCGTGCGCTGCGGCGGGCAGCAGGACGAGGGCAAGGGCGAACGCGAGCGGGTGGCGAAGCATGGGCGGATCCTTGGGGCAAATTGCTGGAAGGTGGCTAAATTTGGACGGCGAATCGCTAAAAGATGAATTCCGGGCGGGGCGCGGCGCCGGCCAGATAGGGGAGGTCTGTTTCAAACAACGACTCAAGCGCAGTTCCGTTGACGCCGCGACGCATCAGCACCGCTTGCATCGCCGGTGAGCGCCCCTGCACGACGAACAGGCGGCCGCCTGGCTTGAGCCATTCCAGCCACTGCGCAGGTACCGTTTCTACGGCGCCCGTGACGCAGATCGCATCGAACTGGCGCGTGGTCTGCCAAACAAGCGCATCTGCGTGCTCGATACCGACGTTGGAAGCCATGCCTTGCGCCTGCAGGCGCGCACGCGCGGCGTCGGCGAGGTCAGAACGGTGCTCCAGACTCACAACTTCTCGCGAAAGGCGCGCAAGGCACGCAGTCAGATAGCCGCTACCTGTGCCGATCTCCAGCACGCATTCGTCCGCAGCCGGCAATAACGACTGTAGCGTGCGGCCTTCCAGGACTGGTTTCATCATGGCTTCGCCATGCCCAATGGGCAGTGCGGTATCGGAATAGGCAAGCGCGCGCAGGGCTTCCGGCACGAATACTTCGCGTGGAATGGACGCGATGACATCTAGCACGCGTACATCCAGCACATCCCAGGGACGGACCTGCTGCTCGACCATGGTTTCACGGGCCTTGGCGTAATCGATGCTCATCTCGGTGAAATCCCTTGTTTCAGCAGGTTGCGTTAAGCCGGCAATTCTAGCTGTGCCGCGCCTAGGGTGCCGTAACCATGGCGCCCAGTTTGACTGTGCTAAAACAGCGACACACAGTGCCGGAAGTCATCAAGTGGAGCACTGTTCAGCAAACGGCATAGGCGCGCAGGAACATTTCGACGACCGCGACAATGTGCTTATCCGGGCTTTCGACCCGGCCGCTGCAGCAATAGCCGAACACCGCTTGCGCGTGCGGCTCGCCTTTGAGCAAGGTGAAAAAGAAGGCCGACGCTCGTTCAGGATCGGCGATGTCGAGTTCACCAGCCGCGATCCTGCGCTCCAGAAGTGCGGCAAAAGCCCGCTGCACGCGCTGCGGACCGGCTTCCCAGAACACCGCGGGTAATGCCGATGCGGTGACTTGCGGCGAACACAAGATGCGGTGGCCGGCGACTGCTTCGGGCGCCATCACCATCGCGAAGAACGCATGGCCAATGACCTCGAGCCGCTTGCGCAGAGGTGTCTGTGCGTCCTCGTCGAACAGGCTGGTCGGCATGCCTTGTTCGCAATGCGCGCGCACCGCTTCACCAAACAAGCTTTCCTTGTCGCCGTAGTGGCTGTACACGGTCAGCTTCGACACGCCTGCTTCAGACGCGATCTGGTCCATGCTCACCCGTTCGTAGCCATGGACGATGAACAAGCTCCTCGCAGCCTCCAGGATCGCGGCGCGCTTTTCCGGATCCTTGGGGCGACCGGGCGCAGCTGGCTTTGGCCGAATGACGGGCGTGGTTGCAAGGCGACTGGGCATGCCATTAATACTATACCAATCGGTTCTGTATTTACAGACGGAAGGCTTCGATCAAGCTGGACTTCAGTCTCGCAATTCGGCGACCTGGCAATGTGTGTCCAGGCGCTGGAGCACGGCGCGAGTGATCGCCACCGTACTCGCCGGTGTCGCAGCGCTGAGGTCGGCACCGAACACCCGGTCATCTAGCGTCGCTGACACTGCCTGCTCAACGCGGGTCGCCTCAGCCTCCAAACCAAGCGAATGCCTCAGCAACATGGCTGCACTGAGGATCGCGCCAACCGGATTGGCGATGCCGCGACCGGCGATGTCCGGCGCCGATCCATGGATCGGCTCATACAGGCCGAGGCGACCGTAGCCGAGCGAGGCTGAAGGCAGCAGGCCTAACGAACCGGCAAGCATCGAGGCCTCGTCCGTCAGGATGTCGCCGAACATATTTTCCGTGACCACCACGTCGAACGCGCGTGGCTTCGATAGCAAGTGCATCGCCATCGAGTCGACCAGCTGATGTTCCAACGTGATGTCGGGGAATTCGTCATGGGCGACGCGGGTCGCGACTTCACGCCACAGACGTGAAGTTTCCAGCACGTTGGCCTTGTCCACCGAAGTGACATGGCCACGCCGTTGCCGGGCTAACGTACAGGCGCGGCGCACGACGCGTTCGACTTCCATAGCGCTGTATTCGCATACGTCGCGGGCGGTGTCGCCATCGCGGGATTTCTCGCCAAAGTAGATGCCGCCGGTGAGTTCGCGCACCACCAGCAGGTCGACGCCTGCCAGCAGGTGCGGCTTGATCGGTGAGGCGCCGAGCGTGGCCGGGTGCGGCTGCACCGGTCGCAGGTTGGCGTACAGACCAAGGGCCTTGCGCAGCGCCAGCAGCCCTTGCTCGGGCCGCACTTTGGCATCGGGTGCTGACCATTTTGGTCCGCCGACTGCACCCAGCAACACGGCATCGGCGTCCCGGCACGCGACCAGGGTCGCCGCAGGTAGCGGGTCGCCGCAAGCATCTATGGCGGCACCACCGATGGCATAGTCGCGAAGGGAAAACTGATGGCCATGGCGACGACCGACCGCTTCAAGAACTGCGACTGCAGCGGTGGTGACTTCCGGGCCAATCCCGTCGCCGGGCAGGACTGCGATATCAGCGTGCATGAGTGGAATCCTGGGTTGCTGTGGGCTTGTGATGTTGGGATGGCATGCGATGTTCGAACGCGCTGATCGCGGTGTCATGCTTGAGCAGGTAGCCGAGCTGGTCGACGCCTTCCAGAAGACAGGTCTGCGCGAACGCATCCAGGTCAAATGTGGCAACGCGACCATCGGGCAGCGTCACGCTGCGCGCCGCCGCGTCGATGTGTAGTTCGATGCCGGGATTCGCCAACAGCTCCGTGACGAGATTCGGTTCCAGTACGATCGGTAATAGCCCGTTTTTCAGCGCATTGCTGCGGAAGATATCGGCGATCTGGCTGCTGATCACCGCGCGCAAACCAAGATCGAGCAGCGCCCAAGGCGCATGTTCACGCGAGGAACCGCAACCGAAGTTGTGGCCAGCAACAAGAATCTGCGCGCCAGCATTTTCAGAACGATTGAACGCGAAATCCGGGTTGTTGCTTCCATCGGCCAGGTAACGCCAGTCATTGAATGCATAGCGGCCAAGACCGTCGCGCGTGGTCGTGGTGAGGAAACGCGCCGGGATGATCTGGTCGGTGTCGATATTGCATTCCGACATCACCAGCGTGCGTGCGACCAAGGTGTGGAAGACAGCCATCAGGCCACCTCCAATGCATCATCGTGTGTGGTCGCAATCACTGGCGACAGATACGCGCGCGGATCCGTCACTACGCCGGCGACTGCGCACGCAGCAGCGGTCAGTGGCGATGCCAGCAGGGTGCGTGCCCCCTTTCCTTGGCGGCCTTCGAAGTTTCGGTTACTGGTCGACACCGCCAATTGACCCGGGCCGACCATGTCGCCGTTCATCGCAATGCACATCGAGCAACCGGGTTCGCGCCATTCGCCGCCTGCATTGCGCACGATGAGGTCGATTCCTTCGGCTTCCGCATCGCGCTTGACCTGCTCCGAGCCCGGCACCACCAGCATGCGCACGCGTGGATGCACGCGGCGATCGCGCAACACCAGCGCGACTTGGCGCAAATCTGACAGGCGCGCATTGGTGCAACTGCCCACGAACACTACGTTGACTTCGCGTCCGGCCATCGGCGCGCCGGATTCGAAGCCCATGTATGCGAGCGCCTTGTCGGTATCGGCATCCCGGTTGGCAATCGGTACATGCGCATCGACGGCCACCACTTGGCCCGGATGCGTGCCCCAACTCAATGTCGGTTGGATATCGCGTGCGTCGATCACCACGTCGCGGTCGAACTGCGCACCTTCGTCCGTAAGCAGTTCGCGCCAGCGTGCGACGGATTGTTCGAACGCCTCGCCTTGCGGTGCACGCGGCGTGGCGGCGAGATAGTCGAAGGTGACTTGATCCGGTGCAATCAAACCGGCACGCGCGCCCGCTTCAATCGACATATTGCAGACGGTCATGCGCTCGTCCATCGACAGCGCGCGAATGGTCGAGCCGCGATATTCGATGACGTGGCCGGTGCCGCCGTTGACGCCGATCACGCCGATGACATGCAGGATCAGATCCTTGGCGCAGACCCCCGGCGCAAGTTCGCCATCAATGGTGATCGCAAGTGTTCTCGGCTTGCGTTGCAGCAAGCATTGACTGGCCATCACGTGCCCGACTTCGCTGGTGCCGATGCCGAACGCCAACGCGCCGAACGCGCCATGCGTGGCGGTGTGGCTGTCGCCGCAAACAATTGTCATGCCGGGTTGGGTCAGCCCGAGTTCCGGTCCGATCACATGCACGATGCCGCGATGCGCGCTATCGAAATCGAACAGTTCCACGCCGTGCTTCGAACAATTGCTGCGGAGTGTTTCGACTTGCACTTGTGCCTGCGCATTGATGTAGGTGTGCTGGCCGTTGGCATCGACCGGCGTAGTCGGGGTGGAGTGGTCCAACGTGGCTTTCGTCAGTTCCGGCCGACGTAGCGACAGTCCACGTGCATCAAGTTCGGTGAAAGCTTGTGGCGAGGTCACTTCGTGGATCAGGTGCAGGTCGACATACAGGATTGCCGGGGTTGCGTCGGATTCCGGTGTGACTACGTGCGCGTCCCACAGTTTGTCGAACAGCGTGCTTGGCGTATTAGCAGCCATCAGGCAGCTTCCGCGCAGGGCTGCGCTTGGCGTGCATGCAGCACTCGGTTTGCGACATCCAACCAAGCAATCGCGCTGGCTTCCAGCACGTCTTGGCTAGTGCCTTGGCCACTCAATGTCTCGCCATCGATACGACCGCTGAGATTCGCTTCGCCACGTGCATCGCGACCGATGCCCATGCTGTGGACTTCGTAGCTTTCAAGTTCGAAATCAACGCCAGTCGCCAGCGCCAGCGCCGCGAATACAGCCGCTATCGGGCCTTCACCTTCTGCGCTTTGTATAACGTGGCGGTCGTCGGGATCGGACAGGTCCACGTGCGCACGGGTGTGTTTGCCGTAGTCGGTCAAACTCAATGCGGAGACGCGCCAGCCGGGCCCATGTTGTTCGCCTTCGACCAGACGTTGCAGGTCGCGGTCGCTGATCACGTGCTGGGTCTGGGTTAGTTCCTTGGCTTCAGCGATGACATGGTCGAGTGTCTCGTCATTCAGCACATAGCCAAGTTGGCGCAGGCGATCGGCGACTGCGGCGCGGCCACTGTGGCGGCCCAACACCAGTTGCGAATCCGGCCAGCCCACATCCTGCGGCCGCATGATTTCGTAGGTATCGCGATGCTTGAGCATGCCGTGCTGATGGATGCCGGATTCATGCGCGAATGCATTCAGCCCGACCACCGCCTTGTTGCGCTGGACCTGGATGCCGGTGATCCGCGACAGCAGGCGCGAGGTCTCCAGCAACTTGCAGGTATCGATGCGGGTATCTGCGGCGTACCAACCGCCACGCACTTTCAGCGCCATCACCAACTCTTCCAGCGCCGCATTACCGGCGCGTTCGCCGATACCGTTGATAGTGCACTCGACCTGACGCGCGCCGCCTTCGACTGCTGCCAGCGAATTCGCCACCGCCAGCCCAAGATCGTTGTGACAGTGCGCGCTGAATATCACGCCCTCAGCGCCCTTCACGTTTGCGCGAAGATATTCAAACAGTGCGCGAATTTCAATCGGCGTGGCGTAGCCTACGGTATCCGGCACATTGAGCGTGCGTGCCCCTGCGGCAACCGCGGCATCGAATACTTCGACCAGAAATTCGCGTTCGGTGCGAAAGGCGTCCTCGGCGGAAAACTCGACATCGTCCACATGCTTGCGCGCGAGCTCCACGCCCATGACGGCGTGCTCGATCACTTGTTCGCGGCTCATGCTCAGCTTGTGTTCGCGATGCAGCGGGCTGGTCGAAATGAAGGTGTGGATGCGCGGTGCGGCGGCGTCCTCCAGTGCGCGCGCGCAAGCTTCGATATCGCCGGGATGACAACGGGCGAGCGCGGCAATTGAAGAGCCGCGGACCTCGCGTGCAATGGTGTGCACAGCGCCGAAATCGGCAGGTGAACTATTCGGGAAACCGGCTTCGATCACATCCACGCCGAGATCAGCCAGTGCGTGCGCGAAGGCGATCTTCTGCGGTGCACTCATGGTGAATCCTGGTGATTGTTCGCCATCGCGCAAGGTGGTATCGAAGATCTTGATGTGATGCGGGCTAATGCGGTCGTTGTTCGGTACGGGTTTCATGCTGGAATTTCCTCGGCTGCCGCGCGCTTGGCTGGCGGCTTTTGCGATGTCGGGCCAGCCCTGGCTGGGCGTGGCGGCTGCAAGATTGCCGGCAGCAGTGCTGCCGGCAGCCGAAGCGGGCCGTCCGCCTGTTGTGCATTGCCCTTGGGTGCTTCGCGCGTACGCCGACGTGGCCGACGCGGTGGGCGTGGACGCACGTCAGACAGCAGTTGTGCCAGTACCGAGGCATCCAGATTGCCGCCGGAGATCACCGCGCATTTGCGCTTGCCGGCAACGCGCTTGCCTGCGGCCAAGGCCAATGCACCAGCGCCCTCTGCAATGACGTGTTCTTCCAGCGCCAGCCGTACCAGAGTTTCACGCAGTTCGGCTTCGCGGACGATAATCACGTCGTCCAGCAATTCGGCCAGGATGCGTTCGGTCAACGCGCCCGGTTGCTTGACCCGTACGCCATCGGCCAGGGTCATCGCGGGCTCGTGCAAGCTGTGGTCGCCACGCAGTGCGCGCGCCATTGAATCCACGCCTTCGACCTGCGCGCCGATGATGCGCACGCCTTGTGATTTCAGTGCGAGAGCAACACCCGCCGCCAAGCCGCCGCCACCTATCGGCACCAGTACCACATCCGGGCACATCGCTGCAATTTCCAGCCCGACCGTACCTTGCCCGGCGATCACGTCGCGGTCATCGAACGCCGACAGCAAGCGGTAATCGTGTTGTGCCGCCAGTTCCAGCGCGAAAGCCTTGGCCTCGTCGTAACTGTCGCCATGCAAGCGCACGGTCGCGCCCCAATGGGCGACACCGGCGATCTTGGTTTCAGGCGCGTTGCGCGGCATGACAGTAATTGCCGATACGCCGAGGCGATACGCCGCCCAAGCCAGACCTTGCGCATGGTTGCCGGCCGATGCCGCAATCACTGTGCGTTCGTCGCCGCGTTCGCGTGCCACCAGCAATGCATTCAACGCGCCACGCACCTTGTAGGAACCGGTGCGCTGCAGGTTCTCGAGCTTCAGCCAGCAGCCGAAGCGTTCTGCGTAATGGGTCGGTGTGACATCCAGGTAGCGACGCAGGCGAGCCTGTGCGGCTAGCACGTCGGAGGCACTGACCGGCAAGGTGTCAACATGGTGGTGGCGTACTTCAGGCTCCATCAGTTCAGACCGCCGTCAACCACGATGCATGTGTGGTGTCCTCGCCGCGCACGATGCGCTGGTACTGCGCGGCAAGCTCACGGCTGACGGGATTTGCGCCGTATTCGCGCTGCTCAATCTGCTCGACCGGCGCAACTTCCGCTGCGGTACCGCAGGCGAACACTTCATCGGCGTCGAGCAGTTCGGCCAGACTGACCATTCGTACGTTCGCACCGCTCAGTGCCAGCAAGGTGTCGCGGGTGATACCGGGCAGTGCGTCCGGATGCTCCACCGCAGTGATCACGCCATCCTTGACCATGAACACGTTGGCGCCGGTGCATTCGACAACATTCCCTGCGCGATCGGTGAACAGCGCTTCATTGAAACCGCGTTGCTTTGCCTCGCGCTTGGCCAGGATCGAATTGATGTAACCGCCACACAACTTCAGCGGTGGCAGTGAATCGGCGGGGTTGCGCCGCCATGTCGAAACGCCAACGCGCGCACGGGTGCCGTTGAGATGCACCGGAGTTGCTGTGGTGGCGACCATCAGGTGTTGCGTGTGGCCTTCAACGTCCAGCCCGAACCCACCTTCGCCAAACCACGCCAGCGGACGAACATAGGCATCGCGATGACCATTGGCGCGCAGCGTCGCCCGAATCGCATCGGTAGCCTGTGCAGGATCGAAAGCCATGCCAAGCAACTCTGCACCCTTCCGCATCCGCTCCATATGCTCGGGCAAGCGGAACACCGCTGCGCCGCCATTCGTGGTGGCATAAGCGCGGATACCTTCGAACACGCCGCTGCCGTAATGCATGGCGTGGGTGGTCAGGCCAGCCTGCGGGGCATCGCTGTCGATCAGTGCGCCGTCGAACCACGTTTTCGGCTTCGGTGCGTGGGCGGCATTGGTGATCGGAGTGACGGAGGCGTTCATGCGCACGGCGCCATCTGAACATCCAGGCAGTCGTACAGCTTGGCCAGCTGTTGCTGCAGGAATTCTGGCTCGCGTTCGCCTTCCACGGTCATGCGCAGGTGCCAGCGGTCGCCGTCATTGCGCGCCTCGCCATCCACGCTGACTGGCTGGAAACCGCGACGTTCGGTAGTGCCAAGCACGCGGGCGAGCGCACCCTCGGCGCGGCGCAAAGTGAGATCAAGCTGGTAGCGCATGGGGTGTCTCCGTTGACGAGTTGGGGGTTGTTGATGACGCATCCGAAGTGGGTGACGCATCCATCGACGCGTCCATCATTTGGGCGTTGTTGTGATTGGGTGGCACCAGCGGCCAGACGTTGGCGGCGGTGTCGATGGCGACGTGCAACAGCGTCGGGCCGTCTGCGGCCAGTAGTGCTTGCAGTGCGGCTTCCATGCCATCTGCGCGGTCCACATGCAGTGACTGGATGCCGAACGCGGCGGCGACTGCGGCGAAGTCTGGGTTGTCGGACAGGTCGACTTCGGAATAGCGCTTGTCGAAAAATAATTCCTGCCACTGGCGGACCATACCCAGTGCCTGGTTGTCGAGCACCACGATTTTCACCGGCAATCGGTAGCGCTTGAGCGTGGCGAGCTCCTGGATGTTCATCATGATCGAACCGTCACCGCTGACGCAGATCACCGGCGCGTCGTGGTTCTGCTTTTCAGCAAGAGCGACCAAAGCTCCCATCGCGGCAGGCAATCCGAAGCCCATTGCGCCAAGTGCGCCACTGGTCAGGTGCTTGCGTGGATGGTCCATCCGCCAGTGCTGCGCGACCCACATCTGGTGCTGGCCGACGTCGCAAGTAACAACGGCAGCGGGCGCCAATTCCGACAACCGCTTCACCAATGCAGGCGCGTACACGCTGTTGCCCGGCGCGTCGTAGCGCGCGGCGTGCAGGCGCGTGGCTTCCTTGCATTGCGCACGCCACTGCTTGCGTGCATTGCCATGGCGACCATGCCGGTGCGCGGCACAGGGCAGCGTCAGGATAGTCAGGGTGGTGACGATGTTGCCGCGCACGCCGGCATCGGCATGGCGCAATTTGCCGATCTCGCAGGCGTCCAGGTCGATATGGACGATACGTGCATGCGGTGCGAACTCGGCGAGTTTGCCGGTGACGCGGTCGTCGAAACGTGCGCCGACTACGATCAATAAATCAGCATCCTGCACGGCTAAGTTTGCAGCGCGACTGCCGTGCATGCCGAGCATGCCGAGGTTGAGTGGATGCTCGCTCGGCAACGCGCCCAGACCTTTCAAGGTCAGCACGGTCGGGATCTGGGTCGCATCGACAAACGTTCGGAATGCCTGCACTGCATCGCCTAATGCAATCCCACCACCGCCATACACGATGGGTCGCTGCGCTTGCGAGATCAATGCCAGTGCTTCGTGCAGCGAGGCATCCAGCGGTGCCTCGACGGCATCCATGCCGAATGAAGCGTGAAGCGTAAGATGCGATGCATCGGCGTTCTGCACGTCCTTGGGCAGATCGATCAACACCGGGCCGGGACGACCGGAACGTGCGATGCGAAATGCTTCACCCACCATCATCGGCAAGTCATCCACGCATCGGGCGATGAAGCTGTGCTTGACCATCGGCATGGTCATGCCAAACACATCGAGTTCCTGGAATGCATCGGTGCCCATCAGGCTGGTCGCCACTTGGCCGGTGATCACCACCATGGGCACTGAATCCAGCATCGCATCGGCAATACCAGTGACCAGATTCGAAGCGCCAGGTCCCGATGTGGCGACGCATACACCTACGCGCCCGCTGACACGTGCAAAACCATTGGCGGCAAATGCCGCGCCCTGTTCGTGGCGCACCAAGACATGCTTGAGTCTAGGTTCGTCACGCAGTGCGTCGTAGAACGGCATGATGGTGCCGCCGGGATACCCGAACAGCGTCTCCACGCCTTCCACGACCAGGGCTTGCGCCAGCCAGTGGGCACCGTTCATCAGGCGGCCTCGGCAGTCGGTGCGGGCATCGGTTTCGATGCGACGGATGCAGACTCCAGCCACTTCATGTTGGCGCGCAGCTTCTTGCCGATCGCCTCGATCGGATGGTCCAGGTCGGCCTGTTTCAGCGCCTTGTAATTGGCATTGCCGGCGGCGTATTCGGCGATCCATTGACGGGCGAAGGTGCCGTCCTGAATTTCGGTTAGGACCTTCTTCATCTGCGACCGTGTGTTGGCATCGACGATGTAGTCGCCGCGGGTCAGTGCGCCGTATTGCGCGGTCTCGCTGATGAATTCGTGCATGCGGGTGATGCCGCCTTCGTAAAAAAGGTCCACGATTAATTTCAGTTCGTGCAGGCATTCGTAATAGGCGACTTCCGGCTGATAACCGGCTTCAACCAATGTTTCCCAACCGGCCTGCACTAGTTTCGTCGCGCCACCACACAACACGGCCTGTTCGCCAAACAGGTCGGTTTCGGTTTCTTCCTTGAACGTGGTCTTGATCGCGTTCTGGCGCGCGCCGCCGATGCCTGCGCAATAGGTCAACGCGAGCGCTTCGGCATTGCCACTGAGGTCTTGCTGCACCGCATACACCGCTGGCACGCCGCGACCGATTTCGTACTCCCGACGAACCAGCGCGCCCGGACCTTTGGGTGCAACCAGCACCACATCGAGATCATCGCGAGGCGTGATTTGTCCGTAATGCACGTTGAAGCCGTGGGCGAACAACAAGCACGCGCCCTTGGCCATGTTCGGTTCGATCACTTCGCCATACAGCTGCGGCTGGACCATGTCCGGAGTCAGGATCGCGACGACTTGCGCATCCTTCACTGCGTCGGCAGGCGTCTTGACGGTGAAGCCGTCGACTTTCGCCTTGAGTTCGGTCGGGCCGCCTGGGCGCAGGCCCACGGTGACGTCGAAGCCGGAGTCGCGCAGGTTGAGTGCGTGCGCGCGGCCTTGGCTGCCGTAGCCGATGACTGCGATGGTAGGTTTGTCGGAATTGTTGAGACTGTTCATGGATGGGTCCTTTTTGGGATGCGTGGTGTCGTTGGGGTAGGTCAAGCGGCTGCAGGTTCTAGAGTGATATTTGTTGCGATGAGTGCAGCATCGATGCGGCGCGAATCAGCGGCCGCAGCATCGAGTGGTCCGGGTGCGGTGACCGCGCCTTGTGAAGCCGAGCGCACGTCGCGTGCGTACTTGGCCAGCACGCCGGTGGTGACGCGTGGCGCGATGCGAGCGGGTTTGCGTTGGGACAGATCGGCGTCGACATCCAGCCGGCGCGAAGCAACATCGATGCGCACCTTGTCGCCGTCACGCAGGTAAGCCAACGGCCCGCCGCGTGCGGCTTCGGGCGCGATGTGACCCACCATGAAGCCGTGGGTGGCGCCGCTGAAACGGCCATCGGTGATCAACGCGACATCGCCGCCCAAGCCTTGGCCAATCAACGCTGCGGTGACCGCCAGCATCTCGCGCATGCCCGGGCCACCGGCGGGTCCTTCGAAGCGGATCACGATCACATCGCCGGCATTGATCTGGCGCGCCTGCACCGCTGCGAATGCGGCGTCTTCGCTGTCGAACACGCGGGCCGGCCCTTCGAAATGTTCGATGCCGTGACCTGCCAGTTTGAGGATGCAGCCCTCCGGCGCAAGGTCGCCGCGCAGGATCGAATAGCCGCCGCGCGGCTTGAGCGGGTTGGTGATCGGGCGCACGACATCCTGCGTTGCCGAAACTTTTGTCGCATCAACTTCATCGAAAAAGCTGCGGCCGGTAACGGTTTGAACATCCGCGATCAAACCAGCCGTTTTCAGTTCGCGTGCGACCAGTGCGGTGCCGCCGAACGTGAACATTTCCGCAGCGGTGTATCGGCCAGCGGGTTTCAGGTCAGCGATCACCGGCGTACTGGCCGCAGCCTCGAATTCCTCCAGGTCGAAGGCAACGCCGGCTTCATGCGCGATCGCCAGCAAGTGCAGTGCGGCATTGGTCGAGCCCGCCGTCGCCGACACCGCACGCGCAGCATTGCGTAGCGATGTGGCGGTGACCAATTCGCGTGGCAGCGGGCCGGCGTCGCGCAGCATCTGCATGATGCGTGCACCGCATGCTTGCGCCGCGCCGGGTTTGTCGGGATGGATGGCGGGAATGTCATTTGCGCCCAGCGGTGACAGGCCCAGGAAGGTCAGCACCATGGCCATCGTATTGGCGGTGAACTGACCGCCGCAGGCACCCGCGCCGGGACAGGCATGGGTTTCGATATGGCGCAGTTCGTCATCGTCGATGCGGCCGGCCGAATGCGCGCCGACGGCTTCGAACACGTCCTGCACGGTCAGCGGCTTGTCGCTGCCATCGCCGGAAAAGCAGTGCCCCGGCATGATGGTGCCGCCGTAAAGAATCACCGTCGGGATGTCCATGCGCGCCGCTGCCATTGCCGCGGCCGGGATGGTCTTGTCGCAACCGACCAGCAGCACCATCGCGTCCAGGCAATGGCCGCTGACCGCCAGTTCGATGGAGTCCGCAATCGTCTCGCGTGATGCCAACGACGCACGCATGCCGTCGCTGCCCATCGCGATGCCGTCGGTGACGGCAATCGTGTTGAACTCGATCGGCGTACCGCCAGCTTCGATCACGCCACGGCGCACGTCCTGGGCCAGGTCGCGCAGGGTGATGTTGCACGGCGATACATCTGACCACGTGTGCACGACCGCGACGAAGGGCTTGGCGATGGCCCGATCGTCCAGTCCGGTCGCACGCAACATGGCGCGTGCGGGGGCACGGGCGGGACCGTGCTTGATGGCATTGCTTCTCACGACTGATTTCTCACGAGTGGCGTTCCTTGGCGGTGTTTCAGGAACCCATGTCGCGAAAACAAAAACCCCGCGCCTTTTCGGGCGCGGGGTCTTGGTTCTTTCGACCTGGGTGTGTTTTTTGCTACTTACACGAACCCGACTCCTGCGCCTGTATGGCTGGTAATAATAAGTACGAGTACGAGGAGGAGAGCCGCGGCAAGCGCGACGTTGATCGGGAGAATTCGGATTGGGAGGACTTGCTGCGCACGCAAGCTCGCGGCGACCACGTCGTTCAACGTGGTGCGTGCGGCTTGCGGTTGGATGTTGCGCTGCGTCATCAGCGAAGAGAAACACGACTCAAATGTCGGTGTCAACACTTTCGCGAAAATTTTTCGTGCGGTGGGCTTCGCGCAAGCAGTGCCAGACAAATTCTGCTCAGCGCTTTCGGTCAATAGTCGAACACATGCTCGATGTCGTCGCCGGCGTCGACGTGTGCGCGTAATGTATTCGCCAGATGTGGGACCTGGGTCTGCAGCACGCGTCGTTCGAATCCGGGGCGGGTAATGATCGGCTGGCGAATCAGTATCGGAGCGCGGGTCTCCACCTCGCGCGATATCGGCACGAGCAGGCTGACCAGTATGGTGCTGCGGTTTCCGGCGATTTCGTCGAACGTAGCGCCGCACTTTGATAAAGCGATGGCTTGTTCGGTGAAGGGCTGGTATCGCGGGAGCGACACCAGCGACTGCGTGCCTTGTCTACGTAGTAGATGGATTGCCTGCGTACATGCGCCTGTGCCGAGGGCCAGTCCCTGAACGATTGCCAGCGTGGTCGGTTTCGGTGCATCGAAGGAGGAGCTGGTCGCGCGCTTGATGATCGCGGCGTACGTGGCCTTTATCAGCCACTCGCTGGTCAACAGGTAACGCCGCTCCCACTTGCGCAGCATGTGCGGCCCGGCCCATGGGGTCTGCGTCCACAGCTGCTTCAGCGGGGCGACAAAATCGAATTTGTACCAGGGATCTATACGAATGAAATCGACATAGGCCCGTGCCTGGTCTGTGGCAAGTAAGTCCTCCGGCGTCGCATTCGGCGCTGCAGTAAGACCAGATATACGCCCGATGAGCGTTTCATAAGCGCCTTTTATCGCGTATTCCACCGTGGTGGATACGCCTATCACCACGATCATCGTGTGGTATTCGCTATTGAACGGAAACGCGCGGGTGCGGTGAATTATCCGTGCATAAGCGTTCCAGAACTGTCCAATGTGGCTGAAGAACGGGAACGCCTCCGGCGCTTGGTTCGCGCGCAACGCATCGGCGTACTCAGCCGGACTGAACACCAGGAACCACTCCGGGAACGTCAGGAACGTCTGGTCAGGCGTGCGCTGATCCGACGCAGGCACGTGCAGACTGGCATCGTCGTTCGCTTGACTGAGCGGTGTCGCGAACAGGGCCATGGTGGCCAACAATGCGAACAGCGCAGCGACGAAGTGGAATGGGCGCACCGTTATGCCTTCTCGAACGCCAGTAGTGTGTTCAAGGTCGGATCGTGGTCCTGCAACAGCTGCGCGCCGCACTGGCGGAAACCGTGGCGGCCGAGGATCTCAATCCATTCGGAGACAGTGCGGAAGTGGCGAAGTTCCTTCGCGTTGGTTTCCCACGGCACGCCGAGCCCAGCGTTGAACACCGTGTGCGCCAGCGACGCCAGTGCATGCATGTAAGCGTCCCCCACGTCGTGGTCGCGCAGCACAAGAATGCCGCCAGGGCGCATGACTCTGCGCAGTGAAGCGATGAACGCGTCCAGTCGTTCAAGCGGCACATGGTGCAGGCCGATATAGCAGGTCAGCAGTTCGATGCTTCCGTCGGGGATCGCCGCGGCCAGCGGAGCGTAGTCGTCTAGCGGGACGAAGCGACCGAGCTTCCGTACGCCGCCGCGTTCCACGATGTCTACCGGCGAATTCGAAGGCGCGACATCATTGACCAGCACGCTGTCGCCGCGAAGGTCAAGATGCTTGCGCAGGTCACTAAGATAACGGCCGGTCGTGCCGATCTCGAGGTAGCCGTCGAACCCGCGCCGCTTGCCTAGCAGCTCAAGTGTCTGGCGACGCATCTCGCGCTTCTGCTTTCCAAGCGAAGGTAACGCATACGTCAGTTCGGACAGGAAAGGCTTTATCGAGGGCAGCTTTGCCTGCAGTTCTCGATAAACCGCCTGATCATTGCCGGCATGCACCTGCGTTGCCTCCCGAATCAGGCCATGGAAGCGGTCTTCAGGATAAAGCCGGTAGACGTTCTGCAGGAAGCGGTAGAAATCATCGTTGCCGCGGGCGTTGCCGTACACGCAAAGGAAATCGGATCCTGCGTTAGCTGTCGTCGTGTGTGCCATCTCATCCATCGTCGAATCCAGGGTGGGCGCGTAGTATTTGTCCCACAGCACGTTGCGCCAGCGGAACTGCGGGTCGAAACGGCGCTTGAGCGCGAACAGTTCGAGCGCGCGCGGGTAGGCGCGGTGGAACTGCTCTGGCGTCGCGTGCGGCTGATAGGGCAGGTAGTAGGTGCCGCCGCATTCGATGACGGCGTCGATCATTTCCCGGGTCCATACGGCGACGCGCTCGCGTGCGTTCGCCCGCGTGCGTTGCTTGTGGTACAGCACGAAGGCAAAACTTTCACCGCGCGCCCACGCGAGCAGCGAACCTGGATCGGCCAGCGCATGGCGTACCGAGACATTCACGGCGTTGACCCGATGCCGGCGGAGGATCTCGCTCATTTTCGATACAAACGCATCGAAACGTGCGACCGGCACGAAGTACTCCTGGAGCACGTAAGTTCGGTGCCTACGCGACGAGGGTTCGAGTTCTGCGACGTCGTAGCCTGCTTCGTAGTTGCGCCAATGAACCGGTTTAGAGAAGTAAAGCAATGGGTCGAGCAGATGCTTGCGCCGCCACTTACCACCCAATGACTCGGTAAAAGTCCAGAAGAAATAGCGATGCAGCGGGAAGTGCCGACGCAGCGGTTGCAGACGATGTGGCACCGTAGGCGCATCAAGGGTGCGACGCCACGTAACCGCACGCGCGCAGTCGTAATTTGGCGGGTAGAGATCGGCATTGTGGAATACCGCATCGGTGTCGTTGCGAACGTTCTCGCGGAACCATCCCGCGTAGCGCTTCGTCCCCATCACCACGTCGTCGCGCTTGACCCGCCCGTTTTCCGTAAGGTCTAGTTCCGCCTCGACAATCACGCCCAGGCTCCCGTAACCGCCGATTGCGCCGTAAAACAATTCGGCATTCTGCGATGGCGTCGCATCCACCACTTTTCCGTCCGCCATCACCAGTCGTATCGCGCGCACCGACAGGATCAGCGGGCCGAGGCCGACGTAGCGGCCATGTACATTGACGCTGAGCGATCCGCCAACAGTGAAGTTTGCATACGTTTGCATGATCCGCACTGACAGGTCGTGCGGATCCACGAAGCGCTGTATGTCGCACCAGCGGATGCCGGCTTGCACGCGGATGGTGTGCTGCTGCGGGCGGAATTCGAGTACGCGGTTCAATCCACGCATATCCAGGTGCAGGCTGTCTGGACTCGCCGTTTGCCCGCCCATGCTGAAGTGCCCACCGCCGACGGAGATCGGGCCTTGGAAGCGGCCTAGTGCATCCTGAACTTGCTCGATGGTCGTGGGTGTCGCCACTGCCCAGACCCGCACCGGATTGAGCCGGGTAACGTCGTTGACGATGACGCCGGTAGCGTCAGGCTGGTTCATTGATAGACACGCGCAGGTAGTCGCGGCCACGGGTACGCGGATCATCGCCGTACTGGTTTTCGCCGTTGGTGCCGCGCGTGATGGTCAGTAGAAACACGAGCAGCAAAGGGCCTAATACCGGCACCAGCGCGGGCACTAGCCACCATGCGCTGAGTGCCTGGTCGTGCAGCCGTCGCACTGACAACGACACTATTACGGCGACGTATGGCGGGTATAGCAGGAGGGTGGAAGCTTCGCCCAGAGTGCGCTGCAAGAATACGTACAGCACCACGAATACGGCGGTAGCGCAGCACGCCATCCACAGAAAGTTGCGCCGGCGCAGGCGGCTCTTCCACCGCACCCAGGCAATCAGATATTTGGTGCCCAAGCTGAGTGTCCTTTTCCAGCGCGTTCCATGCCGCGCGTCATACTCGCGAAGCGCGCGCACCCGTGGTCAAATACTTCCTGAAGCGGGGGTACCGCCGGCCACGGCCGCGGTTGAGATAGTCCCTTCGAACCTGATCCGGTTGAGACCGGCGTAGGGAAGCTTCGCGATGCGGCACTGCCTTGGTGGCGATGCACGCACGCGCCGCCGCTTCGTCCACCCGCCTGAAGGACGAACGCCATGAACGCAGTACCCTCCGATCTCATCCGCGACACCGAACGCCTGTCCGAAGCCGCGACCCGGCCAATTCCTGGTTCGCGCAAGGTGCATGTCACCGGTTCGCGTCCTGACTTGCAGGTGGCAATGCGTGAGGTGATGCAGGCGAGCACGCAGACCCTGCGCGGCATCGAAGAAAATCCGCCGATCACCGTCTATGACACCTCCGGTCCATATTCCGATGCTGCAGCCGACATCGATCTGACTGCCGGCTTGGCGCCGTTGCGCGCACGCTGGATTGAAGAGCGCGGTGATACCGAAGCATTGAGCGTGCTGTCTTCGGCGTTTGGCCGCGAGCGTGAGCACAACGCTCGCATGGATAGCGTGCGTTTCCCTAGCCGCCCGTTGCCGCGTCGTGCGAAGGCCGGTGCCAACGTCAGCCAGATGCATTACGCCCGCCGCGGGATCATCACCCCGGAAATGGAATACGTCGCGATCCGCGAGAACCAGCGCATCGAATCCGTCCGCGATGCCGCATTGCTGCGCCAGCAACCAGGGCAAAGCTTCGGTGCCAATATCCAGCAGCGGATCACGCCTGAGTTCGTGCGCGACGAGATCGCGCGTGGACGCGCCATTCTTCCGTGCAACATCAACCACCCGGAAAGCGAGCCGATGATCATCGGTCGCAACTTCCTGACCAAGATCAACGCCAACATCGGCAATTCCGCAGTGAGTTCCGGCATCGCCGAAGAGGTCGAAAAATTGGTCTGGGCGATACGCTGGGGTGCCGACAACGTGATGGACCTGTCCACCGGAAAGCACATCCATGAAACGCGCGAATGGATCATCCGCAACTCGCCGGTACCGATCGGCACCGTGCCGATCTACCAGGCGCTTGAGAAGGTCGATGGCCGTGCCGAAGAACTGACTTGGGAAATTTTCCGCGACACCCTGATCGAGCAAGCCGAGCAGGGCGTGGATTACTTCACCATCCACGCCGGCGTGTTACTTCGCTACGTGCCGCTGACCGCCAAGCGCGTCACCGGCATCGTGTCGCGCGGCGGCAGCATCATGGCCAAGTGGTGCTTGTCGCACCACAAGGAGAGCTTCCTGTATACCCACTTCGAAGACATCTGCGACATCATGAAGGCCTACGACGTGGCCTTCAGCCTGGGAGACGGCCTGCGTCCCGGGTGTATTGCCGATGCCAACGATGCGGCACAGTTCGGCGAGCTGGAAACGCTGGGCGAATTGACCAAGATCGCCTGGAAGCATGACGTGCAGACCATGATCGAAGGGCCCGGACACGTGCCGATGCAGCTGATCAAGGAAAACATGGAAAAACAGCTGGTCGAATGCGGCGAAGCACCGTTCTATACGCTCGGGCCGCTAACCACGGACATTGCGCCAGGTTACGATCACATCACCAGCGCGATTGGCGCAGCGATGATCGGCTGGTACGGCACCGCGATGCTCTGCTACGTCACCCCGAAAGAGCACCTGGGGCTGCCCAACAAACAGGACGTGCGCGACGGCATCATTACCTACAAGATCGCCGCCCATGCGGCGGACCTGGCGAAGGGTCATCCAGGTGCACAGATCCGCGACAACGCATTGAGCAAGGCGCGCTTTGAGTTCCGCTGGCAAGACCAGTTCAACCTCGGTCTTGATCCGGAGAAGGCACAGGAATTCCACGACGAGACGATGCCCAAGGATGCGCACAAGAGCGCGCACTTTTGCTCGATGTGCGGGCCGAGCTTCTGCTCGATGCAGATCACTCAGGATGTACGTGACTACGCCGCCCAACACGGGCTAGACGACCAGACGGCGTTAGAGACCGGCATGGCCGAGAAGTCCGCCGAGTTCCTGAAGCAGGGTGCCGAGGTCTATCGCCCGGAGTAAGCCCATGAACCTGTTGATGCGTATCGCCCACATGCCCTCGCGCACGCTGCTGCTGGTGCAGTTGAGCGCGGTGCTGCTGTACCCGTGGTTCGACGGACCTGGTGGGCATCTGGTACTGAGTGCGATCAGCGTGGGCGTGCTTTCAGCGGCGGTACTGATGGTGAGGCGCTCTCCGCGGGAGACGTGGGTTGCCCTGACGTTGGCGGTGCTGGGGGTCGTCGCGTTCGGGCTGTATCGCCTCACCGGCAGCGCGGCGCTTGGCGTAATCGGTGCTGGCGGTTATGCCGCTGCGTTCTTCTATTCGGCCATCGCGCTGATCGGCTACATGATGCAGGACGAGCGCACCACGGCGGACGAGATGTGGGCCGCCGGCGCCACCTTCATGCTGTTTGCCGAAGCCTACGCGTGGGTGTTCATGGGCGTGCAGCTGCTGAGCCCGAATGCGTTCGTGATTTCCGGCGAAACCGGCCCGATGAGCTGGGTGCAGTTGCTGTTCCTGAGCTCGACCAATTTTTCCGCCACGGGCCTCAGCGACATTTCTCCGGCGATTCCGCAGGCCCGCGTCCTGCTGATCGTGGAACAGTGGAACGGTGTCATGTATCTCGCCATCGTCGTGGCAAGGATGGCGGGCATGATTCGCACACGCCCGCGCACCTGAGTGTTGAAGCGAATCAGAACTTCGGCTTGTCCGCGTCCGGCAGGTCGCTGTAGCGTTCCATCGACTGCAGCAGGATCTGCTTGGCTTCCTCCGCGCCGCCCCAGCCTTCCAGCTTGACCCACTTGCCCTTTTCGAGATCCTTGTAGTGCTCGAAGAAATGGCCGATGCGCTCCAGCCAGTGCGGGCTAACCTGGGCGATGTCGGTCACGTGTGCGTAGCCGCCGAAAATCTTCGGCAGCGGCACGGCGATGATCTTCTCGTCGCCACCGGCTTCGTCGCTCATTTTCAGCACGCCTACGGGAATGCAGCGGATCACCGAGCCCGGTACCAGCGGCAGCGGGAGGATTACCAGCACGTCAGCTGGGTCGCCATCGCCGCAGACGGTGTGCGGTACGTAGCCGTAATTGCACGGATATCGCATCGGGGTCGACAAGATACGGTCGACGAAAATCGCGCCGCTGGCCTTGTCGACTTCGTACTTGACCGGCTCGGCATCTTTCGGGATTTCGATGATGACGTTGATTTCGTGCGGCGGGTTAGTGCCGGTCGGGACAAGGTCCAAGCCCATGTTGTTGCTCCATGTATGCGTGCGGCGCGGAGTGCGACCTGCACGTTGCGAACTGTGAAAGGGGGAAATAGGGGGAGCATTTTACCCTCAGCCAGTGGAGCGACAACTCAAACACGCATCGCGCAAATGAAAACGGCGGCCCGAGGGCCGCCGTGTTGGTATTGCGCAAACGTAGTGATTAGAGCAACGGCACCATCAGCAATGCAACGATGTTGATGATCTTGATCAACGGGTTGATCGCCGGGCCGGCAGTATCCTTGTAAGGGTCGCCGACGGTGTCGCCGGTCACCGCGGCTTTGTGTGCCTCGGAACCCTTGCCACCACAGTGACCATCCTCGATGTACTTCTTGGCGTTATCCCATGCGCCACCACCGGTGGTCATCGAGATCGCTACAAAAATACCGGTGACAATGGTGCCGATCAGCAGACCGCCGAGCGCTTGCGCGCCCAACAACAGGCCAGCCACTACAGGAACCGCGACCGGCAACAGCGACGGCACGATCATTTCCTTGATCGCCGACTTGGTCAGCATGTCGACAGCCCTGCTGTAGTCGGGCTTGGCGGTGCCTTCCATGATGCCGGGAATCTCGCGGAATTGACGGCGGACTTCCACCACCACCGCCCCCGCTGCGCGGCCGACGGCTTCCATCGCCATCGCGCCAAACAGGAAGGGAATCAAACCGCCGATCAGCAGGCCGATGATCACCATGTGGTTGGACAGGTCGAACCGAACCGCCTCATAAGCCACACCAGTCAATGCTGCTTTTGCTGCGCCTGCGGCATCGAGGTTGTGGGTGTAATCGGCGAACAGCACCAGCGCGGCCAATGCGGCCGAACCGATCGCGTAGCCCTTGGTCACGGCCTTGGTGGTGTTGCCAACCGCGTCCAGCGGATCGGTCACTGCACGCACTTCCGGCGGCATGTCGGCCATTTCAGCGATGCCACCGGCGTTGTCGGTGATCGGACCGTAGGCGTCCAGCGCCACGATCATTCCGGCCATCGACAACATGGCAGTCGCGGCAATCGCGATGCCGTACAGGCCCGCCAGCGCATGCGCACCATAGATCGAGGCACACACCGCCAACACCGGCAGTGCGGTCGATTTCATCGACACGCCGAGGCCCGCGATGATGTTGGTGCCGTGGCCGGTGGTCGAGGCCTGTGCGATGTGCTGCACCGGCTTGAACTGCGTGCCGGTGTAATACTCGGTGATCCACACGATTACGCCGGTCAGCACCAAGCCGATCAGGCCACACAGGAACAGGTTGGTGGACGTCAGCGTGGCGGCGCCATCAGACGGGGCCAGTCCGTTCGGGAACATGTTGGCGGTAACGAACCAGAAGGCGACCGCCGACAGCACTGCCGAAACGATCACGCCCTTGTACAGCGCGCCCATGATGTTCGGCTTGTCGGCACTGACCTTGACGAAGAACGCACCGATGATCGAGGCGATGATGGACACCGCGCCCAGCACCAGCGGATACAACACGGCATTGCTGCCCTCGGCGAAACTCAGTCCGCCCAGCAGCATCGTCGCAATGATCGTGACCGCATAGGTCTCGAACAGGTCAGCGGCCATGCCCGCGCAGTCGCCTACGTTGTCACCCACGTTATCGGCGATGACGGCCGGGTTGCGGGGGTCATCCTCGGGGATACCGGCTTCGACCTTGCCCACCAAGTCAGCGCCGACGTCGGCACCCTTGGTGAAGATGCCGCCGCCCAAACGCGCGAAGATCGAGATCAGCGAGGAACCAAACGCCAGCCCGACCAGCGCATGCAGCGCGTCTTCTTGGGGTACGCCAAGATGCTTGGTCAGGATTGCGTAATAACCGGCAACGCCCAGCAGGCCCAGGCCGACCACCAGCATGCCGGTGATCGCGCCACCCTTGAAGGCCACATCCATCGCCTGGCTGATGCCCTTGCGCGCAGCTTCAGCAGTACGCACATTGGCGCGCACCGAGACGTTCATGCCGATGTAGCCAGCGGCACCGGACAACACCGCGCCAATCAGGAAGCCGATCGCGGCGTACCAGGTCAGTGCGAATCCGACCAGCACGAACAGCACCACACCCGCGACGGCAATCGTGGTGTATTGGCGATTCAGATAGGCGCGTGCACCCTCTTGGATGGCACCGGCAATTTCCTGCATGCGCTCGTTGCCGGCAGGTTGGCGATTGATCCAGGCGGCCGCCCATAGGCCGTACCCGATCGCGATGATGGCGCAGACAAACGCCAGAAGTAGACCGTATTGCTCCAGCATGAACCCCTCCCCGGAGTGTTCTTAAGGAATGAACATGAACGTATGCCAACCTGCGGCAGGCAACCAAGCGACTATCGCACAGGCTGATGCCGCCAAGGTGCGCCATGGGTTCAAAAATCCACCTCAGCCCCATGAATGCAGGGTTCAGGGCTGCCATGCCAGCCTCTGCCTGTCGATTCACCGTGGAGTAGCTGATGTCTCGTTCGATCCTGTTGTTCGCGGGAATGGTGCTGGCCGCCAACGCCATTGCTGGCGATCCGAAGCCGGAAATCCAGCGCCCGCTGGGTGCGCCGCAAGCCGTTGGCGTTGCCCACACCCTGCGGACGATCCCCGAGGCTTGCGCACGCCTGGAAGGTAAATTCACGGGTGACAAGGCACGTCCCTATGTCTTGGCCGCGATGCCAACCAGTACCCGTTGCCAGCCCCGTGCGCGGCTGGCCGATGCTGCGGTTGCCAAGGCATCGGCTACTAATGGCTGGTTGTTGAACGATGTGATCCGGGTGCCAAACGCCAGTTGTACTTCGCAGCAGGCCGTGGTGCGAGTGTGGCGCCTGGACAGCAAAGCGACGCCGCCCAAACTCGATGCGCAAGGCCGTTCGCGGATCTACCTGAAGGATGGACTTGACGCTGCGCGCCAAGGCCAGCTTGCCGCTATGCCAGTCTTCGCAACGGCCATGACCTTGGAAGGAATGGCTTGCAAGTAGCTTGCTGCAACAAGGCATGTGATTGACGAAGGTGGTCAGGAAGAGATGTTCACAAGCCATCTCAGTCGGGGATTTCGACCCGCTTGAGCCTGCTTCCGCCACCGGTCTTGATCGTGACCTGTGCTTTGCGGAGCCCGAATTGCCGGGACACTAGGTCAATCAGTTCCGCGTTGGCCTTGCCATCCACCGGGGGGGACTTCAGGTGTGCCAGCCAAGTGCCATCGTCCTGCTGGGTCAGTGACGAAGCGCGAGCATTGGGTTTTGCCTTGACCAGCAAGATTGCCATGGGCGCAGGATGGCATGCCTGCCAGCGATGGCTAATTTGCAAAAGGCGCGCATATGAAAACGCCCGGCAATGCCGGGCGTTTTTGCATCACGATGGCGACTACTTCGGTCAGTTGCCGACCTTCAGCCTGCCGCCCTTGCCCAAGCCGCCTTGGACTTCCTGCGGATGGTAGTTACGCAGTGACTGCACCATCTTGTTGTAGGCATCGGCGAACGCCAGCACCAGCACCTTGCCCTCTGGCGTGTTGGTGTAGCCACCCACCGAGCCGAACCCGGACAAGCCACCGCCGCCCACGCCAAGGCCGAAATCGGTCTTCTTGCCCAAGCCCATCGAGGTGGCAATTTGCACGCCGGAGCGATTGTCGATCATCGTCAAGATCGTTTCCGCGCGCTTGAACTTCAAGCCACCCACTACGGCACCCACAGCCCCTAACCTGCCGCCGAACGCGCCAAGTACGCCGCCCAGGCCGCCGGCATTGCTTTGCGAGAAGTTGATGCTGGGATTCATGGTGAAATCTGCAGCGACCATCTGGCCCTTGCCGAAGTTGCTGCCTTGGCGCATCTCTCCCGAATCCTCCAAGGCTCGCTCCTGCATCATTTTCCCCATCGCACGGCCACGTTCGACCACCACGAAGCAATTCGATTGCTGGATCAGCATGCGGATAACGGGGACGGTCGATGGCAGGCGCAAGTCAGATCTCAAGTACTCATACCAATCGCCATCCGTTTCTTCGACCACCCCAACCGTACCCAGGGGTTCATCACAGTGTTCAAGACCGGCCGAACCCTGTGAACTGGCGCCGGCAGCGCTTCCACCGGGGACGGTTGCTTTCTGGCGCTGGGCGATTGCCGGCGCACACATGAGCATGCAAATGCCCGCAATCAACAAATGTTTCTTCATGAATGTCCCCTGGTGGATATCTGGATAGTTAGTTTGCAAGGAGTGATGTGGCGCTGTTGGGTAACCACACCGCATGGATTTTAGCTCGAATGCCTTGACCGCGAGCATTCACGCATCCCAGTGTGGCAGGGTGCGGCGGATGGTTGCTTGATCTAGTACAACGTAATCAGGTAGTCCATCCCGGCCAAATGGCGGAAAAGCTTCCCCTGCGATGAGCGGTTGCAAGTAGCGCCTGGCCGCTGCGGTGATCCCGAAGCCGTCCTTGCGAATGAATCCGGCGGGCATGGTTTTCTCGCGATTGGCGATCTTCGACAGAGGTGCAGCCTCGACGGTCCAGCGGTAAGGGGAGTCGGAAGTCCGCACAATGACCGGCATCACCGCATTGTCCCGCGCCAATGCGAACTCCACCGCCTTGTGGCCAACGGCCAGCGCGTGCTCCAAGTCAGTCTTGCTGGCGATGTGTCGGGCCGAGCGTTGCAGGTAGTCGGGGAGGGTCCAGTGCACCTTGTGGCCGAGTACATCCTTGACCCGCGCCGCCAGATGCGCAGCGACGCCACCAAGCTGCGTATGCCCGAACGAGTCCTTTCCTCCGCCCGCATCGGCGATGAAATGTCCCTCGGCATCGCGAATTCCTTCGCTGGCGACCACGACGCACCAGCCGACGCGGTTCACCACGGTCTCGACTTGCGCCAGGAAAGCAGCTTCGTCATAAGCTCGTTCCGGAAACAGAATGATCTGCGGCGCATCGTTGCGGCCATCGCCGGCCAGCCCTGCGGCGGCGGCCAGCCAGCCGGCGTGGCGGCCCATCGCCTCGTAGATGAAGACCTTGGTCGAGGTTTCCGACATCGCGGCCACGTCCAGTGCGGCTTCGCGCACGGATACCGCCGTGTACTTTGCGGCCGACCCGAAGCCAGGGCAGCAGTCGGTCACAGCCAAGTCGTTGTCAATCGTCTTGGGCACGCCCACGCAGGTGAGTGGATAGTCGTATTCGGCCGCCAGCTGCGAAATCTTGAGCGCGGTGTCGGCAGAATCATTGCCGCCGTTGTAAAGGAACCAGCGCACGTCGTGGGCGCGGAACACCTCCAGCAGACGCTCGTATTTCATGCGGTCGGCGTCCAGCGATTTCAGCTTGAGGCGGCAACTGCCGAATGCACCGCCGGGGGTATGCGCCAGCGCCTTGACCTCTGCAGTGCTCAGCAACGAGGTATCGATCAGTTCCTCGCGCAGCGCGCCGAGGATGCCGTTACGCGCGGCCAGCACGCGCACTTTGCGCGCGCGCGCCGCCTGTATCACCGCGGAGGCGGTTGCATTGATGACGGCGGTTACGCCGCCGGACTGGGCATACAGCAGGGTGCCGCTTGGCATCGGGAAATCCTGGGTGGGGTCTGGATCGTGGGTGGGATGCGTTAAACTGGCCGCCACGCAAGGCCAAGGGCAGTGTAGCGTCGGCCGACCACATCATTCTGGAGCGATTCGATGCGATTGGTTCTATTGGGCGCGCCCGGTTCAGGCAAAGGCAC
>JBBSRO010000020.1:0-46094 GCA_038242955.1 Lysobacterales bacterium
AGGCCGGCGCTTGGTACAGCTATGACGGCGAACGCATTGGCCAGGGCAAAGAAAACGCGCGCACCTATCTCAAAGAGAACCCGGCGCAAGCCCAGAAGCTTGAAGCCGCTTTGCGTGCGCAGTTCGTTCCGCAAGAAGCTCCGCGTGACGACGCCGAAGTAGCCGAAGCCGAGGCCGAAGAAACCGTGGTTAAGGCCAAGGGCAAAAGCAAGGACAAGGACAAGGAAGACTGATGCAGTTGGACGGCTGCGATGCTGCGGTGCCCTCGTCAGCGCCGTCGCGTCGCCGCCGTCCAGAGATCTCGCCGACACAGCGTGCGCTGGGCTTGTTGACCCGCCGCGAGCATTCCCGCGTCGAACTCACCCGAAAGCTTACTAGCCGCGGGGTTGAGCCAGATGATGCCCGCGCAGTGGTCGACAAGCTCACTAAGGCGGGTTGGCAGGACGATTTGCGCTTCGCAGAATTGTTGGTGCGCAGCCGCGCAAATACGGGGTATGGACCTGTTCGGATCCGCGCCGAGCTGTCCACGCATGCGCTGTCGGCGGAGCTCATTGCCACAGCCTTGGAACGGTTTGAGTGCGATTGGTGTGGCAATGCCGGTGATCTGGTGCGGCGCAGGCATCCTGCTGCGCTCGACGGTGATCGCGTGGCCCAGCGCAAAGCGGCGGACTTCCTGCTGCGGCGTGGATTCGGGATGGATCAGGTCATGACCGCGCTGCGGTCCGGTCCTGACGAATGAGGGTTGGTGAGCTGTAAACTGGGTAGATTGGGTTGCCAACTCGGTTCCGTGTCCGCATCGTGGCGGGAACGCGGCGCAGTTGCGCGCTCGCCTGACTCCGACATCGAATGAATATCGCTCCCAAGAAAACTACGTCAGACATCCGCCAGGATTTCCTGGAGTTCTTCGCCTCCAAGGGCCACACCATCGTGCCGTCGGCAGCGCTGGTACCGGGTAACGACCCAACCCTGATGTTCACCAATTCCGGGATGGTCCAGTTCAAGGACGTGTTCCTGGGCGCGGAGAAGCGCAGCTACGTGCGTGCCACCGACGTGCAGCGTTGCCTGCGGGCAGGCGGCAAGCACAACGATCTTGATCAGGTCGGTTACACGGCGCGTCACCACACGTTCTTCGAGATGCTCGGTAACTGGTCGTTCGGTGACTACTTCAAGAAAGAAGCAATCGCCTGGGCCTGGGAACTGCTGACTCAAGTCTGGAAGTTGCCGTCCGAGCGCTTGCTGGTCACGATTTACCAAGACGATGACGAGGCGTTCGAGATCTGGCATCGCGACATTGGCCTGCCGGCTGAGCGCATCATCCGCATTGGCGACAACAAGGGCGCGCCCTACGCCTCCGACAATTTTTGGCAGATGGCAGATACCGGGCCTTGCGGCCCATGCAGCGAGATCTTCTACGATCATGGCCCGGAACATGCAGGTGGTCCGCCGGGATCGCCGGATGAAGATGGTGATCGCTACATTGAGATCTGGAACAACGTCTTCATGCAGTTCGATCGCCAGCCGGATGGCAGCCTGGTGCCATTGCCGGCACCTTGCGTGGATACAGGCATGGGCCTGGAGCGGATCACTGCCGTGCTGCAGCACGTGCACAGCAATTACGAGATCGATCTGTTCGACACCCTTATTCGCAAGGCGTCGGAGCTGACCTCGACGCCTGACTTGCAGAACAAGTCGCTGCGGGTGATCGCCGACCATATCCGCGCCTGCGCATTCCTGATTGTCGACGGCGTGCTGCCCAGCAATGAAGGCCGCGGCTACGTGCTGCGCCGAATCATCCGCCGCGCGCTGCGTCATGGATGGATGCTGGGTGTGCGCGAGCCGTTCTTCCACAGACTGGTTGGCACCCTCGACGCGTTGATGGGCGATGCCTACCCTGTGTTGCGCGAAGGCCGCGCCACCGCCGAACGTGCGTTGAAGGCGGAAGAAGCGCGTTTCGCTGAAACCCTCGATTCAGGCATGCGTATCTTCAACGACCTGGCGGACCGCAGTAGCGGGACCATTCCGGGCATTGAGGCTTTCCGCCTCTACGACACTTATGGCTTTCCGCTCGACCTCACGCAGGACATGGCGCGCGAGCGCGGGATGTCGGTGGACGTTGCAGGCTTCGATGCAGCGATGACGCAACAAAAAGAAACCGCGCGTGCCGCCGGCAAGTTCGGTGGTGGCACGCAGTTGCCCGCAGACCTGGTCGCGCAACTGACCCCAACACGCTTCCTGGGCTACGACGCGCTCGAGGCCAACGGCCTGGTCGTACTTGCCCTGTTGAAGGAGGGGCGCCCGGTCGATGCCATTGAATCGGGCGACGAGGCCACCGTGATTCTGGAAGCGACGCCGTTCTATGCGGAGTCCGGTGGCCAAGTAGGCGATATCGGCGAACTTCGCAGCGCGCCCGAAGATCATGGCGTGCATTTTGCAGTCGCAGATACAGTCAAACTTGCAGGCCAATTCTTTGGCCACGTAGGCATGTTGCGTGCGGGAACGCTCAAGCGTGGTGACATGCTGGCCGGCGCGGTAAATTCCCCGCGACGCGCAGCCATCGTGCTCAATCACAGCGCAACACATTTGATGCACGCGGCGCTGCGCGACGTGCTTGGCACGCATGTCCAGCAGAAGGGGTCACTGGTCGAGCCAGATCGACTGCGTTTCGATTTTTCGCATTTCCAACCAATGACCGCCGCAGAGATTGCAGAGGTCGAGCGCCGGGTGAATGTCGAAGTACGCGATAACCATGCAGGCGAAGTCCATCAGATGGCCATGCAGGAAGCGCTGGATTTCGGTGCGTTGGCGCTATTCGGTGAAAAATACGGCGAGAACGTACGCGTGCTGCGGTTCGGGCCGACGTCGACCGAGCTGTGCGGCGGCACTCATGTGGGCCGCACTGGCGACATTGGCTTGTTCAAGATTATTTCAGAGGGAGGCGTCTCTGCTGGCGTGCGCCGCATCGAGGCCGTCACTGGGCAGGGCGCGCTGGATCACGTCGCCGATGGAGAGCGACGGCTTGGTGAAGCCGCGGCGTTGCTGGGCTCACCGGCCCGCGAGCTTGGTGACAAATTGCGTGCGCTGCTGGACAAGCAGAAGACGCTGGAGCGTGAACTGGAAGCCTTGAAAGCCAAGGCTGCCGCTGGTGCAACCAGCGACCTTGCGGGCCAGGCGCAAGACATAGGCGGTATCAGTGTGCTGGCTGCCCGCCTGGAAGGATTCGATTCCAAGGCCCTGCGTGATGCGATGGATCGGCTCAAGCAGCAGCTGGGCGACGCGGTCATCGTGCTGGCTGGTGCCAACGGCGGGAAGGTAGCCCTGGTGGCCGGAGTCGGCGGCAATGCCCTCGGCAGAATCAAGGCGGGTGAACTTCTTGCGGATGTGGCCGGCCGCATCAATGGCAAGGGTGGTGGGCGTCCAGACATGGCGCAGGGCGGGGGCGATGATGGTCCCGAATTAGTCATTGCATTGGCTGGCGTGCCCGGCTGGGTACAGGCGAATATTCTGAAACCGTGATCTACAACGCTTGTGAAACCTGAATGAACGCCCGTATGATCGTCTGGATTGGATGCATCCCGCATCCCTGTGCAGGATGCGCAGTGGAGCGGTCGCAAGCGACAGGGGAGTTGCAAGATGCTGATCCTAACTCGGCGAGTAGGTGAAACATTGATGATCGGCGATGCCATTACCGTCACGGTGCTTGGCGTCAAGGGCAATCAGGTTCGTATCGGCATTACTGCGCCGAAGGATGTGTCCGTGCATCGCGAAGAGATCTACCAGCGCATACAGAATGCGGAAGATCCGGAAAAGAAGGGCGATGGGACCGATTGAGGTTTGCCGGATCACGGCGTTGCCTGTATCCTGCGCAGCTCACGATTTTGCCTTCGGAGACTTGCCCGAGAGGCTGAAGGGGCTCCCCTGCTAAGGGAGTATGGGGCCAAAATCTCCATCGAGGGTTCGAATCCCTCAGTCTCCGCCATGTTGGCAAAATCGCGAGATGTTATTGGTTTTTTGCGTTGACGCTGATTGTGTCGTCAACGCATAATTGTCTGCTTGCGCTCGTAGCTCAGTTGGATAGAGCACCAGGCTACGAACTTGGGGGTCGGGAGTTCGAATCTCTCCGAGCGCACCATCAACAAAAAAGCCAGCCTTTGGGTTGGCTTTTTTGTTGGTCGGGTTTGTGGCTCTGTCACCTGCAAGAGGCATGGCATGTGGTCGCTGCGGCGCTCGTTAAATCGCACAATAGGTCGGATGACCTGTTCGATCCCCGCCACCGAGATCGTTTGGCCCGGCTTCCAGCACGATGGCGGGTTGCTGCTTCCGCTCCCTGCAGGCATCGTCTCGTTACCGTGTGGTGGCTCGTTGGAGTTGGATGGCGAGCGGTTCGTAGCCAAGCAGGAATTGCATGTCACCCTGTTGAATCGTGCGCTAGGTAACGTTCTGCGAAATGCATTGGGCATGGACACCGTGCGCCGTTATTTCGAGGATCAGAATTGGGTGATCAACAGGACTGGCGATGGTCAGCTGCTGCACAAGCTCAAGCAAACTGCGATGCAGCCATTGGCATGCGGATCAATCATCGAGCGCCTTGATGTGCCAGCACTGGCAGCGTTCAGGACCGCATTGGCGCATGCCGCGAAGTTGGATGTGCCAGCGCTGTTGCCGCATGTGACGCTGTATGTCGCAGGTGATCCCGCGGGCATCGGGTTGCCGGATCTTGCTGCCTTGCATGCCGCGCACGTTGCCAACGTGCGCCTGCCCTGCATTGGGGATCGCGCGCCGCTGCTTTTGCATGAATTGCTTGCGGCCTACCAAGCAGCTCACTTCGTCATCGAAGTCACGCCACCCATCACGATTAAGATCGATGAAGCGTCGTTGCGCATGGATACGCTACTGCAGGAGTACGGCAGCAAGCGAGGCATCATCGTGACTGCGTTCAATCCGTTCAGTGATGCAGTTGATTCACGCGCAAACGATTTGCGTCAGCAGATGCTGTGTCATGCGCTGGACGATGCCGACTTCCATGCTCTGGATGCGCAGGGCATCGATCCACAAGGGCGCTGGCTGCCGGAGCGGAGCTTGCTTGTGTTTGACACTGAGGCTGCCTTCGAGGATCGGCTGTTGCAGGACTATGAGCAGCACTCGCTGGTAGTCGTCACGCGGGGCAAGCCGGCCGCAATCGTCCTGCATCCGGATCATCGGCACTAGTCATGGATTATCTAGACTCCAGCACTCGCAAAACCATTGCATGAACAGCCTGACTGGCAATACGCGTAGGTATTTCGGCAGCATCACCATTAGAATCGAATATTTCCCCCGCAAGGCGCACTCAATGACCCGTCCTTCTTCGCTGGATCGCGAGCAGTTGCTGGCTTGCGCCCGTGGCGAGATGTTTGGTCCAGGCAACGCGCAACTGCCGGCACCGCCGATGCTGATGTTTGATCGCATCACCCATATTTCCGAAGAAGGCGGTGCCAATGGAAAGGGTGTCATCCGCGCGGAACTCGATATCCATCCGGACCTCTGGTTCTTCGGCTGCCATTTCCTTGGTGATCCGGTGATGCCGGGTTGTTTGGGCGTGGATGCGATGTGGCAGCTCACCGGGTTTTTCCTGCCGTGGCTGGGCGAGACGGGACGCGGGCGCGCGCTGGGTGCGGGTGAGATCAAGTTCACCGGGCAGGTGATGCCGGATGCCAAGGTGGTGAGTTATGAAATGGACATTCGCCGGGTCATGCGCGGCCGCCTGAAGATGGTGATCGCCGATGGCCGGACATTCGTCGACGGCACCGAAATTTACACGGCGAAAGACATGCGAGTCGGCCTGTTCCAGGCCACGGAGGAAGTATGAGCAACAAGACGGGAAGGCGCGTTGTCGTTACTGGCATGGGCATCGTGTCCTGCCTTGGCAATGACGCGGCCAGCGTGGCCGCATCCCTGCGCGAAAGCCGCAGCGGTATCAGTCATCGTCCCGACCAAGCTGAGATGGGCCTGCGCAGCCAAGTGGCAGGCGTGCCGACAATCGACTTGGACGCGCTGATCGACCGCAAGCAGAAGCGCTTCATGGGCGATGCTGCGGCTTACGCCTGCGTGGCGATGGCCGATGCGATCGCCGATGCGGGCCTGGATCCTGCCGCCATCAGCGATCCGCGGGTCGGCGTAATCGCCGGCTCCGGAGGTGGATCACCGCAGTGGCAGATCGAAACCGCCGACCTGCTGCGCGCCAAGGGCGTGCGCAAGATCGGCCCGTATATGGTGCCGCGCACGATGTGCTCGACGGTGTCGGCAGCACTGGCGACCGCGTTTTCGATCAAGGGCGTCAGCTATTCGTTGTCGGCAGCCTGCGCGACCTCTGCGCACTGCATCGGCGCAGCTGCTGACCTGATTCGCCATGGCGCGCAGGACATCGTCTTCGCGGGCGGCGGCGAGGAAGTGCATTGGGGCATGACCAGCCAGTTCGATGCGATGGGCGCGCTATCCACGCATTTCAACGACACCCCGCACATTGCGTCGCGTCCGTACGATGCCAACCGCGACGGCTTCGTGATCGCGGGCGGCGGTGGCATGTTAGTGCTCGAGGACTACGACCACGCCGTCGCGCGTGGTGCGCGCATCCATGCAGAACTGCTGGGTTATGGCGTGACCAGCGACGGCGCGGACATGGTGGCGCCGAGCGGCGAGGGCGCTGTGCGTTGCATGCGCATGGCGATGGAAAGCATCGATGCGCCCATCGATTACCTCAACACGCATGGCACCTCTACGCCCCTGGGCGATGTGACCGAATTAGAGGCGGTGCGCGCGGCGTTTGGTGACGTGATCCCACCGCTGTCATCGACCAAGGCGCTCAGCGGACATTCGTTGGGTGCAGCCAGCGTGCATGAGGCGATCTATTGCTTGTTGATGCTGCAGCAGGGCTTCATTGCCGGCTCGGCGAATATCGAGGAAATTGATCCGCGTTGCGCTGACTTTCCTATCGTGCGCGAGAGCCGCGATGCCGACTTGCGCACGGTGATGTCCAACAGCTTCGGCTTTGGGGGCACCAACGCAGCGCTGGTGTTCGGACGCATCTAGCCCGGCTTGGTTGAGATGCCGCCGGTCAACCAGGCGGCGACTGCATCGGGGTGTTTCATCCAGGTGAAGTGGTCGGCTGATGTACCGACTTGTGCGTCGGACCAGTGTGCTTTCGTGACACTCGCGTTCGCGAGCTTCGAGAGCAGGAGCTCCAGCGAGCTGGGAGGTGCCATCCAGTCTTTCGCCAAGGTCAGTCCGCGCACGCTGCCCATGAATGCTGCCAAGGCAACTTCGATGTCCGTGTTGATGCCGAATGCCGCATAGCGGCCGCTCAATGCCGTGCGTGCCCAGTCGGCCATGACGCCCGCGGCTTCGTTGCCGCCGAAACGGATACTGCGACCAGGCAGGAAACCCCTGCGCTTTGCCAGCCATCGCAGGAAGCGCGCGGCTGGTGGTAAGCCCCAACGCGTGGGTCGCGGAAACGCGCGCCAATAGGGGGCGCCACTGGCGACCAGCCAGATACCTTCAATCGTGCCTGGAGCCAGCGCTGCATGAATGCAGGCGAGCTGCCCGCCAAGGCTGTGCCCTCCCGCCAAGCGCGGCAATCCACCTGCATGGGTTGTCGATATAGCGCTGCTGGCATCGATGTCACCCAGTAATTCGCGATATCCCCAGTCGCTGCCACCACCCGCACGGATACTGCTGCTGCCATTGCCGCGCCACTCATGCAGGTATACCGCGACGCCTCGTGCTGCCAGCGCTTCGGCAAGCGGAATGTAGTGGCGGGCTGCAACCCCGAGCGCAGGCAGCCACAACAGGCTTGCGCACGGTGCATCCGGAACCCGCGCAATCAATGCGGCCTGGTGGCCGTCCAGTGATTGCACCTCAAGTTCAAGCGACTTCATCACTCGCGGCCAAGAGTTGATGCGCCGAAATGGTCAAGCACCACCACCTCGCCTTTGCCGGGACGATAGCCACGTCTGAGTGCCTCCGCAACGTAATCGACCGCGGCCTTACAAGCTGCTGCCGGAGACAGGCCCAGGGACAGGTTTGCGGCGATTGCGGACGCCAGCGTGCAACCGGTGCCATGGCCTTCGAGCGACAGGCGGTCATGTTGGAATTCAGCATCGAGTGATGCGTCGATGTAGCGATCGATCACCACATCGCCCTCCTCCAGATGCGCGCCCTTGAGCAGTACTGCACAAGCGCCCAGTGCCAACAGCGCGCGTGCGGCGCCATCGGCGGCATTGGCATTTTCGATGCATTGGCCGACCAGCAATTCGGCTTCCGGGATGTTTGGCGTGAGTACGGTCGCCATCGGCAGCAGCCGGGTGCGCAGCGCGTGTAGCGCTTCGTCTTCAAGCAGCTTCGCGCCGGAAGTTGCAACCATCACCGGATCCAGGACGATGCAGGCGGGCGCATGGAACTCCAGCGCATCGGCGACGGCGTGGATGACATCGGCATTGGCAAGCATCCCAAGCTTGACTGCCCCAATGCGGAAATCACCAAAGCAGGCATCGATCTGTGCGCGCAGAAACGCGACCGGTGGCACATGCACGGCGGTGACACCGCGCGTGTGCTGCGCGGTCAGCGCCGCAATCGCCGTCAGCCCGTGCACGCCGAACGCAGCGAAGGTTCGGAGGTCAGCCTGAATGCCGGCGCCGCCGCCTGAATCGCTACCTGCAATCGTCAGCGCGCATGGCGGGATAGGGTGATCCAAGCGCTGAACTCCGAAATTGCCAGCTTGCATGATGCCGAAAACGCGGCGTCTGGGGAGTTTTTGGCTTTATGGACGCCTGCCGTCGTAGGTACAACGGACTACGCAAACTCCGGAGATCTGTCTCGACACAATTGGCAAGACTGCAGTAATATATTTCTTTAGTGATGTTCTATACATCAGTATTCACGGAATAAAGCAATCAGTCCATCGCGGAGTGAATGATGATCACGGCTTCCCAGATGCGCGCTGCGCGCGCCTTGCTCGGAATTGATCAAAAGACGTTGGCGCGCATGGCCGGTATTTCCTTGCCCACCGTCCAGCGGATGGAGGCGAGTGATGGCAATGTGCGTGGCATCGTAGATTCGCTCACTAAAGTGGTGACTGCGTTTGATGCTGCCGGCGTCGAAATGATCGGTGAAAATGCCACCAGCAGTAGTAGCGGACGCGGTGTTCGCCTGAAGACTGGGAGTGTGCAGTGATTGCTGCCCTAGAGGCATCACGCGCGGGGCTGTTCCGCCGCGCTCAATGGCTGCCCAACATTATCGCCGGCGTCATCGTCGGCGTGGTGGCGTTGCCACTGGCCATGGCCTTCGCTATCGCGTCGGGTGTCAAGCCCGAACAGGGTCTGTACACGGCCATTATTGCCGGCGTCGCGGTGTCATTGTTTGGTGGGTCGCGGGTGCAAATCGCCGGTCCTACCGGCGCCTTCATCGTGATCCTTGCCGGCGTGGTAGCGCAGTTCGGGGTGAGCGGCCTGATGGTCGCGACGCTGATGGCGGGCGTGATCCTGGTGGCGATGGGACTGGCGCGCCTTGGCGCAGTGATCCGCTTCATCCCCGATCCGGTGATCGTGGGGTTCACGGCCGGCATCGCGGTGATCATCTGGGTGGGACAGTGGGCGTACTTCTTCGGCTTGCCGACGCCGGGCGATGCGCCGTTCTACCTCAAGACTTGGGACCAGCTTCAATCATTCGGACACCTTCAGCCGACAACGGCGATGCTGGGGTTACTCAGCTTGGCGCTGGCGCTGCTGGGTCCGCGCATTCCGGGTATGTCACGGGTGCCGGGTCCGCTGTTGGCGATGCTGGTTGCCACCGGCATCGTGGTGCTGCTCGATCTGAAGGATGTCGCCACGATCGAATCCACTTTTGGCGCCAGTCCACGCGGTTTGCCCACATTGCAGATGCCGGAGCTCAGCTTTGATCGCGTGGTGCAGCTGCTGCCATCGGCGTTCACCATCGCCATGCTTGGGGCTATCGAGTCCCTGCTCTCCGCGGTCGTCGCCGACGGCATGGCTGGCACGCGCCACGACTCCAACCAGGAACTGATCGGGCAGGGCGTGGCTAACATCCTGTCGCCTTTGTTCGGCGGGATTGCCGCGACAGGTGCCATCGCGCGGACCGCCACCAATATCCGCAACGGCGGCACGTCTCCATTGGCAGGGATTGTCCACGCGATCACGCTGCTGCTGATCCTGGTGGTACTGGCGCCCTACGCGGGCAAAGTGCCGTTATGTGCGTTGGCGGCCATCCTGTTCGTGGTTGCATGGAACATGAGCGAAGCGCCACGTTTCGTCCGCTTGGTGCTTCGCGCGCCGCGTGCGGACGTCGTGATCTTGTTGATCACGTTCACCTTGACCATCGTCACCGACCTCGTGGTGGCAGTGAACATCGGCGTGATCCTGGCGATGTTCCAGTTCATGCGCCGCATGAGTGCAGAGGTCGCGGTGGTGGCGCATGGCGAAGCAAGCCTGCGCCATGAGCTGGCAGAGGCGGGTCTGGAAGCGTTGCCGAAAGATGTCCTCGTCTACGCGATCGAGGGGCCATTCTTCTTTGGTTCGGTGGATTCACTGGAGCGCGCACTTTCATGGTCGCGGGAAGCACCGCGCTGCGTGGTATTGCGCATGGATCGCGTGCCGCTGGTCGATGCCACCGGCCTGAAACGACTGGAATCGACGATCCAGCATTTGAAGGGACGTGGCATAGACGTGCTACTGACCGGAGCCACCCAACGCGTACTGCGCAAGCTAGTGCATGCGAGGATCGTGCGTCGCGACCAGGTGCCGATTTATTTCGGCGACCTGGCCGCTGCACTGCGCCACATCGAATCCGAGCGTGTCTCCAGCTCCCCGGCTGACGCTGGTTGATGGAAGGGGTGGCGGTCTGAAGCCGTCCCGCTACAACACTTCTGATGCGAAATCAGCCAAGCGCGAACGCTCGCCACGGCGCAGGGTGATGTGCGCGCTGTGTGCCCAGTTCTTGAAGCGGTCCACGGCGTACGTCAGGCCTGATGTGGTCTCGGTCAGATACGGCGTATCAATCTGCTCGACGTTGCCAAGACAGACGATCTTGGTGCCCGGACCTGCTCGCGTCACCAACGTCTTCATCTGCTTCGGCGACAGGTTCTGGGCTTCATCCAGGATCAGGTAGCGGGACAGGAACGTTCGTCCGCGCATGAAATTCATCGAGCGAATCTTGATTCGCGATGCCAGCAAATCGTTAGTCGCTGCACGACCCCAACTGCCGCCTTCCTGGTTATGCGTCAGCACTTCCAGGTTGTCGGTCAGCGCGCCCATCCAAGGCGTCATTTTTTCTTCCTCTGTTCCGGGCAGGAAGCCGATGTCCTCGCCGACGCTGACCGTGGCGCGGGTCATGATGATCTCGCGATAACGCTGCGCGTCCATTGTTTGAGCCAGACCCGCAGCAAGCGCCAGCAGCGTCTTGCCGGTGCCGGCGGTACCCAGCAAGGTGACGAAGTCGATCTCCGGATCCATCAATGCATTCAGCGCGAAATTTTGCTCACGGTTCCGCGCATTGATTCCCCAGACCGCGTGCTGCGTGTGGCGGAAGTCATCGACGATCTGCAACACGACCTTGTCATCTGTCAGCCGGGCGACCTTCATCTCCGCCTGATCGTCGCCGGGCAGGTAGACGAACTGATTGGGATACCAGTCGTCGTCGCTGCGGGCAATTTCGTAATAGGTACGACCCTTTTCCGTCCACGAGCGCAAGTCCTTGCCGTGGAACTCCCAGAAATCCCCTTGCAACGCGGTCGCGCCGGTATAGAGCAGGCTGAAATCATCCAGCGCGCGGTCGTTCTCGTAGTCCTCGTTCGGAATCCCGGCGATCGACGCCTTGATCCGCAGGTTGATGTCTTTGGATACGAACACCACGGGAGCGCCCGGATCTGATTCCTTCAGTGCCAGTACCGCGCCTAGGATCTGATTGTCGGGAATCACCGTGCCAAAACGTCGGCCAGCATCGAAATCGCCGGTTTGGAAACGCAGCTTGCCGATGCTGTCCTCTCCACGCAGCTTCAGTCCGTGCGGGCGCTGCAGCAAGATCCCATCGCTGATATCTGTGCTGCCGTGGGCCTCAATCAGCTCGTTGAGAAAGCGGCTGACTTGACGCGCGTTACGGCTGGCTTCCGTCGTGCCTTTCTTGCCGTTGTCCAGCTCCTCCATCACCTGCATTGGCAGGTACACATCGTGTTCTTCGAATTTGAATAGCGCCGTCGGGTCGTGCATCAGCACATTGGTGTCAAGAACGTAGATGCGCTTGCTTCGCTTCATGGATTGGTTTCCGTCAGGTCACGCAGGGCAGGGCCGCCGTAGCCCGCAGGGCGGGACGGCGGTGGTTTCATGGACTTCTCTTTCGAGGCCAGGGGTTAGTCACGCTGCGCTGGCCGCCTTCAAGGCATCCAGCACCGCTTGTGCATGACCGGGGACTTTCACTGGTCGCCACATTTCGCGGATCCGACCGGCCGGATCGATCAGGAACGTGCTGCGCTCGATGCCGAGGTATTCGCGGCCATAGAGTTTCTTCTGCTTGATGACGTCGAACGCCTTGCACAGGGTTTCGTCTGGATCGCTGGCCAGCTCGAAGCCGAAACCCTGTTTCGCAGTGAAGTTCTGGTGGCTGCGGATCGAGTCGCGCGACACGCCGATGACATCGGCGCCGGCACGTCGGAACTTCGTCAGCAATTCGTTGAAGGCGATGCCCTCGTTGGTACAACCCGGCGTGGAATCCTTCGGATAAAAATAGAGGACCAGCCACTTGCCGCGAAAATCGTGCAGGGTCGCCGAGGTGCCGCTGGTGAGGTTGAGCGTTAGGTCGGGAACGGGATCGCCGATATCAGCCACTCAGTACTCCTCAGCCAAGGGTGTGTTCGCTATCAATACTTCATCGGGTCCATGATCGCGTCAAGGTTCAGATGGTCGCAGAATTCCAGGAAATCGTCGCGCAAGGCAGCGATGTGCATGTCGGACGGGATCCCAATTGTCAGCTGTGCGGAAAACATGTCGGCGCCGGTCTGCATCGCGCGATAACGTGAGCAGTGCAGGCTTTCGATGGTGATGCCTTGGCCGTCGAAGAAATCCGCAAGCTGGAACATGATCCCTGGCTTGTCCGCAGCGATCACTTCGACCACGTACGGCAGCAGCATGGACTGCACCTGCTTGGGCCCGGTGCGATACCACACCAGCTTGAGCCCTTCCTCACGCTCGAGCTTGGTCAGCATCGTCTCGAGCTTCGCCACGGCGTCCCATGAGCCGGTGACGAGCGCGGACACCGACACATCACGACCGACCGTTGCCAGTCGCGTATCGACCAGGTTGCAACCGGAATCTGCAATGCGCCGGGTCACGGCAAGCAAGGGCGACTGCGGGTGCGTGGTGTACGCGTTGATCAGCAGGTGGTTTTCATTCGGCGCTTGCCGGGGCGTGGTATCGGTCAACTGCAACGTCCGCGGAAAAAGAGATAGGTGTGCGGCACCGGGAACGTGGCTGGATGCCGAACACCTGCCAGCATACTTGCCGGCGCTTTTGCGCCGCAAGTAAGATCAAGCCTGAATCGGCCCCGGCCGAGCCCATTCCTGCGCCGGCATCCCTGTGCCAGCCACACTTCATGAGTCAGCAGCCTTGCAACTTTCCGGCAGTATTACCGCGCTTGCGACCCCTTTCACGGACGCTGGCGACATCGACTTTCCCGCTTGGCAGCGCTTGCTTGAAGCGCAGCTGGCAGCAGGAACCCATGCCGTCGTGGTGGCTGGCTCCACTGGCGAAGCGGCGGCATTGTCCGATGCCGAATTCGATTCCCTGCTGCGTACCGCCGTGGCGTTCGTGTCAGGGCGCATCCCGGTGCTGGCTGGCACAGGCCAGTCCAATACCGCCAAGACCATCCAGGCCAACCTGCGGGCTGCAGCGCTCGGTGCCGATGCGGCACTGGTGGTAACGCCGCCGTATGTACGGCCCACCCAGTCGGGGCTTCTCGCGCACTTCCGCGCAGTTGCCGATGAGGGCGGGTTACCGGTCGTGCTCTATAACGTGCCCGGCCGCACCGGATGCGACATGGCGCCGGAGACCACGGCCGAGCTGGCGATGCATCCAAATATCGTCGGAATCAAGGAAGCCGTGGCTGATTCTGCGCGAATGGACAGCCTGTTGTCTTTGCGCAGGGAGGGTTTCGCGGTACTCAGTGGCGACGATCCAACCGCGTTGCGGGCCATGCTGGCGCGTGCGGACGGAATCGTCTCGGTGGCGTCGAACGTGGTGCCAGCTGCCTTCCGGCGCCTGTGTGAGCTTGCGCGGGCAGGGGACGTTGCGGAGGCGAAGGCGTTCGACGCGCATCTGCATGGGCTGTACCACTTTCTGGGCCTGGAGCCCAATCCGATCCCGTTGAAAGCCCTGATGGCGCTGAACGGGATTGGCCATGGGCTGCGCTTGCCGCTGCAACCGCTATCATCCGTGCATGCCGCCGAGGCCCAGCGCCTGCATGCGGACATCATCCAGCTAGAACAACGTTGCCGCCTCAACGCGGCCTGACAGGAGATCCTGATGCGTCTTTCCCCCCGCACCACCCGCGTTGCCACCGTGCTTGCCGTCGCCGCCCTGGCCGTCAGCGTGTCCGGCTGCAAAATGTTCGGCAAAAAGAGCGACCTGTACGCGCAGAGTGGCGAGAGCCGCCCGCTGGAAGTGCCGCCCGACCTCGATCGCCCATCCACCGAGCGCGCCATGTCGCTGCCGGATACCAGCAGCGTCTCCGCATCTGGCATGAACAAGGCAGGTGGCAGCACCGCCGCACCGGTCGGCTTCAACGCACCCGGAGAGCGTGACGCCGTGTTTGCCCGTGTCGGCGATGTGCTGGCAGCGACGGCTGGCGTGACCATTGCCAGCAAAGCCCTAATCCTGGGTACCTACGACGTCACCTATATGGGCTCGGATTTCCTGGTCCGTGTGACCAAGGTGGGCAACGGTGCCTATATCTCCGCAGTGGACCCGCGTGGTTTGCCGCCGACCGGTGACGCCCCGGTAAAACTGATTGCTGCCTTGAAGGCCGCAATCGCCCCCTGATTGCGTTTGATTGAAGGCGCGCATGCAAGGCAGGTACGTTGTCCGCCTTGCATGCCACCTTCAACGCGACCAGGAGCTCCACATGATCCCAAGCACCACCGCCCGCCATATCAAGGGCAAGGCCGCAGGCAAGACCATTGGCATGATTGCACCCAGTATTGGCTTGCTCATGTTGGCCGCCGTACTGCTTCCTGCATTTGCAGCGCAGGCCACAGGCCAGAAATCAGATAGCGAGACCAGCGCCAAGAGAGGGGAAACCATCCTGATCCTGGATGCGTCCGGCTCAATGTGGGGGCAGGTTGGTGGTCGTACCAAGATCGAAATCGCGCGTGAAGCCGTCGGCAGCATGTTGGCCAGTTGGCCACGCAATGAAGCCTTGGGTCTAATGGCTTACGGCCATCGGCGCAAAGGTGATTGCAAGGACATCGAGTTGTTGTCGCGTCCTGCCAATGTCACTCCAGATGCTTTCCAGAAAATGGTCAACAGTCTCCAGCCGAAGGGCATGACGCCGATCACTGCATCGGTGCGGCAGGCGGCTGAAGCGCTGAAGTACACCGAGCGCAAGGCAACTATAGTTTTGGTCAGTGACGGCGAAGAAACGTGCAAGGACGATCCGTGCGCGCTCGGCAGGGAGCTGGAAGAAGCCGGCATCGATTTCACCGTGCATGTGGTCGGCTTCGACTTGCCGCAAGGCAAGGCGCGCGAGCAGCTGCAATGCCTCGCCAAGTCCACCGGTGGTCGTTACGTGGAAGCTCGCGACGCAGCAGAACTCAACAAGGCACTGGGCGAGATTACAAAGGCTCCACCGGCAGCAGCTCCGCCAGCACCCGTAGCCAAGCCCAAGCCGATTGCGAACTTGAAGCCGCCCAAGGGTTGCGTGTTGTATGCGGAGGACAACTACAAGGGTGAGAGCATCCTGATCGGCAAACGCGGGTACGCGGACCAAATGCCGGACGGCTGGGACAACCGGGCACGTTCGCTCAAGTGCAGCAAGCGATCAGCACTCTATCTTTACGAAGATAATGGCCGCAAAGGCTCCTACGACATGATTGATTACGGCGCGGAGTTGACCGGGCTCCCAGCAACGCTGAGTTCTTACATCTACTTCGGCTCGTTCGCTGCGGAAGAGGATTCTTCCCCTGGGGAGTGAGGTTATGACCTTGTCAGGAGTTTGAAAACAACAACGGCACCGAAAGGTGCCGTTGTTGTTTCAGAAGTGCGCTCAGCGTTCCAGCAGCGGCAGCTTGTCGGGCTTGCCGTCCCATTCCGCGGCGTCCGGCGGCGGATCCTTGCGCGTGGCCAGTACTGGCCACTCTTTGGCCAGCTCCGCATTCAGGGCAATGAACTTTTCCTGGCCGCCGGGGACGTCTTCTTCCGGATAGATCGCGTTGACCGGGCACTCGGGTTCGCACAACGTGCAGTCGATGCATTCATCTGGATCGATCACCAAGAAGTTCGGGCCTTCGTGGAAACAATCCACCGGGCACACCTCGACACAGTCAGTGTGTTTGCACTTGATGCAGTTTTCGGTGACGACGAATGGCATGGTCCGTGGATCCGGATGAGTCAATGTGCAAGTGTAATCCAGCACGGCAGGGCATCAAAAAATCAGGCAATAAAAAACCCGGCGTCGCCGGGCTTTTCGAGGGCGAACCGTACGCAATTGCACGGGCCGCGGAAGTGGTACTCCCTAGGGGATTCGAACCCCTGTACCTACCGTGAGAGGGTAGTGTCCTAGGCCTCTAGACGAAGGGAGCAGTGTCGAAGCTGGCGCTTCGCCGGTTGGACGACCGGTACGGCGGCGGCTGGGCCGGGCACCGAGCTTGCTAGTATAGGGGCCCGCGCCTGCCAGTGGCAATGCGCTCGACCACCACTTTGGACCGATGCGGCACGGCCGCCACGCATGACCGACAACCCTACCCACAACATGCCCACTTCGCCCCCGATTGCACAACGGACCATCACGCGCGACCAGCACGACCTCTCGCGCAAGCAAATGAGCCCCAATGCATTGCGTGTCCTGTATCGGCTGCGCGAATCGGGATTCGGTGCCTATCTGGTTGGTGGCGCGGTGCGTGACTTGCTGGTCGGTCGCGCACCCAAGGATTACGACGTCGCCACCGACGCGACGCCTGAACAGGTCAAGGCGCTGTTTCGAAATTGCCGGCTGATTGGCCGCCGCTTTCGCCTGGCGCATGTGGTGTACGGGCGCGAGATCATCGAAGTCGCTACCTTCCGCGCAGGTGGTGGTGATGACATCGAGGGTGATCGCAAGGTCCATGCCGATGGCCGGGTGTTGCGCGACAACATCTACGGCAGCATCGAGGAAGATGCGATCCGTCGCGACTTCACAGCCAATGCGCTGTATTACGCGATCGAGGACTTTTCGGTCCGCGATTACACAGGCGGCTATGCCGACGTGCAGGCGAAATTGCTGCGGCTGATCGGCGATCCTGAAGCCAGATACCGTGAAGATCCGGTGCGCATGCTGCGAGCAGCGAGATTGGCAGCGAAGCTTGGCTTCACCATTGAGGCCTCGACCGCCGAACCGATCCCGCGGCTCGCACCGTTGCTTGCCGAATCGGCGCCGGCGCGGCTGTTCGAAGAAACCCTGAAGATGTTCCTGTCCGGCCATGCCGTGGCCAGCTTCGAGCTGCTTGAAGCCAATGGACTGCTGCCGGCGCTGCTGCCGGAGACTGCGCAGGCGCTGGCGTCCAACAAATCCGGTGCGCTGCGCCGGATGCTGATCGATGGCCTCGGCAATACCGACCGCCGGGTTGCTGAGGATGAACCAGTGTCGCCTGCATTCCTGTATGCGGTGCTCTTGTGGCCGGCCTATTGCCGGGCGCTGGCACTGTTGCAGGCGCAGGGCATACATGCGGTCGAAGCACAGCGGCGAGCGGCTGACCGGGTGACCATGCATCAGGTGTCGCGCACGGCGCTGCCGCGTCGGTTCTCACTGCCCATGCAGGAGATCTGGCTGCTGCAGCCGCGCTTCGCACTGCGTCAACGCAAGCGTGTGTTCCGCCTGCTTGCGCATCCGCGGTTTCGCGCGGCGTTCGATTTCCTGGAACTGCGACTGTCCGCATCGAACACCCATGCCGACGACGTGGCGTTCTGGCGCGAGGCACAACTGGATCCGGCCGCAACGCTTGCTGCTGCGGGCCACGACGCAGGTCCGGGTGATGATGCCGATGCGGGTTTAGCGGATGCGGATCTCGTCGATGCGCAGGGCGAAGCAAGTGAAGAGCCTGCACCACGCAAGCGCCACCGTCGTCGTCGGCCACAGACTGGCGCGGTGTAGTGCCCCAACTCACCAATGCGTGCATTGGCCTTGGTGCGAACCTGGGCCACCCTAGGCATGCCGTGCGGCTGGCGATGCAAGCGCTGGACGAATTGCCAAGCAGCCGCGTTCTGGCGACGTCGCGACTGTACCGGACGCCTGCCTGGGGGCGCCTCGACCAGCCGGATTACATCAATGCCGCCGTGCTGGTACAGACGTGCCTGGCACCGCAGGCATTGCTCAAGCACCTGCTGGCAATCGAGCGCAAGGCGGGCCGCACGCGAGGAGCTGAGATCGCCTCGATGCGTTGGGGGCCGCGGGTACTGGATCTGGACCTGCTGCTGTACGGCGAGCAGACGATCAATGAGGTGGGTTTGTGCGTGCCGCACCCCTACCTGCATGAACGTGCTTTTGCCTTGGTGCCGTTAGCCGAAATTGCGCCGGACGCGACGTTCCCGGGCCACGGTAGCGTGTCCGAGGCGCTGCGCCACGTGGACGTGGGTAGCATCGAAGAGGTTGTTACAGGCTGAGTCGCGTGAGGCGTCACTGGTGGATACGATGCTGTGCGCAATAATGCCGCACTAGCCTTGCTGGAAACCGTGATGAGCAACGATACCGAACAGAAGAAGTCCTGGAGCGTGCCGCAGCTTGCGCAGGCACGCGCCCAAGGCCGGAAGCTGGTCATGCTGACCTGTTACGACGCCGGTTTTGCACGCGTGCTGGACGACAACGGCTGCGACTTGATTCTGATCGGTGATTCGCTGGGCATGGTGGTGCAGGGGCATGAATCAACATTGCCAGTCACCGTCGATGACATCGTTTATCACACCGCCAATGTCGCTCGCGGCGCCAAGCGTGCACTGAAGATTGCCGACTTTCCGTTCGGCTCAGATGGGTCACCGCAAGAGGCGCATGCCGTCGCAGTGCGCTGCATCCAGGCCGGTGCCAGCATGGTCAAGCTGGAAGGTGCCGGCCACAAGCTCGCCACCATCCGCTATCTGGTCGAGCGCGAGATTCCGGTCTGCGCGCACCTTGGCTTGACGCCCCAATCCGTGCACCGCTTCGGGGGATTCAAGGTGCAGGGTCGCGAAGAAGCCAGCGCCGCCCAACTGCTGGAGGACGCATTGGCCGTGGCTGACGCCGGCGCGTCATTACTGGTACTGGAGGGCGTGCCTGCGGCGCTTGCTACGGCGATCACTGCGGCCAGTCCGGTCCCCACAATCGGCATCGGCGCTGGTGTCGATTGCGATGGGCAGGTGTTGGTCCTGCATGATTTATTGGGCCTTGACAGCGGCCACCGCAGGCCAAAATTTGTGAAGGATTTCCTGGCGGATGGCGGTTCGGTCGCCGGCGCAGTACGCGCATTTGCCGATGCAGTGCGAGGTGGAACCTTCCCGGCCGCCAAGCACAGTTATTCGTGATCGAGTCTTGATGATGGAGATCGTCAGCCAACTCCATGCCCTGCGCACTCGGATCAAGGGGTGGCAGCAGGCAGGGCTTCGCGTCGGTTTCGTGCCGACCATGGGTAATCTGCATGCGGGTCATTTCTCCTTGATCGAATTGGCGCGCCGGCATGCCGACAAGGTCGTGGCCAGCGTGTTCGTGAATCCGACGCAGTTCGGCCCGAACGAAGATCTGGCTCGTTATCCACGCACCGTCGATGCGGATGCAAATGGCTTGCAAACTGCAGGTTGCGACGCGTTATGGCTGCCATCGGTGGAGGTGATGTATCCGTATGGTGCCGACCAGGCCGTACACATCCACGTACCGGGTATCACTGACACCCTGGATGGTGCGTCCAGACCAGGTCATTTCGATGGCGTCGCTACCGTGGTCGCTCGGCTGTTCAACCAGCTGCAGGCGGACGTGGCCGTGTTCGGTCGCAAGGACTACCAGCAGCTTGCGGTGATTCGCTACCTGGTTCGCGACCTCGCATTCCCGATTGAGATACTTGCCGCTGGTACGCTGCGCGATGTGGATGGATTGGCGATGAGCTCACGCAATCAATACCTGAGTGAGCAGGAGCGCGCCATCGCGCCGACCATTCATCGCGTGCTGCAGGCAATGCGTGATGCGCAGCAGGCAGGCATGCCACGTGAGGGGGTCGAGTCGATTGCGGCTGACACCTTGCGCGTTGCCGGTTTCGTGCCGGATTACGCTGTGTTGCGACGTCCGGATTTCACGCTGCCTGTTGATGGCGAAGAGGGCGCGCTGGTTGCGCTGATCGCAGCACGGCTTGGAACGACAAGGCTGATTGACAACCTTGAATTCGATGCCGGGATTTGACCCGGGTTGAATATCTGCCGTGCGATGTTGCAGTGCGGAATATCCTATTTATACTGGCCGCTGACGGGTGTTAACCCGGGCCGCATGCTGGAGCCACCGATGCAACTGACACTGCTTAAAGCCAAGATCCATCGCGCTACCGTGACCCATGCCGAACTGCATTACGAGGGTTCGTGCGCGATCGACGGGCGCCTGCTGGATATCTCCGGTATCCACCAGTACGAACGCATCGATATCTACAACGTCAACAACGGCAAGCGATTTTCGACCTACGCGATCCGTGGCGAGGAAGGTAGTGGAGTGATTTCGGTCAACGGTGCCGCTGCGCACCAGGCCGAGCCTGGCGACCTGGTCATCATCTGTGCCTACGGGCATTGCGATGAAGCCGAAGCCGCGGTCTACAAGCCGACCCTTGTGTACGTGGACCGCGAGAACCGGCTGACCCATACCAATCATTCGATGCCCAAGCAGGCAGCATGAGCCCACGCCTGGTCGGCCTTGAAGCAGAAGCTGCACGGCTGGCCGGAAGCACGATTTCGAGGCTGGTTGCCGAAGATCCCCGACGCGCGAATGACTTCGCGTTGCGGGTCGGTCCACTGTACGCAAGCTTTGCTCGCCAGCGTTATGACCGGCAGGCGTTGGATGCATTGTTCGCGATTGCCGAAGACGCGGGCCTCGCAGACGCAATGCGGCGTCTAGTCGACGGCGAGCCGGTAAATTCCACGGAAGGCCGGGCTGCGCTGCACACCGCTCTGCGTGGCGAGCCGTCAGAAACTTCGGCCACACGCGATGCACATGCGCAGGCACATGCCGCGCGTGAGCGCATGCGCGCGATGATCCACGCGTTGACTGCCTCCGATGTAACCGACATCGTCAGTATCGGGATTGGCGGCTCGGATCTCGGGCCGCGACTGATCGTAGATGCGCTGGCCTTGCCAAGCGCACGCTTCCGCGTTCACTTCATTTCCAATCTGGATGGCAACGCTGCGCAGCGCGTGCTTTCCGGGCTGGACCCGGCGCGTACCGCTGCCGTCGTCATTTCGAAAAGTTTCACTACAAAGGAAAGCCTGCTCAATGGCGGCATCGTCCGCGCATGGCTGGGTGATCACACGCGCTTGTTTGCAGTCAGCAGCAACCTAGATCACGTCGCGGAATTCGGCATTCCGCCCGAACGCAGCCTGCCGATGTGGGACTGGGTAGGTGGGCGCTATTCGCTGTGGTCGGCAGTCGGCTTCCCGATTGCGCTGGCATTGGGAATGGATCGTTTCGAACAATTGTTGGCGGGTGCCGCCGCCATGGATGCGCACGCCGCATCGGCTCCGCTGCGCGAGAACATCGCGGTTTGGCATGCATTGACTGCTGTCTGGAACCGCAATGCCCTGCATGCAGCGACGCAAGCGGTGCTGCCGTACGACGAACGCCTGAAATTACTGACCAACTACCTGCAGCAGCTGGCGATGGAAAGCCTTGGCAAGTCGGTGCGCACGGACGGAACGCCGGTTGCGACTGACACCGCTGCCGTCTGGTGGGGTGGTGCCGGCACTGATAGCCAACATAGTTTCTTCCAGGCCCTGCATCAGGGCAGTCAAGTGATACCGGCTGATTTCATCGGCGTGTTGCACAACGACCATGCGCATGCGGGAAGCCACCAGATGCTGCTTGCCAACCTGCTGGCGCAGGTCGAGGCGCTCGCAAATGGCCAGGCCAGTGACGACCTGCATCGTCATTACCCGGGGAATCGCCCGAGCACATTGCTGTTGCTGGATGCATTGATACCGGAATCGCTGGGTATGCTGCTGGCGATGTACGAGCACAGCGTGTACCTGCAAGCGGTGCTTTGGGGCATCAATGCCTTCGATCAGTTCGGCGTTGAGCTCGGCAAGCAGGTTGCCAGTCGCTTGCTGCCGGTGTTGAGTGGTGAAGGCGAAGCTGACGATGCGGTCACGCGCGAATTGCTGCGGGAGATTCGCGGCGATTCCTGAAAAATGGGGTCAGAGTGAAGTTTCCTGATCGCGTTGCCAGAGCGAATTGAATTCGCCGGCAGGAAATTCAATCTGACCCCATTTTTTCAATCGGCGTGTCCCGGAGTGACTCGGGATCAGCCGGCCTCGCATATATTTGCTGCCGCAACAACGCCCAATCCACGTGCTCTCGAACCACGGCTGACGGATGTTCGCGTCGCGATTGCAATGCAGTGATCACTGATTCGCTATACGGTGCATTGCCCAGCGCCACGGCGATGTTGCGTAGCCAGCGTTCGTGCCCGCTGCGGCGGATGGCCGAACCTTCGGTACGACGCAGGAACTCGTCTTCTTCCCAAGCAAACAGTTCGGCAAGGCTCGCCTGATCCAGATTGTTGCGTGAACGAAAATCCGGCTCATCCGTGCGCTTGGCGAACTTGTTCCACGGGCAGATCAACTGGCAGTCGTCGCAACCAAAAATGCGGTTGCCGATCAGCGGCCGCAGTTCCTCATCGATGCTGCCTTCATGCTCGATGGTCAGGTAGGAAATGCAGCGGCGCGCGTCCAGTCTGTACGGCGCAGTGATCGCGGCGGTCGGGCAGACATCAATACAGCGCACGCAGCTGCCGCAATGCGCGGTCGCGGGCGGGTCAGTCGGCAGGGGCAAGTCGACGAAAATTTCGCCCAGAAAAAACCAGCTGCCGCCTTCGTTGTCGATCAAGCAAGTGTGCTTGCCAATCCAGCCAAGCCCTGCGTTGCGGGCCAGTGCGCGCTCCAGCACCGGCGCGGAATCCACGAATACGCGATGCCCGAACGGACCAATTTCATCCGCCACCACGTCGGCAAGTTTCTGCAGGCGTTGACGCATCAGCTTGTGATAATCGCGACCCAGCGCGTAGCGTGCGACATAGGCGCGTTCGCCATCGGCCAGGTTGGCCCAGGCAGCATCGGGATCCTGCCCGTAATCCAGCCCGACCGAAATCACCCGCAGCGTTTCCGGTACCAACTCGGCCGGACGTGAGCGCTTGTCGCCATGCCGCGCCATCCATTCCATCGAGCCATGCAGGCCCTGCGAGAGCCAGTCATTGAGGTGGGCTTCGTCGGTGGCGAGTTCCACCCCTGAAATGCCGACACGCTGGAAGCCGGCAGCCTGCGCCAACGCGCGGATGCGAGCGGCGAGGGCGATGTAGTCGGGTATGAGCGTGTCCACCCGTGAAGTATAGAAGCGCACCCGATGGCAGGTGCCGATTAGAATCCCCGTATGCCTGCAATCCGAGCCCTGTACGACGTCGACGCCCTGCACATGCTGGAAGCGCGTGGTATTGAACGTTGCGACGGAGATGGCTTTACCTTGATGGCACGTGCGGGTGAAGCCGCATGGCGTTGTGTACTTGCGCATTGGCCGCAAGCCCGGCGCGTGGTGGTGGTGTGTGGGCCGGGCAACAATGGCGGCGACGGCTATGTGCTGGCCCGTCATGCCCACATGTCAGGATGTGAGGTGCGCATCGTGCACTTGCCCGAGCATGTCTCCGCAAGGGCTCTGGCAAAACGTGCCTGCGATGAATACCTCGCCAGTGGCGGCAGTGTAGTCGAATCACTTGATGCGTTGACAGAGGCAGATCTCATCGTCGATGCGCTGTTTGGCATAGGTTTTTCTCATGCGCCGGATGCCAGCACTTCCGTCTTGATCGAAGCGATCAATGCGCAGTCGGCGCCAGTGCTCGCGCTTGATGTGCCAAGCGGCGTCGATGCGCGCACCGGAAACGTCCCGGGAGTTTCGGTCGTCGCGCTACGAACGTTGCAGTTCATCGCCGCGCATCGCGGCCTGAGTACCGGCGATGCGTTGGAGCATGTCGGCGAACTTGAACTGGCAACCCTCGATTTGCCGGCCACGTTGTTCGATGTCGTCGAGGCCAGTGCTCATGCCTATGCGGTTGATGCACTCCAAGCCATGCTGCCGCTGCGTGCGTGCAACAGCCACAAAGGCCGCAATGGCCATGTCTTGTGCATGGGCGGCGATCATGGCGGTGGCGGCGCGGTACTGCTTGCCGCGGAAGCGGCATTGCGCTGTGGCGCGGGCTTGGTCAGCGTCGCCACGCGTGGCGAGCATGTGCCTGCGTTGCTCTCGCGTCGGCCCGAAATAATGGCGCATGCAGTCGCATCGGCAGGTGATTTACCTGCGCTGCTTGCAAGTGCAGATGTCGTCGCGATCGGTCCCGGACTTGGGCAATCGGCGTGGGGGCGGGGGCTGTTCGATGCCGTCATGGCCAGTGAGAAACCACGTGTGGTCGACGCCGATGCATTGAACCTGCTCGCGCGGTCTCCGCGCATGCTGCGTCCGCAAGATGTGCTGACGCCACATCCGGGTGAAGCTGGTCGGCTGCTGGGTTGTGATGCTGCCGACATCCAGCGCGACCGGTTTGCAGCAGTGCAAGCACTTTGCGAACGTTATGGCGCGCAGATCGTGTTGAAGGGTGCAGGGACGATCATTGCGTCGCCGGATTCTCAGCTCGTGGTGATCGATGCCGGCAATCCCGGGATGGCTGTCGGCGGTATGGGCGACTTGCTGACAGGTTGCATTGCAGCGATGCTGGCACAAGGGCTGTCGCCATGTGATGCGGCTACCACTGGCGCCCTTTTACATTCTGCGGCGGGTGATGCGGCAGCACGCGAGGATGGCGAACGCGGCCTGTTGCCAAGTGACCTGCTGTCCTGGCTGCGTCGGTTGGCTAATCCAGTGCGACGATAGGGACATGTACGATCTCTTCCTGTCCGACGCTGACGCCACTGCCACACTCGGTGCGCGGTTGGCCCAGCACCTGCCTGCGCAAGCCGTGGTTGAGCTGCATGGCGACCTTGGCGCTGGCAAATCAACGTTCGCACGCGCCTTGCTGCGCGCACTGGACGTGACCGGCACGATCCGTAGCCCTACGTACACCCTGGTCGAGCAATACTCGCTTCCTGCCGGCGGAATGGCTCTGCACCTCGATTTGTACAGGATTGGCGATCCAGGAGAACTGGAGTTCCTCGGCCTTGATGCTGGCGAAATCCGACTTTGGTTGGTCGAATGGCCCGAACGCGGACAGGGGGCCTTGCCCTTGCCGGATTTGAAGATTGAATTCGAGCTCGAAGGTGCGGGCCGCCGTTGCCGCCTGCAGCCCGCAAGTCTGGTGGGCGAAGCGTGGGTTGCGTCATTGACCCACTAGCGAGGCTTGCAGGCTATTGTTGCTAGCGAATGGCAGGAAAGTTCGGCAGGTTATGGATTATTAAGGGAAAAGTACTTGTCAAGCTCCATAACAAGTGCTTAACTCGGGGATATGCACGTGAACGGAATCAACTTGCAGCAGGCAGTCCTCGGCGCCGCACTGGGCGCTGCGGCGTTGTGCGTGAATCTTGCGAATGCCTCTGAGATCAAGAGTTTGCGAGTGGATACAGGTGCTACCGGTACCCGAGCAGAGCTGCTCTTGGACCGCGAAAGCCAATACAAGCTGATCGACTTGCGAAACCCTGACCGCCTGGTCGTGGACTTTCCGGCTAGCAGCCTCAGTCGGGGCCTGGTGTTGCCACCGCCGGCTGGCGTAGTGAAAGGCGTTCGAAGCGGACAGCCGGAGCCGGGTACAGTTCGCATCGTATTCGACCTCGCCAGCCATACAAGTCCGCTCAAACCACGTATCGAACAGTCTGCGGAAGGCCCGCGGCTGGTCCTTGAGTGGCCGGGCGATGGCGCGATGCCTGTCACGCTGACTGCACTTGCGAAGCCGGTAACAAGCCAGCCGCCCGCAATACCGGCCGCAGGGACTACGTTGGATCTCATTGCAGAGATCGCGCGCAAGTCGGCTCATACGCCGGTGATAGCCGCTATCGCGGTAGATGCTGCTGCCACTGACAAAGTCGTCGCCAACAGCGCCATGCCAACCGCAACGCCGATGCCGGGCGTTGTTGCCACCGGTGTCGCAACTCGCATCGCGACGGGCCAGCCTGCAGTGGATGCGGCTGCCACGCCCATTTCGGAAAACGTACCAGCACCCATCGTGCGGCATGCCTTGCAGCCTGGCATGCGTCCGCTGGTGGTAGCCATTGATGCTGGCCATGGAGGACAGGATCCGGGTGCGCATGGCAAGAACGGCTCGCGGGAAAAAGATGTGACACTTGCGATCGCGCGTGAGCTCGCGCGGCAGGTCAATGCCACGCCAGGCCTCAAGGCCTTCCTGACCCGCGATGCTGACGAATACGTGCCACTGCCCCAGCGCGCGCGCCGGGCCAGTGCCAACAAGGCAGACATCTTCCTTTCAATCCATGCCGATGCGGCGGAAAACCGTTCGGCGCGTGGCTCATCTGTCTATGTGTTGTCCACCCGTGGAGCGTCCTCGCAGCGCGCGCGTTGGCTGGCAGACAAGGAAAATGCTGCCGATGTGATCGGTGGGGCGCGTGTGCGCACCGCGGACAACACGCTGACGTCGGTACTGCTCGACTTGACCCAGAGCGGCAACATGAAAGCGTCAGAAGATGCGGCCGACCATGTGCTCAGCGGGTTGAAGCGCGTGGGCAACAACCACAAGCCTGACATCGAGCGCGCCAATTTCGCTGTGCTGCGCACCTCCGACAAGATGCCGGCGATGCTGGTGGAAACAGCGTTCATTTCCAATCCGGACGAGGAAAAGCGGCTGACCGATCCTGCATTCCAGCGCACGTTGGCTTCCGCCATCCTGAATGGTGTCGACGATTATTTCTCGCGCCAGCCACCACCGGGCACGCTGTACGCGGCGCGCGCGCTGGCGTCGCAGTCTGCGACCGCGACCGCCGGTGGTAGTCCCTGAACACCGCGCGCCGGGTTCCGGCGCAAGATTTCCATGACGGCGTACGCAACTAATTTGCGTGACACGCTCCCGCGTTAAACTCGCTGCGTGAGCATCCGCCAACTTCCCGATACCCTCATCAACCAGATCGCGGCCGGCGAAGTCGTCGAGCGTCCTGCGTCCGTGGTGAAGGAACTGGTCGAAAACGCACTCGATGCCGGCGCGCGCCGGATCGATATCGATCTTGAAGAAGGCGGTGTGCGCCTGATCCGCATCCGCGACGATGGCGGCGGCATTCCCCCGGCTGAGTTGCCGCTGGCAGTGACCCGGCATGCCACCAGCAAGATCGCCAGCATCGATGATCTGGAAGCCGTGGCGACGCTGGGGTTTCGCGGCGAAGCTTTGCCTTCGGTAGCATCGGTCAGTCGCTTTTCGCTGATATCACGCCACCACGCGGCAGAACATGGCGCGATGTTGCAGGTTGAAAGTGGCCGAATCGGTGAGGTCGTACCGCAATCGCATCCGACAGGTACCACGGTCGAGGTGCGTGACCTGTTCTACAACGTACCGGCGCGGCGCAAATTCCTGCGCGCCGAGCGTACCGAGTTGTCGCACATCGAAGAATGGCTGCGTTCGCTGGCATTGGCGCGGCCTGATGTCGAATTGCGCGTTTCGCACAACGGGAAACCGTCGCGGCGCTGGAAGGGCGAGAACGATCTTTTATCAGATGCACGCCTGCACGAAGCACTTGGCCAGGACTTCGCACGTAATGCGTTGCGCGTCGATCACAGTGGTGCTGGCTTGCGCCTGCATGGCTGGATCGCGCAACCGGCATACAACCGCTCCAGCACCGATCAGCAATACCTGTACGTCAATGGCCGCGCCGTGCGTGATCGCAATGTCGCGCACGCAGTGCGACAGGCGTTTTCCGATGTGCTGTTCCATGGCCGGCACCCGGCGTATGTGTTGTTCCTGGAGCTCGATCCGCGCGGCGTGGACGTCAACGTGCATCCGGCCAAGCACGAAGTGCGTTTCCGCGAATCGCGTCTGGTGCACGACTTCGTCTATCGCACCCTGCATGAGGCATTGGCTGAGACGCGCGCCGGCAGCATGCCGCATCACGATGCCGCGCATCCTGCACCGAGTCCCACATCGAACAGCTGGGCGATGCCACCACGACAAGCTGGCATCCGCTTGAATGTTGGCGATGCACCCGCCGCGTATGCCGCGCTCTATGCTGACCGTTCTCCAGAATCGATTTCGGATGGCTCTGTGCCGATGCCCGCGGACGACGACCAGGGCATGCCGCCACTGGGCTTCGCGATTGCGCAGTTGCATGGTATTTACATATTGGCTGAAAACGTCGACGGCCTGATCGTGGTCGACATGCACGCCGCGCACGAACGCATCGGTTACGAGAAACTCAAAACCGCGCACGATGGCGCAGGTCTGCGCACACAGCCATTGCTGGTGCCGTCCAGCATGTCGGTGTCAGAACGAGAGGCCGACATTGCCGAGCGCGAAGTCGACACGTTAGCCAAGTTGGGTTTCGAAGTCGCGCGCAGTGGGCCGCAATCATTGCTGTTGCGCAGCGTGCCGGCGTTGTTGGCGCAGGGGGACGTGGAAGCCTTGCTGCGTGACGTGCTCGGCGACTTGCGTGAGCATGGGACGACGCGCCGCATCGAGGAAACCCGCGACGAGCTGCTGTCGACGATGGCCTGCCATGGCGCCGTACGCGCCAACCGTCGCCTCACGATTCACGAAATGAATGCCTTGCTGCGGGATATGGAAGCGACCGAGCGTTCCGGGCAATGTAACCATGGCCGTCCAACCTGGACGCGCTTCAACCTGGCGGAGATGGATCGATGGTTCCTGCGCGGACGATGATGGCAATCATGAAAAGTATGGTCACAGTGTTGGTAGTCGGGCTGTTGTGCACAGCCTGCCAGCAAAGCCCATCACCCACCACGGCGGTCGATCACACGATGGATGAAGTAGCGTTCGTGAAGCAACAACAGGATTGGCGCGCCGAGCGACTCGCGGGCCTGACAAAATCGGATGGTTGGGCCAGCCTCATTGGCCTGCATGTGTTGCAACCCGGTGCGCATCGGCTGGGTAGTGCGGCCGATAATGGGATTCGTCTCGCGATGGGACCCGCGCATTTAGGTGTGCTAACGATCAAGCCAGACGCGATCACTTTCGTTCCCGAGAAAGGCGTCGACGTGAATGTCGACGATGCGCCTGTGCAAGGCAGCATCGCGTTACGCGATGACACCCAGCCCGAAGGTCCGAGCAAAATCAGCTTCGACGGCGGCAAGGGCGTGGCCACGGTCATCGTGCGTGCTGGCGGATATCGCCTGCGGGTAAAGCATGCCGATGCCGACACTCGCCTGCACTTCGCGGGCCTGGACTACTGGTCTGCTGACAAGAATTGGCAGGTCAAGGCGCGTTTCATCCCGAACCCGCCAGGCAAGACCATGCCAATCGCCAACATCATCGGCAGCACCGATGAGATGGCCAATCCCGGCGTGCTGGAATTCGAGCGCGGTAGCAAGACGTTCCGCCTGGAGGCGCTGGACGAAGGCGAGGGCACGTTGTTCCTGGTGTTGGCAGACCGTACCAGCGGCCACGGCAGCTATGGCGCGGGCCGTTTCATAGATGCGCCGATGCCGGACGCTCAAGGTAATGTGGTGATCGACTTCAACCAGGCCTACAACCCGCCCTGCGCATTCACGTCATTCGCGACGTGCCCGCTGCCGCCACCGGAAAACCGGCTTGACCTGGCAGTCGAAGCAGGCGAAAAAGCTTACGCGAAATCCGGGCACTGACCCGTACCGATCTCACGCCATCGTGCATTTGAACAAGGATCATGCTTTGAATATCCGTCGCCTCCCGTTTGCCCTGGCCGTCGCACTCGCCGTCACGTTCGCCGTCCCTATGGCCAACGCCGCGCAGTCCGCGAGCCCAACGACCGCCAAGCCCACATCGACTCCGGCATCGAGTGCTGCATCAGCACCTGCATCTGTCAAGCGACCCTTTTTGTGGAAGGTGTCCGATGCCGACAACAGCGTGTACCTGTTGGGTTCGTTCCATCTACTGAAACCCGACGACTATCCGTTGCCGGTGGAAATCGATCGGGCCTTCGAGGATGCCGAATCGTTGCTGTTCGAGATCGATCCCCGCGAGATGACGTCGCCTGATACCGCGGCAACAGCGCAGAAATACATGGCGTACGAGCCTGGCAAATCGCTCAGCACCGTATTGCCCAAGCCTACGCTGGAGAAACTCGACAAGATGATGGTGGCAGGCGGCGGATCGGCGCAGGCAATGGAGCAAAGTGAGCCTTGGGCGGTCAGCCTTGGCTTGCTCATGGGCATCACCCAATCGATGGGTTTCAAGCCTGAGCTTGGGTTGGACAGCAATCTGATGGCGCGGGCTGCCAAGGCGGGCAAGCCAACTGCAGGGTTGGAAACGGTGGATGCCCAGTTCAAAGCCATGGATTCAATCCCCTATGCGGAGCAGGCGCAGGAACTAAACGAGTTCCTCGATGACCCTGCCAAGGCCGTCAAGCAGTTGCGTGACATGCATGAGTCGTGGCGCACGGGTAATGTTGCCAAGATCGACAGCGGGATGCGCGCAGAAATGGCGACGAAGACGCCCGTCTCCTACAAGTTGATGAACGTGGATCGCAATAATGGCTGGCTGCCACAGGTCGAGAAGCGTCTGACCGGCTCGACCAAGGACGATACGCTAGTAGTCGTCGGTAGCGTGCATCTGCTGGGCAAGGATGGCCTGGTCGAGAAGCTGCGTGCAAAGGGCTACAAAGTCGAACGCGTCTGCGATACCTGCGAAGTCGAGTAACTCGACAGGCTGGTGTTCGTCACGGTTTGCACGACGGCGCCTAGCGCCGGGTGATTCGCTACGCGGCTCGAAATGCCGCTACGCGATTCACCCGACGCTCTCGCGGTCTACTCATTGGTTCGATCAATGAGGTGGTTGGTGTTACGAAGCTGGCAGCATCAGGATGCAATCCACCGGGCATGGCGCCACGCACAGCGCGCAGCCGGTGCACAATGATTCGATCACAACGTGCATATGCTTGCTGGCACCAATGATCGCGTCCACCGGGCAGGCCTGGATGCATTTGGTGCAGCCGATACAGTCGGCCTCCACAATCCTCGCAAGCAATGGCGGCGGCTGTTCGCCACGTTTGCGGTCGTAGGGCAGGGCAGGCATGCCAAGCACATGCGCCAATGCACGCGCTCCGGCGTCGCCACCGGGTGGGCAATGGTCGATCCCTGCATCGCCAGCGGCTAACGCTTCGGCATACGGACGACACCCGTCATAACCACACTGGCCACATTGCGTCTGCGGCAGGATGCGGTCGAGTCGTTCGACCAGTTCGTTTGACCTGAGCGGCGCGCGTGCGCTCACTTCACCGGCATGCCCGGTTGCGCGCCGGCATCGGCATCCAGCAGTGCCAAGTCACCGCCATCAAAGCCAGCCGACAAAATCATGCCCTCGCTAATGCCGAAGCGCATCTTGCGTGGTGCCAGGTTGGCGATGAACACCACGTTGCGGCCAACGAGTTTTTGCGGCTCGGCGTAGCTCGCGCGGATGCCGGAGAAGATTTGCCGTTGGCCGAGATCACCGGCATCCAACAGGAAGCGCAGCAGCTTGTCCGAGCCTTCAACGAAGCCGCATTCGAGCACGTTGCCGATCCGCAGGTCGAGCTTGGCGAAGTCGTCAATGCCGATGAGCTCACTTTTGTTGCTGGCTTCAGCAGGGGCTGGCATCACTGGTTTCTTTGCTGAGGTCACCGGCGTGGTGGGCGCAAGCGTAGATGCAAGCGTGTCCTTGCTGGCGTCGATCATCGTCTCGATCTGCTTGGGATCAATGCGCGTGAATAGCGGGATGTAATGCTGGATGCGATGCGCGAGCAGTGGCTTCGCAAGCGCGCCCCATTCGCTGACCGGCGCGGCCAGGAATGCTTCAACGTGCCAAGCCACGCGCGGCATGACTGGCGCCAACGCCACCGCCAGTATGCGGAACAGATTCAGGCCTTGCGTGCATACGGCCTGCAGTTGCGCGTCAGCGCCTTCCTGTTTGGCGAGCACCCAAGGCTTGTGTACGTCGATGTACTGGTTGGCTTCATCCGCCAGCGCCATCGTGAGGCGCAGTGCCGTGGCGGCCTCGTTGCGCTCGTAGGCGGCGGCAATAGGCTGCAATTGCGCGACAAAGCGTGCGTACGTATCCGGTTCCGGCAGGCTTGCTGCAAGTTGGCCATCGAAACGCTTCTCGATAAAGCCCGCACAGCGACTGGCCAGGTTGACGAACTTGCCGACCACGTCGCTGTTCACCCGCGCCACGAAGTCGCCGAGATTTAGGTCGAGGTCATCGACGCCGCCAGCGGTCTTGGTCGCAAAGTAATAACGCAGTGCTTCCGGTGCCAAACCGGCATCCAGATAGGTGCGCGCCATCACGAAGGTGCCGCGCGACTTGCTCATCTTGGCGCCGTCCACGGTCAGGTAACCGTTGACGTGCAGCCGGGTGGGCGCGCGAAACCCTGCGCCGTGCAATACCGCCGGCCAGAACAGGCCGTGGAAATTGACGATGTCCTTGCCGATGAAGTGGTGCAGCTCAGCCTCGCTGTCCTGGCGCAGGTACGCGTCGAATTCGATTTCGCGCGCTTCGCAAAGAGCCTGGAAGCTGGACAGGTAGCCAATTGGCGCGTCCAGCCAGACATAGAAGAACTTGCCGGGCTGGCCCGGGATCTGGAAGCCGAAATACGGCGCGTCGCGCGAGATGTCCCACGCGCGCAGTCCGCCTTCTGCATCCAGCCACTCGCGTAGCTTGGCTTTCACGCCGGGCGCCGCGACGTCGCCCTGCATCCATGCCTGCAGGAAGTCCTGGAAGCCGCCCACCTCGAAAAAGAAATGCTCGGAATCGCGTAGTTCTGGCGTGGCTCCGGACACCACCGACTTCGGTTCCTTGAGTTCGGTCGGCGCATACGTCGCACCGCAGTGTTCGCAGTTGTCCCCGTACTGGTCTGGGGTGTCGCACTTCGGACAGATGCCCTTGACGTAGCGATCAGGCAGGAACATGCCCTTGGCTGGATCGTAGAACTGCTGTACTGACCGCTGCCCGATGTGACCCCCCGCTTGCAGCGCGGCGTAGATGGTTTCGGTCATCACACGGTTGCGTGGGGAGTTGGTCGAGTCGTAATGATCGAACGCGACGCCGAACTCGGCGAAGTCCAGTTCATGGCTGGCCTGGATGTTCGCGATGAAGGCTTCCGGCGTGACCCCGGCTTTTTCGGCGGCCAACATGATCGGCGTGCCGTGGGTGTCGTCCGCGCAGACGAAATGCACCGTGCCACCGGCCATTCGCCGCGCGCGCACCCAGATGTCGGCTTGGATGTACCCGACCAAGTGACCCAAGTGAAGCGGGCCATTGGCATAGGGCAGGGCATTGGTGACGAGTGCGTTGCGGGGCATCAGCGGGTATCGGTGTGAAGCGGGGTTACCGATTATCGCATGCGCGCTGCAGTTGCCCTGGCATGCGAAACCCCGGCAGTGCCGGAATTCCAAAGTGCTGGGCAACGAGACTGTATGCGAATTACTGGCGCACCCACACTTGCTGCCGGCAGAAGAATGCGATGCAGCCGGACATGCCTAGCTTGCGGCCATCATCCAGTAACTCCAGCTTGGATTTGTAAGTCTTGCCGTTCTCCGGGTCCAGCACGCGTCCGCCACTCCAGTGGCCGCCGCGACCATCATCATTCTCAGGCTTGAGACCCCACAGGATCACCATGCCCTTGATCGGCTTGTCCTTGTTGCTGCCTTTGCAGTTCACGCAACGCGGATCGGGGCCTTCCTTCGTATCGAGAATCTGGATCACTTTTGCAGCGAAACTGCCGTCGCGGGCTTGGTAGATCTCCACGACCGACTTGGGCTTGCCCGACTCGTCGTCAATCGTTTTCCAGCGACCGGTCGGCGCCTGTTGCGCTTGCGCAGACAGCATCGGGAATGAGGCCAAGCTCAGCAGGGCGATCAAGATGATGGAGCGCATAGAGAAGTCCTCGCCAGACACGGAAACGGCCCATCTTGGGCCGTTTCGCGGTTTTACATCAATGGATTCACATCAGCAGTGTCAGTTCGCACGAACCCATGTGGCGGTGCGGCAGAAAATCGCCTTGCAGCCAGTGACTTCCAGTTTGTTGCCGCCGTCGATGAGTTTCATGCTCTTGGCCTTGAAGCTGGTGTCTTCGGACGGCTTGTAGCCGTTGCCGCCGCCCCAGGTGCCGTCTTTTTCGGCTTTCATGTTCCAGACCGTGACCATGCCCACGACGGGCTTGCCCTTGTGGACTCCGCTGCAGGTATCGCAGATTGGCGGTTGGCCGAGATTCTCGATGATCTTGGCAGCCAGCGTGCCGTTCTTGGCCTCATAGACTTCGGTGAGGGTCATCTGCTTGCCGGTCTTGTCGTCGAGCGTCTTCCATTTGCCAATCGGTGAGGTGAGATCTTGTGCCGAGGCCGAGAAGGCCACCGAAGCGAGCGCGACGGCGAGGATAATCTTGCGCATGTGCTGTCCCCTCCCAGGGAAATGGTGGGGCGCGACGCGCCCGATGGGTGTTTTATACCCCATCCGCACCGGTACGGAAGTCCGAACTCCCTGAGTCGTTCAGTTAGCGATATGCGGCCTGTGTATGGGCCGCGGCCGCATTCTCAGTGGTGCTTCGGCACGGGGGCCGTGGGGCGGGTTAGGACGTTGGCTACGGTGGCGCTAAAATTGGTACATCTGCCGAATCGATGGCTTCACTATGTCTCGTCTTTCCCCCCATGCCGTCCAGGGTGAGCTCAAGCCCCTGGCCAATGTCCGCAACATCATTGCTGTCGGTTCGGGCAAAGGCGGTGTGGGCAAATCCACGACAGCCGTCAACCTTGCACTAGCCCTGGCAGCGGAGGGACTGTCTGTTGGCGTGCTGGATGCCGATGTCTATGGTCCCAGCGTACCGATGATGCTCGGTCTTTCAGGGCGGCCGGACAGTCCGGATGGCAAGACCATCGAGCCGCTTCGCGCGCACGGGATCGAAGCGATGTCGATCGGACTGCTAGTCGACCAGGACACGCCAATGATCTGGCGCGGGCCGATGGCGACCTCGGCGCTGACTCAATTGCTCAACGAAACCCGATGGGGCGACCTTGATGTACTTGTGGTTGACCTGCCGCCGGGTACCGGCGACATCCAGCTGACCATGGCGCAGAAGATCCCGGTGGCTGGCGCTGTTATCGTCACCACGCCACAGGACATTGCGACCCTGGATGCGCGCAAGGCGTTCAAGATGTTCGAGAAACTCGGCATCGCCACCTTGGGCTTGGTCGAGAACATGGCCGTGCACGTATGCACGAACTGTGGTCACGCCGAACATATTTTCGGGCAGGGCGGCGCGCAAAAAATGTCGACGGAGTACGACGTGCCAGTGTTGGGTTCGCTGCCCCTGGAAATCGGCATTCGCGAGCACGGTGATGGTGGCGTGCCGATTGTGGTCGCAGAGCCGGACTCCAGTGCGGCGAAGGCCTATCGCGATACTGCCAGGGTATTGCTGGCGGCACTCGACAAGAGGCCGAAAATCCGTGGCTCGATCATGGCCTCCTTGCTGGGTAGCTGATCAGAGGCACGCAACGCCGTAGAATCGCGGGTTCACCCGCAATAAACGACGAGCCTGCATGAGCATCAAGAGCGACCGCTGGATCCTGCGCATGGCCGAGCAGAACGGCATGATCGAACCGTTTGAGCCTGGTCAGGTCAAGCAAGTCGATGGCAAACGCATCGTCAGCTACGGCACTTCGAGTTACGGATACGACGTGCGCTGCTCACGCGAGTTCAAGATTTTCACCAACATCAATTCGACCATTGTCGACCCCAAGCAATTCGACCCGAAGAGTTTTGTCGATATTGAAGCGGATGAATGCATCATCCCGCCCAACTCGTTTGCGTTGGCGCGCACGGTCGAATACTTCCGTATCCCTCGGGATACCTTGGTGGTGTGCCTCGGCAAGAGCACCTACGCGCGCTGCGGGATCATCGTCAACGTGACCCCGCTAGAGCCGGAGTGGGAAGGTCACGTAACCTTGGAATTCAGCAACACCACGCCACTACCGGCGCGCATCTACGCCAACGAAGGCGTGGCGCAGATGCTGTTCTTCCAGGCCGATGCCGAGGACGTCTGCCAGACCTCGTACAAGGACCGCGGCGGCAAGTACCAAGGGCAGACCGGAGTGACGCTGCCGAAGACCTGATTCAAGCCGTCATCCCACGTTGACTTGCTCGCCGTGATTCTGCTGCTGGGCCGAATAATTCGTGTCGGCACCTGTTGTTCCAAGTCATTCATTCGGCAGGAGATGTGATGGGGCTGGAGCAGATTGAAGTCCGGCTCGCACGCACCCGCCATGAAGTCGTGCAGGCACAGCGGCTGCGCTACGAAGTCTTCTACGAAGAATGCGGCGCACGTGCTGACCACGCGATGCTTGGCAGTCGACTGGATGCGGATCCCTACGACGCGATCATGGATCACCTGTTGGTGATCGATCACGCGCGCACCCCTGAGCAAGGGCAAGTGGTCGGCAACTATCGTTTGTTGCCTTCAGAACGGCTAGGTACGAATGATACGTTTTACAGCAGTGAGGAATTCGATCTTGCGCCGCTGCTTGAATCTGGCTTGAGGCTGCTGGAACTCGGACGCAGTTGCGTCAAACTTGAGTATCGCGCGCTGCCAGTCCTGCAAATGCTATGGCGCGGTATTGCCGAGTACGGAGCCAAACACCGCACAGAGCTGCTGTTCGGTTGCGCGAGCTTGCGCGAATCACCTGCGCGTACGACTCGAACGCAGCTAGCGTTGCTGCATCACGCCCACTTGGCTCCCGCCCATCTGCGTCCCGTCGCATTGAATGGACGTCGGGTAGAGCCTGCCGTGCTGGCGGAAGGCGCCGGCGAAGGACGACGTGGCCATCGCGGCCTCGAACCACTGGTGCGCGGCTACCTGAGTGCCGGGGCTTGGATCGGCGATGGCGGCGCCCGTGATGACACCTTCGATTGCGTCGACGTCTGCATCGTGATGCTGACCAGTTCGCTCACGCCGCGCTACCAGCGTCAGTTTCGGCAGGCTGATGCCGATGATGCTCTAGCGACATCGTGACGACCGGGGTGATGAGTGCAGGCCGAAACGCAGTCACCCATCTGCTGCGGTTATGTGCGCGCGGTGTGCTCTTGGCGACTTTAGGGTTGGTGCTCGTAATACCGCAAGGCGTGTGGCGCCTGCTGTTTCCGCATCGCATGCCCGGTCCGTTGCCGCGCCTGATCCATTGGCTGGCGCTTCGCGTCTTGGGTATCCGAGTGGAGGTGGTGGGCCAACCGACGTTCGGCCGGAGTGTCGTGTGGTTGGGGAATCATCTTTCATACCTAGATGTTCCAATCTTGGGCAGCCTGGGACCGATGCGGTTCGTGGCGAAGCAGGAGATCGAAGGCTGGCCCATCTTTGGGTGGTTGGCAGGCCTGCAGAGAACCGTCTACATCAGTCGCCGACCGCGCCAGGCGCTTGCAGCTGGCGAACGTTTTGAAGAGGCCGTGCGTGCGGGTGGCGTGGTGGTGCTGTTCGCCGAGGGGACTTCAAGCGATGGCAGTGCGGTCCTGCCTTTTCGCCCCAGCCTGCTTGAAGTCTTGATGACCCCGACCCAGCACGAGGCCGAGGTCCAAGGATTCACGCTGCGCCTTCAGGAAGTTGACGGCCGAGTCGCCAACGCTGCGTGGGTGCGTGATCTGTACGCCTATCACCGAGACATGTCATTGCTGCCGCATCTGCGCGCGTTCCTTGGGTTGCGAGGTGCGCGCTTGCAAGTGATCTTCCATAAAGCGCTGGTGCCCTCGCGTTTCGCCGACCGGCGCGCCTTGGCGAGGCGGCTGTACGAGCAGGTGGCAGCGGGACTAGTAACCGGGCTCTCTGCGGAGTGATTGCATGGATGAAGTGGCGTCGCGTTGCCGCGTTGGTGTTGCCGCTGCTCGTGCTCGTTGTCGCCGGGTGGGAGCTGAACCGCCAATTCGCTGCAATGGATTGGATCGCGCTGCGGGTCGCCTTTTTACGCATCGGCGCGGTATCAGTACTGCAATCGGTACTCACTACCGCAGCTAGTTTTATGGGACTCGCAATGATCGAGACATGGGCGGTGCACAAGCATCCCAGCCTGCGTATTTCGACGTTGACCGCAATGGTCGCCGGCGCTGCAAGCCATGCTATTGGCCATGTGCTGGGTTGGCACGCCGTGATCGGCGTCCTGATACGTCGCAAGGCATATTCTGCGACATCCGCGCAAGTGGTGGACATCGTGGTTTCCGTCGGCGCCGCCGTGTTTGCCGGGGTTGCTGCGTGCCTGGCGATTGCCTCGGCTGCAATGCACTCGCAGCTTGCAGCGTGGCTGGTGGGTGGCGCCTTGGTTCTGGTTGCCGTGCTCGGATCGCGTGGTAAAGCCAACAGCGGCCTGCCGACTTTTGCGCGTTGGATGCGTGACCAACTGCAACGTACGGCTGCAATCCTGCCCATCGCCGCGCTGGAGTCTGCCGCGTGCCTGGCTGCGCTGTGGTTCCTGTTGCCCGCGGGCACGTTCGCGAGCTGGCCAGTCTTCGCGGTGACGTGTTTGCTGGCGCAGGCGGCCGGTGTTGTCAGTCACGTACCGGGCGGCTTGGGTGTGTTCGAGGCGGCGATGTTGGCAAGTGTTCCCGCCGAGGCGCGACCGGGCTTGTTGGCCGCGATTCTGGCTTACCGCGTGCTGTACGGACTGCTCCCGTTCGTCACTATTGGCGTCCCATGGCTGTTGTGGAGCTGGCTGAAGCCCTGGCGCGCGGGAACTCCACGGCAGTAGACCGCGCCTCAGTTGGATGGGGGATAGCGCGCGATGAGCCGCTGTTGTCGAAAATATAAGCGCGCCAGTGCTGGCATTCGGATCGGACGATGACCGCGCCTGCGCTGCTCGGAGCCGATCGCAAACAATTCCCGCTGCTTGGCAAACACGATTCGGTACACGTCGCGAATCTGGTACTTGGGATCCCAGGCATGCACGGCTTCAGATCCGGCGCCATTGACTTCCATGATTGTGAAATCGCCGCGTTGCAATGACGCCTCATCGCGATAGCGCACGTCAAAGCGGCCCACCAGGAAAGGACCCGTGGCGGGGTCGCCCATGTCCTTGGCGATCGCGTCTACAGCAGCGGTCAATGCCTGCGTCACCAGGGCGCTTCCGTCACGATATCGGCCACCTACCCGGGTCGAAGCAACCGTCGAAAGCCGGACGTGCTCGCCTAATGGCGGAATGCGCGTCGCGTCGTAGCCGATCTCATGCATCGGATCGGCGCTTCCACGTTGTATGCGTGCATCTTTCGCAACCAATGCCGCAATGGAATCCTTCCCATTACCGATCACGAGCGGGTAGTCGCGCAGCAGGATCCCGATCAGGCGTCCTGCCGGCTCGGCTGGATGGCGCATGTAGAACAGGCCAGCTTCGCCCGGCTCTGGCAGGTAGCGCTGGAGCACGAAATCGGCATCGGCAGGAAATCGTTGTGCGTAATTCGTCAAGTCCTGCATGCAGTGCAGCAGGCGTACGCCATAGCCGCACCAACCTATATCGGGCTTGGCCACCAGTGGAAATGCCAAGCTGGCGCCGTCGATGCGTTTTTGCAAATGCTGCTCACTACGGTCTTCCCCCGTCACGATAGCGATGTGCGCCGCCGTTGCCGCGACGCCACGCGCGCCCATCGCCGTAAAATATTCCATCTTTCCTTCGCCGACCAAGCCGCCGGAGGTGATGCCTGGATTTGTTGACGACGGCAATGTAAAGCTGCCATGGCGCAAGCCGAGCCAAATCCATTGCGAGACCATCGGCACGAGGTTGAGCCACTTCGGCAGTTGCTCGAAACGGCCGACTTCACGTGTCTCAGCGCGCATCGAGGATCTGGTAGTGGATTGGCTTATAGCGGAAGTTGTTGGACTGTCCGGCCGAACATGCGGTCAAGCCGATCACCAGGGGTATGTGCGCCGCGAACTCCGTCGCATCGCCAGCACGGCTACGCGGCGGTTCAACGCTAAGGCGCCCGGTTGCGCCATCCACCGGTACGTTCATGAAGACGTTGAACGCCGTGGGAATTGCGTCTGGTCCGATGCCATGCGGTGCCAACGCGGCAGCCAGATTACCGAAGCAGCCTCGATGAGGGATTTTTTCATCGTAAAGTTTCTCGAACATTTCGGCGGAGCAGGGTGCCAGCAGGAAGTCATGACAACCGACGTCATCCTTGCCGATGGTCAGCATCGGTGTGCTCCGGTTCGAGTAAAGAATATCTCCCGTACTCAGGCGAATCGAACTCGCGTAGTCCAAGGTCCTTCCCGAGGACAACCATTCGGCCGTATCCAGTGCATTGAATGCAATCAGGTCTGCGACTTGTTCGCCTTCAGGATCTATGACCCGAAGGGTTTGACCTTGCGCCAAATGAAAGGCGACCCCGGACCGCGGCGGTATCACTTCGATCATGACCGTCCCTGCGATGGCTGGAACGGGCAAGCCCAATCCTTGGCGACTGCACGACCGCTGTACTGAGTGGCGGCTGATGTCGTTCCATGTGCCGCGAGCATCGGATTGCGCGATCCGGCCAGTGCCAGGTCACGCGTGGCGACGGTCTTTCGCAAGGCCTCGTAACGCCCGTCCGCGCGCAGTATTTCAAACTGTTGGTGAGGATTGAACATAAGTGCGGCACTCGTGAGTCGGCGTGCCTGCCGGCTTGCGCCAGGGTGCATCCCGACCACATAAAATGCTTGACCACCCAAGCTCATGCTGAAGTTGGCCGACGCGGGGTCACTGCTCACGCGTTGATCCCAAACGTGCTGCTTCGTGTCCATCTCATGAAGGGCGGAAAGCCGTCGCCAGAGAGCTGTTTCGAAGCTCGCCTCATCCAGCACAGGAGTCTCTGGAAACATCACGGCGCATGACACGAAAACCGCGTCCCGATCATTGCGTCGGATGAACTCGCCGAGCGCGTCCATGATGGCTGCATCATGCTGGCCAGAACGTAGGTCGCCTGCAATCAACGCTTGTAGCTGGCCACGATGCAGCGCGGATTTCGCGCCCACGCAAGGAAAGTCAGTGGCGAGTATGTGGGTTTCCAACTCAGAGACGGGCTTGGCAATGGACGCGTGCATGCGGAGCAGTTTCCGAGTCGGCAGGACGCATGATCTACAGCTACGATGCAAGGCGACGTGAACTTTGGGCAGCACTCGGGTCGCGTCAGTCGTTCCAGACTGCGCAGCGGGCTAAGTGACGCTGCGCATGGGGCACGTACGTAACGTTTCGTTACGATGCTTTTGAGGGTGGTGGTGGCGAAAAGGTGGGGGTGGAGGCGAAGGAGCCATTGCGGAAGCAGGGATTGTCCAGAGCCTCGCATCAGGCTTGTCGCCCAGCATCTGCGCGCGCACCAGCGTGGGATTGGCGTGCGGTTTTCCGGGTGAATGACTCGAGTCTGGAGACGTTCGTCAGACCAGCGCGCTGCGCAAGGCCTCTATGCGTTCGATCAATGCCTCTGGCGCATACGGCCTGGCGTTGGCTACGCCCCACACGGGGCGCGGCCAGGCGATGTCGTTTTGAAAGCGTGCAATCACGTGCACGTGCAACTGCGGGACCATGTTGCCGAGTGCAGCGATATTCAATTTGTCCGGCCTGAACAAGGATTTCAGCGCGCGCGAGGTTGCGTCGATTTCTGCGGTTAGTTGTGTGCGTTGCGCGGCATCGAGGTCGATCAGTTCCGACACATCTGCGATGCGTGGCACCAGTACCAGCCATGGATGATTGGCATCGTCCATCAGGCGCACTTCGCTCAGCGCCAGTTCGATGACGGGCACGGTGTCGTCGGCCAGTTGCGGGTGCAGGTGCCAGCGGTTCATTGCAAGTGCTCCGTGAAGAACGAGAGGGTGCGCTGCCAAGCCAATGCGGCGGCATCCGGGTCGAACGGCGGGTCAGGGTCGCGGTTGAAGGCGTGGTCGGCGCCTTCATACACGAAGACGTCCGCTTGGGGCTGTTTCAAGCCGTGTTCGGCGACAGCGTCCGGGGTGATGTGTGGATCTCGGCTGCCGAAGTGAAACATCAGCGGAGCAGCCGCGGCTTCATCCAGGAATGGCAGGTTGCGAGCACCGTAATAACTGACTGCGGGCAAACTCAATCGCGTATTCGCGAGGAAGGCGACCGTACCACCCCAGCAAAAGCCGATCACGCCGACGTTCAGGCTTTTCTCGCGCAGCATCTCGGCGGCTGCTTTAGTCACCTCGACCGCGCCGTCCAACCCCAATTTGTTCACCAATGTGCGACCACCGTTTGAGCCGGCGCGGTCATATGGAAGTTCCACGTTGGGTTTGATGAGGTCAAAGTACGCCGGCGCCAGTGCAATGAAGCCCGCTTGCGCCAAGCGCTCGCAAACGTCGCGGACGTGAACCGTCACGCCGAAAATTTCCTGAACAACAATTACCGCGCCGTGTGAAGAGCTTTCCGCCTGCGCAAGCCACGCCTGCACGTCGCCGGAGGGCGTGATCAATGTCTGCCATTCAGCCATTACGTGGCTCCTTTGCGGTCGCCCTTGATGGTACGCCTGACGGGCGCGAGACCAGCAGCGCTATACTTCGCGCCCGCGAACGCCCGGCACTCGGCCGGTTCGCCCTGTTCATTTGTGATGCGATGTCCCTGCCTGCTTCTAAACCTACAAACCCTAAAGTTGGATTCGTCAGCCTCGGCTGCCCCAAGGCGCTGGTCGATTCAGAGCGCATCCTCACCCAGCTGCGGGGTGAAGGTTACGATCTGGTCCAGGCCTATGACGACGCCGATGTGGTGGTGGTCAACACCTGTGGCTTCATCGACAGCGCGGTGGCTGAATCGCTTGACGCTATCGGCGAAGCGATGGCGGCAAACGGCAAGGTCATCGTGACCGGTTGCCTGGGCAAGCGCGCGGAGATTATTCGCGAAGCGCATCCAGGCGTGTTGTCAATCAGCGGCCCGCAGGACTACGCCAGCGTGATGGATGCGGTGCATCTTGCATTGCCGCCGCAGCATAATCCGTTCGTGGACCTGTTGCCGGATTACGGCCTGAAGCTGACGCCGAAGCACTATGCATATCTGAAAATTTCGGAAGGCTGCAATCACCGTTGCAGCTTCTGCATCATCCCGTCGATGCGTGGCGACCTGGTCAGCCGGCCAATCGATGAAGTATTGATCGAAGCTGAAAAGCTTGTCCGCGGCGGCGTCAAGGAATTGCTGGTGGTCTCGCAGGACACCAGTGCCTACGGCGTTGATGTGAAATACGCCGAACGTCTGTGGCGAAACAATATCTATCAAACACGCATGAAGGCGCTGTGCGAAGGACTCGGCGAATTGGGGGTGTGGTCGCGCCTGCATTACGTGTATCCGTACCCGCATGTGGACGACATCATTCCGCTGATGGCAGAAGGGAAGGTCCTGCCCTACCTGGACATCCCGTTCCAGCACGCCAGCCCGCGCATCCTCAAGTTGATGAAGCGGCCGGGCGCGGTCGACAAGACCCTTGAGCGCATCCAGCGTTGGCGCGCGATCTGCCCGGAGCTGACCATCCGCAGCACGTTCATTGTCGGATTCCCCGGCGAAACCGAAGACGAATTCGAGCAGTTGCTGGATTTCCTCGACGAAGCGCAACTCGACCGTGTCGGCGCGTTCTCCTATTCGCCGGTGACTGGCGCCAAGGCCAATGACTTGCCGGACCCGGTCGACGAAGACGTGAAGCAGGAGCGCCTCGCACGCTTCATGGAACGTCAGGCTGCGATCAGCGAAGCGCGACTAGTGGCGAAAGTCGGCAGCGTGCAGCGTTGCATCGTCGATGCGATTGATGGCGACCTCGCCATTGCACGTTCAATGGCCGATGCGCCAGAAATCGATGGCTTGGTGCAAATTCAAGACGGGCGCGAAGCCGGCCTGCAGCCGGGTGACTTCGTTGAAGTGATGATCATGGGCAACGACGAGCATGACCTGTATGGCGAGGTCGATTACAGCGCAGGTTGAGGCGTTGTTTGCAAGCTAGACCGGCGCGTCGATCGACTTCGGCGGCTCGGAGAACCAGCGTGGGCCGGCTTCGGTCATGTGGAAGCAATCTTCCAGCCTGACCCCGAATTTACCCGGCAGGTATAGGCCGGGTTCGTCGGAGAAACACATGCCGGCGGCAAGCTTGGTGGCTTCACCGTGGACCAGGTTGATCGGTTCATGGCCATCCATGCCGATGCCATGGCCAGTGCGGTGCGACAGGCCGGGCAGGATGTAGCCAGGACCATAGCCGAGCGACGTGTAATACACGCGCACGGCGTCATCAATACTGCCAGCTTCCGCGCCGACCTTCGCGGCCTCGAATGCAATTTGCTGGCCACGTGCCACCTGATCCCAGACCGTTCGCTGCTCTTTCGACGCCACGCCATGTACGAACGTGCGTGAGACATCGGACTGGTAGCCATGCACAGTGCAGCCACAATCCATCAGCACGATTTCGCCGTTCGCAACGCGATGAATCTTCTTGCTGCCATGCGGATACGCAGCGGCTTCGCCAACCAGCGCCGACGAGAACTCCGGGCTGCCACCCAGCTTGCGAGTAGCGGCGTCCATCAACGCGCCGATTTCCGGGCCGGTCATGCCGGCTTCGACGCGCGGGTGTACCCAGCGGTAGGCGGCGATGGTGACATTGGTTGCTGCTTGCATCAGCGCCAGCTCGGCCGCTGTCTTGATCATCCGGCAACCGCGAACGATGGGGTTGGCTGAAACCAGCTTCGTTTCCGGCAAGTTCGTTGCTAGTCCGTCAAACGCGAAATAACGCACGGTCTCTTCGATGCCGACTGGGCGTGTGGCCAAGCCGTGATCCTTTAAGAATCCAGCGATCACCGCGAACGGATCCTCGTCTTCTTGCCAGACGCGGATATCAGCCGGAACCGCGAGTGATTCCTTGATAGACGGCGCTTCGAAGAACGGGGTGACGATGCAGGGCTCGCCCTCGACAGGAATGACTGCAGCGGTCAGGCGCTCACTGCGCCACCACTGCACGCCAGTGAAATAGTCGAGGCTGGAACCGGCTTCGACCAGGATCGCGCCGATGCCGTTGGCCTTCATTAGTGCCTGGGCACGTTGCAAGCGCTGCGCGCGTTCTTCCGCGCCAATCGGCACAAGCCCGCCAGTGATATCGGTCAAACCAGACAGCTCCGGTTCGGCTGCAAGGAGTATCGGAGATGCCGCCACGATGGGCAGGCCAGCGGCGGCAGCCAGCAACTGGCGGCGGGAGAGCAAGAGTCTGGTCATGGGCACAGAGTAACCAAGCACTTGAATCTGGTCTATCCGTGGCATCGTCCATCTGGCGTTCAAATCAGGCGAAGTGAAACCAATTGCCCCTCTTGCGCGTAAGGTTAGGTAACGCCTGCTTTGCTTGAAAACTGCATGCCAGAAGTACAGACACCCGCTTCACGCGCATCGACCTCGGGTCCGTGGCGCACGGTGCTGCGCCATCGCTGGCCGCTGCGGCTGATGCACTGGATCAACCTCGCGTGCATGTTGGCCATGGTCGGCAGCGGATTGCAGATCCTCAACGCGCACCCGGCGCTGTACTGGGG
>JBBSRO010000021.1:0-45407 GCA_038242955.1 Lysobacterales bacterium
CCTAACACCGGAGTTAAGCCGGCCTGCGTAGCGGCCGAGCGATGTGTTACACGATAACGCATGAACGAGGCCGCGAAGCGGGCTCGGCTTGAACGACTAGTTAGGCCGCTGAAGCGAGCTGTCTGTTGGTGGATCCGAGGAGCTTGCAAGTTGCCGTGGGGCAGGGATCTGTCGCCGAGCGGCGGCATAACGGGTTTGAGTTATGCCGAAGCTTGGGCCGAGATGTCTCAGGCCGAACGGGGCTTTCACGGGTGACCAACCAAGAATTGCTCTTTGCCTGAAAACGATCTTCTGCGGCCTAACACCTGAGTTAAGCCGGACTGCGTAGCGGCGCGGCGTTGTGGTACACGATACCGCGTTAGCCGAGCCGCGAAGCGGTCTCGGCTTGAACGAATAGTTAGGCCGCAATAGCCATAAGCCCGCAGATTAATCGAGGTACTCACCCGTATTGGCGCCATCGCGGTGACGGACACGAGCTGAATCAAGAGCGTTTTGCGGGAAGAGTTTTGCGTTAATACCGCGCCGATCCCGGCCCAAGTCTCTTGGCATCCAGTGAGTCACACAGCCACAGTTGCGACACCGATGAAAGTCAACATGGTGCCCGTTCCAGGAGTATGTGTCCGTCAGCGTTGCTTGTGGCAAAGAGACTACGTTATTTGTCGCGTAATAGGCCCAAAGTACGCCATAACTACGGCAGAGCGAGCAGTTACAGTCAGTTACTTCAGTCGGGTAAGCGGTAACAAAGATTGTGATTGCGCCGCAGTGGCAGGACGCTTGCTTAACGTTAGGTGTCGAATCGGTCATTTCAGATCGCCTGATTGTTGGGTTACGGCCTAACACCTAATAGCTTTCAAAAAGCGTAATAAGGACCGGATACTGATCTCCTGGCCCTCTGAAAGAACAGACAAATCCTACTCCAAATCAAACACTTGGCCGATGTCATGAGCATCCGTTCGCCGGCAGGATTGGTGCGAAATCGGTCAAGGATGTCTGTATATGCCTTATGCCTTCGATAACGATGAATTTGCAGGCGAGTCCGAAGGACTGCGCGCGGACATAACGAAAGAGCTTCGCCCCAGTCTTTTCGACGAAGTTCGCCGCGTGTTGCGCGTACATCACTACAGTATCCGCACGGAGGATGCTTACGTGGGATGGATTCGGCGCTTCATCGAGCTGAACGGGTGTCGTCATCCCCGGCGGCTGGGTGCCCGTGAGCTGGAGACCTTCCTGTCGCGCTTGGCGGTGGATAGCAAGGTGGCGGCCAGTACCCAGAATCAGGCATTGGCGGCGATCCTGTTTCTGTATCGGGATGTGCTCCGGCAGCGCTTGGACTGGATGGAAGACGTGATCCGGGCCAAGAAGCCGCGGCGCTTGCCGACAGTATTGGCGCGTGCTGAGGTGCAGTCTTTGCTGGCGCAGATGGATGGGCGGCCACGCATGCTGGCTTCCGTGCTTTATGGCACCGGTTTGCGCCTTCTCGAATGTTTGCGTCTGCGGGTCAAGGATGTAGATTTCGCCCGCAATGAAATCACGGTGCGCAATGGCAAGGGTGGCAAGGATCGGCGGACGTTGTTGCCGCGTTCGTTGGTGGAACCTTTCCAGCAGGAGATTGAACGTGCGCGCCTATTACACGCGCAGGATATTGCGGCGGGCTTCGGGGTGGTGCACTTGCCGTATGCACTAGATCGGAAGTACCGCAACGCCAATCGCGAGTTTGCCTGGCAGTACGTGTTCCCTGCGCTGAATCGATCGGTGGATCCGCGTGACGATGTGGAGCGTCGGCATCACGTAGGAGAGGGCGTGGTATCTCGGGCGTTAAAGCAAGCACGTGAGCGTGCGGGAATCACGAAATCGGTAACTGCGCATACGATGCGACACTCATTCGCGACGCATCTGCTTGAATCCGGGTACGACATTCGCACGATCCAGGAACTGCTGGGCCACAAGGACTTGGCGACGACCCAGATTTATACGCACGTGCTCAACCGCGGTGGCAGCGGCGTGCTGAGTCCGCTGGATCAGGCGTGATGTCGATTACGGCGTGGCCTCGACCGACAACACCGCCTTTGGACCAATGCCGCGGTCAAGCGAGACCAGTATCAGCGTGCGCTCCCCGATAGGGCTGCTGGTGGCGCCTCCTTGCGAATTTGTATGCAAACGTATGTCTAGGGCATTGCCACGCACGGGTTTCCAACGTAGCGCGATCTCGGCGTCGCCTGCCCAGATGCATTGCACATTTGGCGCGCAGCGTGAGTCATTGATGAGGCTGGTATAGCTGAGTTGGCTGCCGTCGCTGAGTCGGGCGCTTTGACCGAGGCCGAGCGTCACGCGGCCGTCGTCAATAGTTGGTTGGTTTGCAGTATCGGTGCTGTGGTCGCTGGTGTTGGCCGTGCTGACGCAGGCAACAGGCAGCAGCAAGGTCATGACAATGAGGGCGGGCAGGCCGAGGCGGGTCATCATGGGTGCGTTCCTTGCGATGGAGGCATGCACAGTGCCGGAAAAGGCGTTAAGACAATGGTGACGCCTTGCGGTCACGGCGTGAGGCTAGCCGGTCCGCAAGGCGCGTGGTTTCCGGCAAGCGGTAGGTAGTGACATAGCGCATGACGAGTTCCGGTGTGGACGCCATGGCGACACAGTGGCCGGGCGAAATAATCAGTGGCAGGCAGCCTGGCTTGCTGCGCAGGATCCAGCCGATCTGTTCTGCACCATGACGTAGCGGAGTGAACGCGCCGCGCATGTCGTGCAGGTTGGTACGACTTTCGCCGATCAGGATTTTCTTGGCGACGCCAATGCTCGGCAGCCCGGTCACCACGCCGAAATGTGCGGCGATTCCCAGCCGGCGCGGGTGCGCGATGCCATGACCATCAACGAAGACCAGGTCGGGTGCCTGGGGCAGTAGTTCGAGTGCGGCGAGCAAGGCAGGCAATTCTCGGAAGCTGAGTAAGCCTGGGATATACGGCATGCGCGTGGGCAGTCGGGCGACTTCACTGGCTATGATTTCAAGGGTATTTGCATCCAGCAGCACAGCCGCCGCTCGTGTGATGACACCGTCCTCCTCGAAGCCGACATCGAAGCCAGCCACGGTGCGCAACGGCTTCGCAAATTGGTCGCGCAAGATGAGTTGCGCAGAAAGTTCTGATTGCAGCGTTTGCAAGGCCACCGTGCTGCCATCCCACTCTGGAAATGCGGTTGCCGGAGATCGCGCAGTGGTCATGGGGTAGTAATCCTTTGAACTCCAATCATCAAGTAGGTCGTGGCTAACCGCTTTTGACTTGCGATGGTTGCTCCCTGTGAAGAGGCCATGGTCATGCGGGACTCAGGGTCATGATCAATCCGCGCGCGGCACTGAAACGCGACGCTGCATCTGGTAAGTCAAGGGTAATGCGTAACTTATCGGGACCATCCATCCGGTAGTGCTTCGGTTGGCCTTGGATAAGGCGAATCACAGACATCGGGTCGACGTTGGGTTTCTCGATGAACTGGATGCGGCCATTTTTCTCACCGATGTCGATTTTTCGGATACCGAGTGCGGTGGCATCCAGCTTCAGTTCGGCGGTGGCGAACAAGTGTTTCGTGGAGTCGGCAAGCAGGCCGAAGCGGTCGATCATCTCCACCTGCAGTTCGCGCAATGCCTCCCGGTCGCGCGCAGCACTGATGCGCTTGTACAACGTAAGCCGCGCATGTGGGTCTGGGAGGTAATCGTCAGGGATCAGCGCAGGGACGTGCAGCTCGACCTCGGCACCATGGCGATCAACATCGTCGGTGTCGGGCAATCTGCCTGCTCTGATGGATGCCACTGCCCGTTCCAGCAATTCGGTGTAAAGGCTGAAACCAACTTCGGCCATTTGCCCGGACTGATCTTCGCCGAGCAGTTCGCCTGCACCGCGGATTTCCAGGTCATGCGTCGCCAGGGTAAAGCCGGCGCCAAGTTCGTCCATCGAAGCGATCGCGTCCAGTCGTTTCTTGGCATCACTGGTGATCGAGCGCTGGTCGGGCACGGTCAGGTAGGCATAAGCGCGATGATGGCTGCGGCCGACGCGACCACGCAGCTGGTGTAGCTGGGCCAGGCCGAACTTGTCGGCGCGGTTGATGATGATGGTATTCGCATTCGGAATGTCGATGCCGGATTCAATAATCGTCGTGCACAACAGCACGTTGAAACGCTGCTTGTGGAAGTCGAGCATCACTCGTTCCAGTTCGCGTTCCGGCATCTGCCCATGCGCAATCCCGATGCGTGCTTCGGGTGCAAGCACCTGTAGTTGCTCACGCATGCGGCCGATGCTCTCGACATCGTTATGCAGGAAGTACACCTGGCCACCACGACCGAGTTCGCGCTGGAACGCTTCGCGCAATTGCGCGTCATCCCAAGCACTGACGAAGGTCTGCACTGCCAGCCGATTGGCTGGCGGGGTGGCAATGATCGACAGGTCGCGCAGGCCGGCCATCGCCATGTTCAGGGTGCGCGGGATCGGTGTTGCGGTGAGTGTCAGTAAGTGGACATTCGCGCGCAGGGCTTTTAGTGCTTCCTTCTGGCGTACACCGAAACGCTGTTCTTCATCGACAATGACCAGCCCGATGTCCTTGAAGCGCACGTCTTTCTGCAGCAAGCGATGCGTGCCGATGATGACGTCCACCGTGCCTTCTGCGACACGTACGAGTTCGGCCTCGATCTCTTTTTTCGATTTGAAGCGTGATAGAACTTCGACCTTGAGCGGCCAGTCTGCGAAACGGTCGCTTAACGTCTTGTAGTGCTGTTCGGCGAGTAGGGTTGTCGGCACCAGCACTGCGACTTGCTTGCCGGACGTTGCAGCGACGAACGCGGCGCGCACGGCGACTTCGGTCTTGCCAAAACCAACGTCGCCACAGACCACGCGATCCATCGGTTGCGAGGACGCAAGGTCACGAATGACCGCTTCGATTGCGCTGTGCTGGTCCGGGGTTTCTTCAAACGGGAACGTCGCCGCGAACGGTTCGTACATGGCGCGGTCCACGTCAATCGCCAAGCCTTGCCGCGCGTGGCGCTTGGCCTGGATTTCAAGCAACTCTGCCGCTACATCGCGGACCTTGTCAGTCGCCTTTTTCTTGGCCTTCGTCCATTGCTCGCCGCCCAGGTTGTGTAGCGGCGCAGTTTCGGGACTGGCACCGGAATAGCGGTTGATGCGGTCAAGTTGCGCCACCGGCACGTACAGGCGGTCGCCCTTCGCGTATTCGATGTCCAGGTATTCACCGGGCATGCCGCCGGCATCCAGCGTGATCAGTCCACGATAGCGCCCGACACCGTGGTCTTCGTGGACGATCGGCGCGCCCAGCGAGAGCTCGCCAAGGTCGCGGATGATCGCTTCCGGTTCACGGCCTGCGCGCTTGCGACGCCGCGGCTGCGATGCGCGTTCAGGAAACAGCTGGCGCTCGGTAAGGATGCAGAGTGCTGGGTCATCCAGTGCATACCCGTCGTCGAGAGGCGCAGCGGCAATCGCAAATCTTGCATTGTTCGCGGCAAATGATTGCCAGTCTGCCTCGACATCGGGGGACAAGCCGGTTGCCTGCAAAACTTCCAGCAAGGCTTCGCGGCGACCGGCGGAGTCCGTGGCAATCAGCACGCGGCCTGGGTATGTTGCCAGGAATGATTTAAGCGCGGCGGCCGGCGTTGCATCTCGCACGCTGAGCGGCAGGTCAGGGGCAGGTTGCAGCGGCAACGCGTTGGCTTCGGCATGGCGGGGGTGCTGCGGGTCGCAGACTTCGATGCGGTCGCCGCGATTCAGGGTTTCGCGCAGCACGTCTGGTGCCAACCACAGTTCTGCCGGAGGAAGCAGCGGACGTTCAACATCGTGACGCAGTTGCTCGTAGCGCGTGCCAATCTGGGCCCACGCATGGTCGGCGGCGGCGTGCACGCCATCGCCGAGCAGTGGCAGTGTGTTCTGCGGCAAATAGTCGAACAGCGTGGCGGTTTCTGCGTGGAACAGTGGCAGGTAATACTCCACGCCAGCGGGTGCCGAACCTGCTTTCAGGTCTTGCACCAGGGCGCTGCGGCGCGTGTCGATGTCGAAGCGGGTGCGTAGTGTTTCCAGCGCGCGCGCAACGGGGACATCATCCAGCGGTACCTCGCGGCCAGGCAACAGTTCTATGCGCTCGAATTTTTCCAGCGATCGCTGGGTTTCTGGGTCGAAGCCCCGGATAGATTCGATCTCGTCATCCAGCAGTTCGATCCGGAACGGTTCCGGCGCGCCCATTGGGAACACGTCCAACAGGCCTCCACGCACGGCGAAGTCGCCGGGATCGAACACTTGCGGGGCATGCCGGTAGCCGGCCGATTCCAATCGGCGCTTTTCCGCATCCATGTCCAAGCGCTGTCCGATCTTCAGGTCGAAGCGGTTGCCGAGCACATGGCTGCGGGGCGCCAACCGCTGCATCAGGGTCGCGATTGGCACCACGACAATTCCGCGCTTCAGGTCCGGCAGGCGGGCCAAGGTAGCGAGGCGCTGGCTGACAATTTCGGGATGCGGGCTGAACCGATCGTAGGGCAGTGTTTCCCAGTCGGGCAGCTGTAGCACAGGGAGTGCCTGATCGGCGCCAAGCAGTGTGTGCAAGTCGGCTTCCAGTTGCTGCGCGGTGTGGTTGTCGCGGGCGACCACCAGCAGCGGCGCGGTGCGTTGGCTGGCCGCAGCTGCAACGACATGCGCAAGCGCGCTGGTCGATGCGGGCGCGCGCCACCAAGTGCGCGACTGGCCCGGCTGCGGCATCGGCAGGGACAAGGAAAACGGCGAGTGGTTGGTCGGACGCGTTTTGTGTGGAGATTGGCTGGGGGGCATGCAATGAGTGTCCGCGCCGGACGGAGTGCGCCAGCGCTTGATGTTTAGGTTGTGGTGCGATGTTGCCTTGTGTGGATTCTATCGCGGCATGCTTGGTTGGCATTCGTCAATGCCCTTCCAGAGGACACCGAGGTGGTCGAACTGCGGCAATCAGCCAACTGGTGGGCGGATGCGTGGCTTTGGCTTGGGCACGTCCAGCACCATGCGCACCAAGCCGGGTGACCCGCCGTGTTCGCGGCGGAAGTCCAATGATGCCGCCAGTGCCTGCATCGGAAAGTTGCTTTCCAGCACCTCGCCATACACGCGGTCCAGCTTGCGGCCTTTGGCCCAGCGCACCAGCCGCCGCATCAAATGCCGTCCGAGGCCCATGCCATTGACGTAGTGGCTGACCAGGATTGCGAACTCCCCCGAGTGGCCGTTGTCGTCCACCGCGATGCGGGCCACAGCACCGATCAGGGCTTCCCCGGGTGGAAGTGGTTCAGCTACGACCAGCGCGAATTCGCGCCGGCTGTTGGGCCGTGTCAGCTGCTGCGCCTGCTCGGCGCTGAGCTCCTTCATCGGGTACAGGAAGCGCTGGCGCACCTCGTCTGGCTGCAACAGGGCGAAACCAGCGCGCAGCGGCATCGCATCCTCGGGTCGGATCGGGCGCACAAGGACTTCGCGGCCATTGGCCAAACGGATGGTTTCGTGCCACGGGGGCATGCGGTTGCGGGCTGCCATGCAGACATCATCACCGGATCGATGTGAAAAACATGAATGGGGGATAGCTGGACGAAGTCGCCGAGCACTTTCGCTAGTGTTTCCGATCCTATCGGCGCAGTCGCTTGGCACCCTCAATCACCCCGAGCGCCACGGCCCCCGCAATGATGCCCACGCCAGCATTGAACAGGTTCTCCCACAGCCAGCCCACCGATCCCGATGCATGTTCCAGTATCCAGCGGTGCAGCACGCCAATGCCATGCACCAGAATGCCGCCGCCGACCAGAAACATCGCCGCGGTGCCGGCAATTGACAGGAATTTCATGAGGTTAGGGGCGAATACCAGCAGAGCGCGGCCTAGCCACGTCGCAAGGCGGGTGCGCCCGGTGTGAATCAGGTGCAGACCCAGGTCGTCCAGTTTGACGATCCCGCCTACCAGCCCGTAAACGCCTAGCGTGACCACCAGTGCAATGGCCGACAGCACGCCAACCTGGGTGGCGAAGGCCGCATCGGAGACGACGCCAAGCGAGATGACGATGATCTCCGCGGACAGGATGAAATCGGTGCGGATAGCGCCTTTGATCTTGGTCTTTTCGAACGCAACCATGTCGACCTGCGGATCTTCGAGTGCGTTGACCAGGTTGGCATGACGCTGTTTGATTTCCTCCGACTTGTGCAGATAGCGATGAGCAATTTTCTCGACGCCCTCGTAGCAAAGATAGGTGCCGCCAACCATCAGCAATGGTGTGATCGCCCATGGCGCGAACGCGCTGATCGCCAGCCCCGTGGGCACCAGAATCGCTTTGTTGACCAACGAACCCTTGGTCACTGCCCATACCACTGGCAGCTCGCGCTTGGCACGGATGCCGCTGACCTGCTCGGCATTGAGCGCCAGGTCGTCGCCCAAGACACCTGCGGTCTTCTTCGCCGCGACTTTGCTCATCACCGAGATGTCGTCAAGCAGGGTAGCAATGTCGTCGAACAGTGCGAAGAAGCTGGAGGGCATGGTGGCGCCGTGGGAAAAAGTGGCGGAATTCTCGCACGCGGGCCGGTGAAGGCCGGGAAAAAAGAAAACAGGGATCAGCGTCGCCTTTCGCTTGTGTAAGGTGACGCTGATCCCTTTTTGGAAACCGCTAAGCCGGCTTCCTTAGCCACTCGCAGCGCGATGAAGCACCGGCCTCGCCCAATGCCGCCTGCAGCGCCTGCAGCGCTGGCGCAATCTGCACGTCGAATTGCCACGGCGCGTTGAGCAGCAGCAGGCCGCTGCCATTCATGCGCAGCGGCGAATCGTCCGGGCGTATCAAGAGCTCGACCAGCAATGCCGATTTCGCATCGAGCGCGGCGGCCGAACGATGGAATTTGGCCAATGCGCGGCCCTGCTTGATCGGGTACCAGAGTGCGAACATGCCCTGTGGCCAGCGCGTGAGTCCCTCCCGGATCGCCGACAGCGCGATGGCGAATTCGTCGAGTTGGGCTTCGAATGGTGGGTCGATCAGCACCAGCCCGCGCGCAAATTTCACGCCGTCGACGCGCGGCGGTAGCAGTGCCTTGATCCCGGCATAGCCATCGCGTTCGTGTACGGCGACACGTGCGTCGCGATAGAAATTCGCCTTCAGGGCCTCGGCTTCGTCGGGCAGCAGTTCGCAGGCAGCGATGCGGTCGGATTCGCGCAGGGCATGCGCCAGCAACCAAGGCGAACCTGGGTAGGCATGCGCCCCGTGCGTCTGGCGGCAGGCGCGCACTGCGGTCAGGTAGCGCTGGATCATGGGAGCGCGTGGGGCTTCGGCCAGCAACCGGGCGATGCCGTCTGCAGACTCGTTGGTGCGTTGCGCGGAATTGCCGCCCAGGTCGTAAAGCCCGCGCCCGGCATGGGTATCCAGCGCAAAGCAGGGCGAAGGCTTGGCGGTCAAGGCATCGCACAGGGCAAGCAACATGACGTGCTTGAGGACATCGGCATGGTTGCCGGCGTGGAAGGCGTGGCGGTAATTCATCGTGCAAGTTTACGATGCGCAGATGCCAACCATCCTGATTGCCGAAGACGAGACCGCAATCGCCGACACCGTGGTGTATGCGCTGCAGGCCGAAGGCTATGCCGCAGAACACGTTTTGCTGGGTGGCCAAGTGCTACCACGATTGCGTCGTGGCGGTATCGACCTGTTGATCCTGGACGTGGGACTGCCCGATTGCAGCGGCTTTGATGTCTGCCGCCAGTTGCGCACGGAAAGTGAGGTGCCGGTGCTGTTCCTGACTGCACGCGACGGTGAACTGGACCGCGTGCTGGGACTCGAGCTAGGCGGGGACGATTACATGGCCAAGCCGTTCTCGCCGCGTGAGCTGGTCGCCCGCGTACGTGCGCGCCTGCGCCGTCATGTCGTGGCAGACGATCACGCGGGCTGGAAGCGGCGGGGTGATTTCGAACTTGATGCAGCCGGCTATCGCGCGCGCTTCCATGGAACGCAACTTGATCTGACTCGCTATGAATTCGGCTTGTTGGAAGCACTACTGGCGCGACCGGGGGCGGTATTCGACCGGGCGCGGCTGATGGATCGGGTCTGGGGCGATGCCATGGAAAGCGGCGAGCGCACCGTGGATACCCACGTCAAGACGCTGCGCGCCAAGCTGCGCGTGATCTCACCTGCCGAGGATCCCATCCGCACCGTACGCGGGCTGGGTTACGCGCTGCATGCCGGAGATTGAGGGATGCGTCGCGAAGAGAAATGGGGGAAATGGGGTCAGAGTGAATTTTGCGCCCGCGCCTTCCGATTTCTGCCTCGCGCTCCGTCGCAAAACTTCACTCTGACCCCATTTCTCGCGCTGACTCTAACGCTCGTATGAAAATCGGCCTACGCGTCCTGCTGGGATACTTCCTGATCGTCGCGCTGGCGGCGCTATTGGTCGGACGTGTGTTCGTCGAGCAGGTCAAGCCTGGCGTGCGCCAGGCGATGGAAGACACCTTGATCGACAGCGCCAACCTGCTGGCGGAACTGGCTAGCGATGACATGCAGGCCGGCCGCATCGCCGATGGTCGCTTCGCGGCCAGGATGCGTGCGTTGCAGGGGCGCAGCATCGAGGCCAACGTGGCGGGCTTCGCCAGGCGTGGCAGCAATTTCCAGGTCACGGTGACCGACGCGCGCGGCATCGTGGTGTTCGACTCGCTGGGGCGCGATGTTGGTCGCGACAACTCGAAATGGAACGACGTCTATCGCACCCTGCGAGGGGAATACGGCGCGCGCTCGACGTTAAGCGACCCGAATGACGACACCAGCTCGGTGATGCATGTGGCCGCGCCAATCTTCGGTGGCACCGGCGAGAGCAATACAAAGCATCGCGAGATCATTGGCGTGCTCAGCGTCGCCAAGCCTAATCAGGCGATGGCGCCATTCATCGCGCACAGCCAGGCCGTGGTGCTGCGTTGGGGGCTTGTTTTGATGGGTGCGGCCTTGCTGGTCGGATTAATCGCGGCTTGGTGGCTGTCGCGGCAGTTGGGCGCATTGCGACGTTATGCCGTTGCGGTGGCGGCCGGGGAACGTGTCAACTTGCCGGACGGAGCGGGTGAGTTCGGTGATCTCGGCCGCGCGCTGCAGGAGATGCGCGACAAACTTGAAGGCAAGCAATACGTCGAGCAGTACGTGCATGCGCTGACCCATGAACTAAAAAGCCCGTTGGCAGCGATCCGCGGTGCCAGCGAATTGCTGGAGCAACCACTTCCCGATGCCGACCGCGCGCGTTTCATCGCTAATATCGCCGTCCAGAGTCATCGCATGGCGCAGATGGTCGACAAACTGCTCGCGCTGGCGGCAGTGGAGCACAGGCACCGCATTGAGCGGCCACTGAAACTGGATGTTGCTGAACTTCTGCACGCTGCGGCGGACTCAGTGCGGCAGCGGGCCGAGGCTGCCGGAATTGAATTGGTGATCGATGCGAAGGAGGCCATGACGATATCCGGCGACGCTTTCCTCTTGCAGCAGGCGCTGGTGAACTTAATCGACAACGCGCTGGATTTCGCGCCGACTGATTCCCACATCGAATTGCATGCATCGCCTGTCCTGCAAGGCATTTGCATCGATGTGGTTGATCGCGGGCCTGGCGTGCCGGAGTTTGCGCGCGAGCGCGTGTTCGAGCGCTTCTACTCCTTGCCTCGTCCAGATGGAGGCAGCCGCAGTAGTGGTCTGGGCCTGCCATTCGTGGTCCAGGTCGCAGTCTTGCATGACGGCCATGCCGAGTTACTTGAGCGAGACGGCGGCGGTACCACCGCTCGAATCGTCGTGCGCAGTATCTGATTGTGGCGGGCCCAGGCTGACTTCACCACCGCTTCACCTTCGCCACAGCGTGCGGGCACATCAGCGCGCCAGCATCGCTTCCAAGCCGGCATGGGTGCTGGAGGGAGTATTGCGATGGGTAGTTTGCGTCTTGGGATAAAGATCGCCGTGGTGCTGGCATTGGTGCTGGCCATTCTGGTTCCGCTATCAATGATTCGCGGGATGATTGCCGAGCGCCAGCATTTTCGCGCGCAGGCTGTGGACGCGGTGACACGCAGTTTTGCAGGCTCGCAAGGGATCGCCGGACCGGTGCTGGTAGTGCCATATCGAGAGCGGGTCGAAGTTGAAGAGCGCGATGCGCAGGGCGTGTTGCACAAGCAGCAGCGCGTGGTCGAACGTCAGTGGCAGTTTTTCCCGAAGACCATGCGGATAGTCGGCAAAGTCGTGCCGTCCGTGCGCGAGATCGGCTTGCACAAAGTGCGTGTATATGAGCTGCAAGCCGGCATCGATGCGAACTTCGACGTGGATTTGCCGGAAGAAGATCCCGCGCATCCTCGCGCCATCGGCACGCCTTGGCTGAATATCGGCATCAAGGATGTGCGCGGCCTGGTCGGCACGCCGGTGTTGAAGCTTGGCAAGGCCAGCGTCGCGATTGCGCAGGGCCAGCGCGCTCGCACCGGTGGCGGCGTGCATGCGCTGCTACCCGCGACGGTGATAGTAGATGGACGTATCGTATTGCCGGTGCGGCTGGATTTCGCGCTGCGCGGTACCGAGGCACTGGCGATCGCGCCATTAGCCGACAGCAACCGCATCGTATTGGACTCGCCTTGGCCGCACCCGCAGTTCAGTGGTGACTTCCTGCCGCGGGCGCATCGTATCGATGACAAAGGCTTCCAAGCTGAATGGGAAGTTTCATCGCTGGCCAGCAATGCGCAAGATCAATACCGAAAAAAAGTAGTCAATCTGGAGCCGGGGAGCGCTGGCACTATCGATACGATCCGGCTGTCGCTGGTGGAGCCAGTGAACCTGTATTCAAAAGTGGATCGCGCCAGTAAGTACGGTTTGTTGTTCGTGCTGCTGACGTTCGTCGGCTTCTTCATGTTCGAAACCATTCGCCAGTTGCCGATCCACCCGATCCAGTACGCGCTGGTCGGGCTCGCACTGGCGATTTTCTTCCTGTTGCTGCTGAGCCTGTCCGAGCACATCGACTTTGGCCTGGCTTACCTGGCCGCAAGTATCGGTTGCATCGGCTTGATCGGCGTTTACGTGGGTAATGTATTGCGCAGTGGCATGCGCGGAATGGGTTTCGCGGCAATGTTGGCGTTGCTGTACGCCGCGTTATACGGCTTGTTGGTATCAGAGGACAACGCCCTTGTGCTGGGCAGTGGCCTGCTGTTCGCGATCCTGGCCGCACTGATGCTGGCCACGCGCAAGGTCGATTGGTACCAAGTCGCGGCGCGTACTAGCCAAGCTGCGGCGCCGAAAGTAATGGAATGACGTGTGAGGCCGGCATGTCTAATGGGCATGCCGGCGTTTTTCACTGTTCCACAAGAGTAGCTGCCAACCCTGCGGATCAGGAACGTGCACAGCATCACGACTTCGCGCTTTTTACACCACCGCCCATGACCGATGGCCTACGGCGCGAATGCGCTTCTCGACCTAGACTTCAGTGTTAGACACCAGCTTGGGGATTGTGATGAAACGAGTGTTATTGGTGGCCGCTCTACTGACGGCTGCAGTCTCTAGTGCACCGAATACCTCTGCCCAGGAGCGTGTGAACCTGGACATGACCGGGAAAATCCGCGCGGAAGCATTCAACCATTCGGAGGTGATGAAGACGCTCGACCACCTGACGGACGTGATCGGTCCGCGCCTGACCAATTCGCCTTCGATGGCGGAAGCAAATCGCTGGACTGGCTCGAAGTTCAGCGAATGGGGTCTTTCCAACGTGCACGACGAAGCCGTTGCAGACATCGGTCGCGGCTGGTCGTTCAACGATGCCAGCGTGGAAATGCGTGCGCCGCGCTTGATGCCGCTACATGCGCTGCCCAAGGCGTGGACGCCGGGTACCAACGGTGCGGTGGAAGGCCAGGCGATGCGGGTCAAACTGGAATCCAAGGCTGACCTGGAAAAGTGGAAAGGCAAGCTGAGCGGCAAGATCGTCTTTACCGACGATCTTCGCCCGTACAAGCCCAACGAAAAGTCCGACTTCAGTCGTCACGACGACGAGACTCTGGAGGAGATGCTGTCTTATCCGTTGCCGCGGGAACGCAATGCCGATGCTTCGAGGATGGCGAAGTATCTCGAGCGCATGGAACTGGCGCCGCTGATCAACCAGTTCATGATCGACGAGGGCGTGGTTGCCACGATGTCGATCAGTAGCTGGAACGACGGCATTGTCCGTGTCATGGGCGGCGGTTCGCGCAAGGCTGGTGAATCAGCCGGTGTCCCTGCGCTGGTGATGATGGCGGAGCACTACAACACCGTGATGCGTGCGCTCGACCGCAAGGAGCCGGTGCGCCTGCGCGTCAATGTGGATGCCATGTTTCTCAACAACGAAAACCAGCCGGGTTACAACACCATCGCCGAAATTCCCGGCACCGGCCCGCAGAAGAATGAAGTGGTAATGCTGGGCGCGCACATGGATTCGTGGCACACGGGATCGGGTGCCAATGACAACGGCGCTGGCGTAGCGGTGATGATGGAAGCCGTACGCATCCTCAAGGCCGTCGGTGCCAAGCCGAATCGCACGATTCGGGTGGCGCTGTGGACTGGTGAGGAGCAGGGCTTGCTCGGCTCGCAAGCTTACGTGGCCAAGCACTTCGCACGCTATCCGGAACCCACCGATCCTGCGCAGAAGGCGTTGCCTGCCGCGTTCCGCACTGAAAAGGGTGCACTGCAGCGTACATCGGACTACGGCAAGATCTCGGCTTATTACAACCTGGACAATGGCAGCGGCAAGATTCGCGGCATCTATGCGCAGGAAAACCTGGCCGCTGCGCCGATCTTCGAGGAATGGATGAAGCCGTGGCATGACGTTGGCGCCACAATCGTCACCCAGCGCAACACAGGTAGCACCGACCACATCAGCTTTGATGCCGTCGGCATTCCGGGCTTCCAGTTCGTGCAGGATCAGTTGGACTATTTCACCCATGTCCATCACACGCACCTGGATGTACAGGACCATGCGTCGGCAGATGACCTGAAACAGTCTGCAGCGATCGTTGCATCGTTCGTTTACAACACAGCGATGCGTCCAGCCATGCTGCCGCGCAAGCGAATGGTGGACTGACGTCTGGTCCAGTGTTCCTGCGTGATCGCGATAGCCAACGGGTCGGCATGTGCCGGCCCGTTCTCGTTTCTCACTCCGCAGCCAAGTGCAGCTGCATCCCCAGTCCACGCATGTCTTCGATCTCGCCCTCCAGGTCGGCTCGCAACAGGGTATGCGCCTGCAGCCAGTCGGGATCAAGTGACAGCGTGAGGCGATCGCCATCGACTTTCAGTTGCAGCGACGGCAAGGCTTCGCCGTCGCGTGCGCGATGTAGTAACACCGCCAGTCGCAACAGCGCGGCGCTGCGGCGCGCGTGCGCCAGCAGGCGGTCGGGGATCATTTCGAAGGCGGACTTCGGCACGCTGCGCCTATGCGTGCGCACCAGCACGGCCACGAAGCGCTGTTCCTGCTGCGAAAATCCCGCGATATCCGAATGCGCCAGCACGTAGGCGCCATGCACGTGGTAACCGCTATGTGCAATTGCCAAACCAATCTCATGCAGGCGTGCCGCACGCACCAGCATCTGGCGGTCGTCGGCATCCAGCGCCCATGCTTTGGCGACTTGATCGAATAGGCGCAGCGCAGTCGTTTCCACGCGCCCAGCTTGGGTCGTATCGATGCCGTAGCGATGCATCAGCGCGGCAACCGAGGCGTCACGAGGATCATCCACGCTGCCACGGCCAAGCATGTCGTAGAGCACGCCTTCGCGCAGCGCAGCCTTGCTGACTGCCATGCGTTGTAATTCAAGTGCGTTGAACACGGCCTCAAGGATCAAGATGCCACCGGCAATCACCGGTCGACGTTCGGCGGACAGGCCGGGCAGGTCGATGTCTTCGATGCGTTGCGCCTGCAGCAGTCTGTCACGCAAGTGCGGCAACGCTTCGGCAGTAACCGCACCCTTGGTCAGTTTCATTTCAGCGCAGATCGCCCCGATGGCCTTGTTGGTGCCGGCTGCACCGATCGCTTCATCCCAACCCAAGCTGCGGTAGGTCGCCGCGAATTGCTGGAACTCGGCGGTGACTTCGATCAGTGCTTCCTTCCAGCGCTTGCGCGACAGCTTACCGTTGCCGAAAAAACGCCGCGTGCTTGCCACGCAACCGACTTGCAGGCTCTCGCGCTCCAGCGCCAGCATGCCGCGGCCGATGATGCATTCGGTGGAGCCGCCGCCGATGTCGATCACCAGCCGGAGCTGCTCTTCCTTGGGCGGTTGTGCATGGGCAACGCCTAGGTAAACTAGGCGCGCTTCCTCGCGCCCGGAGACAACTTCAATGGGGCGCCCCAATGCAGTTTCCGCAGGCAGCAGGAACGTTTGCGGCGCGCGCAGCCGGCGCACCGTATTGGTTGCTACAGCGCGCACACGGTGCGCTGGGATGTCGTGCGCGCGCTGGCCGAACCGGGATAGGCAATCCAGTGCGCGTGCCAGCACATCAGGTTTCAATCCGCCGAAGCCATCCAGGCCATCGGCCAGGCGCACGCTCTCGCGCAGGCGATCGACCACTCGCAATTGCCCCAGCAGCATTTGAGCCACCACCATGTGGAAGCTGTTCGACCCCAAGTCGATCGCGGCCAGCATTTCGCCGTCCTGCAGCGGCGCAGGACGAGCAATGCGCGACGCGGTCGAACGGCGTGTCGCAGTTCTCATGCGGCCATTCCAAACCATATGGCTCTATTTCGGCATTGCTTGGCGTGCTTGATCATGTGCGGATTATCGGCAGTCTGCTGTGCATGCTCATGTGTACAGCCCATCGAGCATCGCCAGTTGCGCTGAAAATGGCGGCTGCCCGTCAATGGGCTCGAGCTTGTAGTAATCACCATCCGCTTGCAATTCCCAGGCGTTTTGGTTGTCCTCTAAATAGTTGAGCAGGCCCTCGCGTTGCACGCGTTGGGCGATGAGCGGATCCAGAATCGGAAACGCGGTCTCGACCCGGCGCAGGAGGTTGCGTTCCAACCAGTCTGCAGAGGAGCAAAACAGGTCGGGATCGCCATTGTTTCCGAACCACCAGACCCGGTGGTGCTCAAGGAAGCGGCCTACGATCGACAGCACGCGGATGTTGTCTGATACGCCCTGGATACCGGGTTTCAGTGTGCATGCACCACGCACGATCAGATCCACCTGCACGCCAGCTTGCGAAGCTGCATACAGTGCATCGATTACCCGGAGCTCGTTCAAGGCGTTCATTTTCGCCACGATCCGAGCCGGCTTTCCAACACGTGCGAGATCCACTTCGCGAGCGATTCGCTCCAAGACCCCGCTGTGCAAGGTGAACGGCGATTGCAGCAAGCGGCTCAGCGTCAGCGGTGCCGCAAGTCCAGACAGTTGCTGGAAGATCAGGTGCACGTCGTTGCCGATTTCGGCATTGGCCGTCATCAGGCTGAAGTCGGTGTATGCGCGCGCCGTGCCGCTGTGGTAATTGCCAGTGCCCAAGTGCACGTAGCGCTTCAGCACCGCACCCTCGCGGCGCACGATCAGCAGCATCTTGGCGTGCGTCTTGTAACCGACGACACCATAGACCACCTGTACGCCAGCATCCTGCAAACGATCCGCGAGCCCCAAGTTGGCTTCTTCATCGAAGCGCGCGCGTAGCTCCACCACCACGGTCACGTCCTTGCCGTTGCGAGCAGCTTGTATAAGGTGCTCGACGATCTTGGACTCACTGCCGGTGCGGTACAGGGTCTGCTTGATTGCCAGCACGTTCGGATCTTCGGCGGCCTGCCGGATCAATTCCAGAACCGGCGCGAACGCGTCGAATGGATGGTGCAACAGGACATCGCCGCAGTTGATCTGTTCGAACATTGCATCCACGCCCCGTAGCAGTCGCGGCTGGAACGGACGGAACTTCAAGTCAGGGCGATGCACAAGGTCGTAGACCTGGATCACCCGGTTGAGGTTGACCGGGCCATCGATCTTGTAAGCCGCGTTTTGCGGCAACTCGAAATTTGCCAGCAGCATCTTGACCACGTCGGGCGGGCATTGCTCGGCGATCTCCAGCCGCACCGCACGCAAGTAGCCGCGGCCGACCAGTTCATCGCGCACGGCGAGTGCCAGATTGTCGACATCGTCCTCGTCGACGATAAGCTCGGAATTGCGGGTCACCCGGAACTGATAGGCACCGTTGACCTGCATGCCGGGGAACAGCTCATGTACGAATGCCGAGAGCACCGTGCTCAGGAACACGAAGTCGTGGAAGGCATCGCCTTCGCCATCTGCATCTGGCAGGCGGATGATCCGTGGCAATGAGCGCGGCGCGCGCACGATCGCCATGTGGCCCTCGCGGCCGAACGCATCACGTCCCTCCAGCAAGACCACGACGTTCAACGACTTATTGAGGATCTTCGGGAACGGGTGAGCCGTATCCAGGCCCAGTGGCGACAACACCGGCATGATTTCGTTGCGGAAGTGCTCACGCAACCAGTCCGTTTGCTCGACGGTCCAGTTGCGGCGTTGCAGCAGACGAATGCCCTGCTTGGTCAGCTCGGGTCGCAGTTGCTCATCAAAGCATCGGTACTGCGCGTCCACCAGTTCGGCGGCGCGGTCATGGATGCGGTTGAGCAGGGTGGCCGGCAACAGGCCATCGGCCGCCAGTGGGCCGCCGAACTCGACGGCATGGCGCACCGAACCGCCGCGAATCTCGAAAAATTCATCCAGGTTGTTGCAGGAAATGCACAGGAAGCGCAGCCGCTCCAGCAATGGTACCGATGGATCCTGCGCTTGCGCGAGCACCCTGAAATTGAAGTCCAGTTGCGACAATTCGCGGTTGGCATAAAGCGCGGCATCGGGTGGGGATGCCGGAATGGCCGGAGGTAGCTGCTGGATGTTCATGGCTGGAGATTCATCTCGAAATGCTCACGGCGGCAACGTCATGCGGGGTATTCATCGCGCTGACTCAGGGTACTGCTGGCGTCACGCGGTTGCACACGCGCCCGGTCGAAGTGGCAACTGAACTTACTGCCTTGGCCGACTTGGCTGGCAACCTCCAATCTGGCACCGTGCAGGCCAAGGATGTGCTTGGCAATGGCCAGCCCAAGCCCGGTACCCCCGGATTCGCGCGAACGGCTGGTGGAGACCCGGTAGAAACGTTCGGTGATGCGTGGCAGGTGCGCCTCGGGAATGCCGTAGCCAGTGTCATTTACGGAAAGCACGGCGCCACCGTCTGGCTTGATCGCGAAATCGACCGTGATCTCGCCACCAGCTGGCGTATAGCGCACCGCGTTACTTACCAGGTTGGAGAACGCGCTATGCAGCTCCTGGCTCGAACCCCACAGGTCGATGTTGGCGTTGTCGTGCATGCGAACCTGATGCAGGCCATGGCTCAATGCCTCGGCTTCGCGTCGCAACGTGGCTAGCATCGGTGCCATCGCGATGTGTTCTTCCGGCAGGGCATCGCGTGCTTCCAGTCGCGACAACGTCAGCAGGTCTTCCACCAATTGCGTCATCCGCTGCGACTGCCGCTGCATTTCCGCCAGTACTGGCGCCCACTCGGGTTGCTCTTCCGGATCGAGCATTTCCAGATAGCCATGGATCACCGTCAGCGGCGTGCGCAGTTCGTGCGAGACGTTTGCGACGAAGTCACGGCGCATCTGTTCCAGCCGCATCAGTTTGGTGACGTCGCGCGCGACCAGCAGCCATAATTCGTCCGAATACGGGATCAGGCGCAGGCTCAGCCGACGTGACGGATCGATGGGCGAGGGCACGTCCATCATCGGTTCTGCGTTGCGACCTGCCGCCAGCCACGACGCCATTGACATCGGCTGCAACGCGCCGACCACAGACGCCTCGATGTGTTGCGGATGTTGCAGGCCAAGCAATGGCGTGGCGGCTTCGTTGAACCAGAGCACGCGTTGGCGATTGCGTTCGATCACCACGACGGCATCCGGTAGCGCGGCGGCAGCGGCACGGTAGGCGCGGAGCATCGCCAACAGGCGCCGCTTGCGCGTACGCATCTCCGTCTGCCCGCGCAGCAGTAAACGCTCGAGTTCGTTCCAGGCATCGCCACCGACTGGCGGTCGCGGACGCTGTCGCGCGGCCAGGCGCATCAGCACGCCACGCAGTTTCCAGTGGTGCCAGGCCAGCATTCCCAATGTCGCCAAGGTCAGCACTGGCCACGGCTGGTCGATCAAGAATCCTATGCCCAAGCCCGATACCAGCACCAATATGTTCTGTGCAAGCGTGCGAAGCCATGCGTTGCGCATGCCGGGCGTCATGTGGCCGGGCATGACCTTGCCCGATGTCGTGTGGCCCGACTTCATGTGACTTGCGTCATGCCGACGCAGAGAAGCGATAGCCTGCGCCGCGCACGGTTTGCACCATCGGTTCCAGTCGATGTGGCTCAAGGGTCTTGCGCAGGCGGCGGATGTGTACGTCTACCGTGCGTTCCTCCACGTAGACGCTGCCTCCCCAGACGTGGTCCAGCAACTGCGAGCGGCTATAGACGCGCTCAGGATGGGTCATGAAAAAATGCAGCAGGCGGTATTCGGTGGGACCGATCTGCACGGGCATGGGGTCGCCGCCGATTCCGCTGTCGGGCGTGGCGAACACGCGGTGCGCGGCACCATCGATGCGCAGGCCACCAATCTGGATGCTGCCATCCTCGTCGTCGTCGCGCGAGCGGCGCATGACCGCGCGGATGCGGGCCAGCAACTCTCGCGCCGAAAAGGGCTTGACCACATAGTCATCGACACCGGCTTCAAGGCCGCCGACACGGTCGTTCTCTTCACCACGCGCGGTCAGCATGATGATCGGGATATCGCGGGTCAGCGCTTCACGTCGCCAGCGACGCGCGAGTTCCAACCCACTGGAGCCTGGCAACATCCAATCGAGCAGGATCAGGTCAGGGACGCGTTCGGCGATAGCCGCTTGTGCCTCGCGCGCATCGCCTGCATGCGCGGCCTCAAAACCACCCTTGCGCAGGGCATAGGCCACCATGTCGCGGATAGCGGGCTCGTCATCGACAATCAGGATGCATTTTTGCATGTCAGGCAACACGTGTGCGCCGCGCTTGCGGCCCTCCCTGCATTACACGACGGTTTGATGACGGAATGGTGACAGTGTCACCATTCCGGCGCACGCTCATCCGAGTGCTGGCGAGCACGCACTCCCAGTTGAAGCTTGCCACGGGTCGCATCTTCGTCACGGATGCCTTGTCGGCGCAATTCCAGCACGGTCGGGGTGATCGCGGCGATGCGGGCGTCGATCCGGCTGCGGGCGTAGTAATCCAGCGTCTCTCGCTTCTTCAGGTTGTTGAGCTGGACCAATGCTTGCTCCGGGCGGCCATTGAGATAGGCGGCCTCGGCCCACGCTTCGCCCGCCCGCACGTCGTCACCGGCGATCTCATTGGCTCGGGCGTAGGCCTGTTGGAACAGCAGGTCGGCGGCGCCAGTGCCCAGCAACGGCCGGAGCACGGCAACTGCGCGCGCGCCGGTGGTTGGCGTGTTGCGTTCAGCCAGTACTTGCGCATAGCTAAGCACCAATGCGCGCAGGGTCGGCCTGCTCGCCAGCATGGCCTCGAACCGGCGATCAGCATCGGCGACGCGGCCCGCCTTGGATTCAACCACGGCCAAACTGATCTTCAGCCACATGCTGCCTGGGTGTGCGGCTTGTACTTCGGCGATCCCGCGCATTGCTTCGACCATGTGGCCGGCCTGCTGGTGTGCAAAGGCCAAGCCATAGCGCTGGGCATCGTCAAGTGGTTGCCTGGCCTGCATCTGCTGGTATTCGCGGATCGCCTGCGCTGGCGTATTGGCGCTCAACACGCGCAGCCGCTCGCGTGCCCAGCCGAAGTCTCCGGTCTCGCCGCGTGCGTGCGCCCCGCTGGTGCTGATTTGCATTCCTGCTGGCAGCAATGGGTTGTTGGTAACGCGCATGGTCGCGGTGGGGGCAGCTTTTTGCAGCGACGCGGCACGTTCACGGGCTTCGCTGATACGCGTCAGGGTGATCGGGTGGGTCTGCAGATAACCGGGGGTACGACTACGCTCGTCGCCCTGGTTTGTGCGCATGATCGACTGCAATTTTTCGAAGAATTCCGCCATGCCTTCCGGGTCGTAGCCACCTCGCGCCATCGCGCGGATGCCGATGCGGTCTGCCTCTGATTCATTGTCGCGGGTGTAGTCGATCTGCCGCTGCTGGAGCAGGCCCATGCCGCCGATGACAGCCGCCGAGGTGGCGTTGCCGCTGGAGTTACCGCCGGCTTGCTGGGCGGCGATGATTGCCCCCAACATGGCAAGCATGATCGGCAGGCTATCGCGCTGAGCGCGTTCGGCGCCGCGCAGGACATGCTGCTGGGTAACGTGTGCAACCTCGTGCGAAAGAACTCCGGCAACTTCGTCTTCACTGTCGGCCGCAAGCACCAAGCCTGCGTTCATCGCGATGTAGCCACCCAAGGTGGCGAACGCGTTGATCTGGCGGTCGCCAAGCATGAAAAAGGTAAACGGCTGTTGCGGCTTGTCGCTGGCGCCGCCCAGTCGCTTGCCGACGTCGTCAAGCCAGCCGCCCAGCAGCGGATCGTCGAGCACATAGCCTGCGTTGCGCAATTGGGCCAACGTCATTGCGCCGTATTCGGCCTCCTTGGCAGGCGACAGCACAGTGCCGGCAGAGGAACCGATGTCGGGCAGTTTCGAGTCCTGAGCTGCGGCGGCCGAGGCAAACACGATCACCCCGGCAAGAGCGGTAGCAAAGATCGATGGTCTAGGGGGCACGCGAATCTCCATGTGTTCAGGATGCAGCTCTGCGGGCCTCGTGGCGTGAACCGGCGTTGAAGCACCGGCTAATAGGCACATCATGGCTGGAAATCGGTGGGTTGCGCCCGCATATTCAAGTCAATGCATTTTGACCCGAGCCGGGCACCTTCGTTCCATGGTGCACGGACTTTTGTCTTACATCACCCTTAATTCTCCCGGAGACCGACGTGAGCGACGCCACATCCCCCGCAATTACCATCTACAGCAGCGCCATTTGCCCTTATTGCGTAATGGCCAAGAATTTCCTGAAAAGCAAAGGCCTGGATTGGACCGAGGTTCGCATTGACATTGACCTCGCAGAACGAGAACGCATGATTGCGCTGGCCAAGCGCACCAGCGTCCCGCAGATTTTCGTTGGCGATGTCCACGTCGGTGGCTATGACGACATGATGGCCTTGCATCGTGCAGGCAATTTCGAGTCGTTGTTCACAGGCGAAGGCGCGTGAAGTAAGCCGCATGGCTTCCGCGTCAATCTGGAGCAAGGCCAAGCAGTCTCGCCTGAGATCCACGGCCACGGCTGACATGCCCCGCGTGGCATAATGAGCGGCTAACTTCCTCGCGTTGCGGTCCGTTTGCGCGCGCAATCACTGGACGGAATTGACCCTTTATGACCACGACGATCACCGTTATCCGCGGCGATGGCATCGGCCCGGAAATCATGGACGCTACCTTGCACGTGCTGGATGCGATGCAGCTTGGCCTGATCTACGAATTCGCCGACGCCGGCTTGGTGGCGCTCGAAAAACACGGTGAACTGATTCCGGACGCGACAATGGAATCGATCACGCGCAACCGCATCGCACTCAAGTCGCCGCTGACCACGCCGGTTGGTGGCGGCTTCTCGTCGATCAACGTCGAGCTGCGCCGCCGCTTCGACCTCTACGCCAACGTTCGCCCGGCCACGTCGTTCCCGAACACCAAGTCGCGCTTTCCTTCCGGTGTTGATCTGGTCACCGTGCGCGAGAACACTGAAGGTGCCTACACCCAGGAAGGCCAGGAAACCTCGGCCGATGGCGAGTTCGCGACCTCGATCATCCGCACCACCCGCATGGGCTCCGAGCGCATCGTGCGTTACGCCTTCGACCTGGCCCGCCGTACTAGCCGCAAGAAGGTCACCGTGGTGCACAAGGCCAACATTATGAAGTCGACGTCCGGCCTGTTCCTGAAGACCGCGCGCGAGGTGGCCCAGCAGTATCCGGACATCGAGTGCAACGAGATGATCGTAGACAATACCTGCATGCAGCTGGTGATGCGCCCCGAGCAGTTCGACGTGATCGTCACCACCAACCTGTTCGGCGACATCATTTCCGACCTGTGCGCGGGCTTGGTGGGCGGATTGGGCCTGGCCCCTGGCGCGAATATTGGTGCCGATGCCGCGATCTTTGAAGCCGTGCATGGTTCGGCCCCTGACATCGCCGGCAAGGGCCTTGCCAATCCGTGCGCGCTGCTGTTGGGCGCGGCGCAGATGCTCGACCACCTCGCGTTGCCGGAGCAGGCCGAGCGCCTGCGCGCCGCGATCATCGCCACGCTGGAAGCGAAGGACGGCATGACCCCTGATTTGGGCGGGCAGGGCAACACCATGGGCTTTGCGCAGGCGATTGCTAGCAGGCTTTAGATGCTTTTCTTGCCACGGTCGTGGCAGATATGAAAAAGGGCGCCATGGGCGCCCTTTTTCGTTGCGTGGCTTGTGATCGCCTAGTTGCGCGATTGCAGCTTTGACAGCAGGCGAAGCAACTCGAGATACAGCCACACAAGCGTAATCATCAGGCCAAAAGCGCCGTACCACTCCATGTATTTGGGCGCGCCGACTTCGACACCCTTTTCGATGAAATCGAAGTCAAGCACCAGATTCAAGGAGGCGATTACCACTACCACCATACTGAAGCCAATCCCGATCAGTCCCGACTCGTGGATGAAGGGAATCTTGATTCCAAAAAACCCCAGGCCGATCGTGGCGAGGTAGATCAACGCCACGCCGCCAGTCGCTGCTACTACGCCGAGCTTGAAATTCTCGGTTGCCTTGATAAGGCCAGAGCGGTAAGCGAACAGCAGGGCGAACATGATGCCGAAGGTCAGCATCACCGCTTGCATCACGATGCCTTGGAACTGTGCATTGTAGATCGCCGAAATCGAACCTAGGAAAAAGCCTTCGACGACCGCATACAGGGGCGCGGTAATCGGTGACCAAGTCTTCTTGAACACCGTCACCAGTGCCAGCACCAAGCCACCAATCGCACCGCCCCACAGGTAGACCGTCGCGCCGGGTGCCACTTCTCCAGTCGGGGTGATGGTTTGCGACCAGGCGTAGGCGGCCGTGATCACGGTCAACAGCAACAAAATGCCGGTCTTGTTGACGGTCCCATTGAGCGTCATCGTCCCTGCCTCGTTGCGCACCACTGTGCCGGTGCCGAGGTCGAGGAAGGTGCTTTCCTGGAGTGCGGGATTGCCGCTGCGCATGATGGATCTTTCCTGTACTTGATACGGCCAGATGCCGTGCGCTGAGCATAGCGCAACTTGCATAAACAGCAGCCTGAATGGCTGGTGCGAAAGGGGGGACTCGAACCCCCACGCCTTGCGGCACTGGCACCTAAAGCCAGGGCGTCTACCAATTCCGCCACTTTCGCGCTTCGCGATTGCGGATTGTATCTGCTGGCTCGAGCAAGCTGGGGAACTTCCCGATAAAAAACGCCCGACTGTTGGCCGGGCGTTTCGGGTGTGGTGGGCCGTGAAGGATTCGAACCTTCGACCTATTGATTAAGAGTCAACTGCTCTACCAACTGAGCTAACGGCCCCATGTGCAAATTGTAACAAACTGTCGCAGCAAATTTGGGGTGGATGATGGGATTTGAACCCACGACCCCCGGAATCACAATCCGGTGCTCTAACCAACTGAGCTACACCCACCAAAGTTGTTTCCCGACTCACCCAATGGTGCGCCCGGCAGGAATCGAACCTGCAACCGCCGGCTTAGAAGGCCGGTGCTCTATCCGGTTGAGCTACGGGCGCCCTGCCGGATTGTCGCACTAAGAAGTGGTCATTCGAGATGCAACCACGAATGGTCGGGGTAGAGGGATTCGAACCCCCGACATCCTGCTCCCAAAGCAGGCGCGCTACCAGACTGCGCTATACCCCGCCGATAGAACCGGCAACACAACTTTGCAATTACAGACGATCGCGATGCGCCAGCATGGCGAAACGCCGGGCATTGTCCGGCGGTGCGGCCAGACTGTCAACGCGTAGGACGAGAAAAGATGACAGCGACGCCGTCATCCGCCAAACTACCCTGCTACGCGCGGCCGAACCAAACTCATTCCGCACGCGCAACATCCTTTCTCACGTGCAACCGGGTTCCAGGCGAACCCACCCAGGAGTCACCGCATCATGCAAGTCTCGATTGAATCCGTTGGTAATCTCGAGCGCCTCGTCACTCTCAGCCTGCCTGCGGGAGACGTGGACAACCAGGTGGGCGGGCGCCTGCGCGAAATCGCGCGCACGGCACGCATCAATGGCTTCCGCCCCGGCAAGGTGCCGACCAAGGTCGTAGAACAGCGCTTCGGCAACCAGGTCCGCGCTGAAATTCTCGATGGCATGTTGCGCGAGGGCATGGACAAGGCCGTGCGCGAGAATGAAATGCGTATTGCTGGCTCGCCCCAGATCAAGCAGGCCGAAGATGCCGGGGATGGCGAGCTGAAATACGTCGCTACCGTCGAGCTGGTACCGGAGTTTGGCGAGCTGGATATGTCCAAGCTGGAAGTCGTGCGTCACACATCTGAAGTGGAAGACGCCGATATCGACAGGATGCTGGTCAACCTGCAGCAGCAACGCGGCAGCTGGACCAAAGTGATTCGCGCCGCCAAGACAGGCGATATGGTGAACGTCGAAACGTTTAGTGTGGTCGACGGTGAACGTATGCCAGCCGAGGGTGTCGAGCCGACCAGTACCGTGCTGGGCAGTGGCGGCATGTTCGAGGATGTCGAGAAGGCCATCGTCGGCATGCAGCCCGATGAAGAAAAGAATATCGACGTGACGTTGCCGGCTGACTGGCACGTGCCGCAGTACGCTGGCAAGACTATTTCTTCGACCTTCAAGCTTGTCGATGTCACTGAGCAAGTATTACCCGAGATCGATGCCGCTTTTATCCGCAGCTTTGGCGTGAAGAGTGGTGATGTCGAGCAATTCCGAACTGAAATCCGCAGCAATCTTGCGCGCGAACTGAAAGGCGCATTGATGAATCGATTGCGTCGCGAAGTCGGCGAGCAATTGGTCGAGGCGTACAAGGATGTCGAATTGCCCCCGCGCGTCGTTGAGAATGAGGCCCGTGGATTGCATGCCAATGCAACCGAGCAAGCGCGCCAGCGTGGCCAGCGCGTAGAGGTTGGCCATGAAGCGTTCCTGGAGGCTGCCCGCAAGCGCGTGCTGGTTGCATTGCTGGTGGGTGAGGTCGCGCGCCGCAATGAACTGCGCCTGGAACAGGCGCGCCTCACTGAAACGATGCAGCTAATTGCGTCAACCTATGAGCAGCCGCAGCAGGTCATTGATTTGTACCGAAACGATCCCCAACTCATGCAGGGTCTGCAGTCGCGCGTTATGGAAGAGCAGGTGATCGATTGGATCGCCGAGCGCGCCCAACATACGGAGACGCCGCTGAGCTTCAAGGAAGCGATCGGCCAGTAATCCTCAATTTCTTCAGCGAGCAACCATGGATCACCTCACCAAAGCCCTCAACCTCGTGCCGATGGTGGTCGAACAGACTAGTCGCGGCGAGCGCGCGTATGACATCTACTCGCGCCTGCTGAAGGAACGTGTGATCTTTTTGGTGGGTGGCGTTGATGATCACGTAGCAAACGTGATCGTCGCGCAACTGCTGTTCCTCGAGGCCGAAAACCCCGAAAAGGACATCAGCCTGTACATCAATTCGCCCGGAGGCGTAGTGACTGCCGGTATGGCGATCTACGACACCATGCAGTACATCAAGCCAGACGTGAGCACGATTTGCGTCGGGCAGGCCTGCAGCATGGGCGCGCTGCTGCTGGCTGCAGGGGCCAAGGGTAAGCGGTACGCACTGCCGAACGCGCGGGTGATGATCCACCAGCCGTCAGGTGGTTCGCAGGGACAGGCTTCCGATATTGAGATCCAGGCCCGTGAGATCCTGGCGCTGCGCCAACGTCTCAACGAAATAATGTCCAACCACACTGGCCAGCCGCTGGATGTAATTGCCCGTGACACCGAGCGCGACAACTTCAAGAGTGCCGAGGCCGCCCGTGAGTACGGACTTGTCGACGAGGTGCTTGTGCGCCGCCCGGATGAGTCGATCCAAGCTGGGTGAGCGGGGGTGTTTGTGTGCGATTGGCGCCGAGTCGGGCAACCGCCTGATGGCTGAGTGAGGGATTGGAACATGAATTCAGAGTCTACCTTCGCAGCCTGAAAGCCCGCACCAATGCGGTTTCAGTTGATTTTGGCTCCCGTTTAGCCCGACGGGGGCGTATGGTATCCTCGGGCCGAATCCGCGCAGCGCGGACAGTGAGTGGCGAATGAGCGAAGACCGTCCAGGACGCAGCACCGGCGACAGCACCAAGATCCTCTACTGCTCCTTCTGTGGAAAGAGCCAGCATGAGGTGCGCAAGCTGATTGCAGGTCCCAGCGTGTTCATCTGTGATGAGTGCGTGGAGTTGTGCAACGACATCATCCGCGAGGAACTCGAGGAAAAAGCGCAGTCCACCCGTAGCGCGCTGCCCAAGCCGCGCGAGATCCTCGAGGTGCTCGACCAGTACGTGATTGGCCAGCAGAGGGCCAAAAAGACCCTCGCGGTAGCGGTCTACAACCACTACAAGCGCATCGAGAGCCGACAGAAGTCGGATGATGTGGAATTGTCGAAATCCAACATCCTGCTGGTAGGCCCGACGGGCTCAGGCAAGACGCTGCTGGCTGAGACGCTGGCGCGGATGCTCAATGTCCCCTTCACGATGGCCGATGCCACCACGCTGACCGAAGCCGGCTACGTGGGTGAAGACGTGGAAAACATCATCCAGAAGCTGCTGCAAAAATGTGACTACGATGTCGAAAAGGCGCAGCAGGGCATCGTCTATATCGACGAGATCGACAAGATCTCGCGTAAGTCCGAGAACCCGTCGATCACCCGTGATGTCTCCGGTGAAGGCGTGCAGCAGGCACTCCTGAAACTGATTGAAGGCACCGTTGCCAGCGTCCCGCCACAGGGCGGGCGCAAGCATCCACAGCAGGAGTTCCTGCAGGTTGATACTCGGAACATCCTGTTCATTGTCGGTGGCGCGTTCGCTGGCTTGGACAAAGTGATCCAGCAGCGCAGTAACGAATCGGGCGGGATCGGCTTTGGTGCCAAGGTCAAGAGCGTCGAGCGCAAGGCCAATATCGGAGATGTGCTTGCTAGGGTCGAGCCGGAAGACTTGATCAAGTACGGCTTGATCCCGGAGTTCGTCGGCCGTTTGCCCGTCGTGGCGACGCTGGAGGAGCTCGATGAAGCGGCATTGATTCAGATCCTCACCGAGCCGAAGAACGCGATCACCAAGCAGTTCCACAAGCTGTTTGAGATGGAAGGCGTGGAGCTGGAAATCCGACCGGACGCGCTGGTGGCCATTGCCAAGCGTGCGCTCAAGCGCAAGACCGGTGCTCGCGGCCTGCGCACGATTGTCGAATCTGTCCTGCTGGACACCATGTACGACCTGCCGTCGTTGGAGAACGTCAGCAAGGTAGTGGTTGATGAGTCGGTCATCGAACACAAATCTGAGCCCTACCTGATCTACCACAACACCTCGTTCGAGAAAGGCCAAGATAAAGAGCCAGCGACAGTGCCGGAGGTAGCCGCGTCGCTACCGAAAGCCGCATCCGGAGATTGAGTCGTAATCTCCTGATGAACAAAAATGGCCGCCGCAAGGCGGCCTTTTTGTTGTGGGCCCGTTAGCCATTGCCGCTTGCATCCCAGTGCCGACACCCCCATAAATGTGACTAAGGCGGGCGCATCCAGCGCTGCCTGCGTCCTCCCGGAGCCTGCATGACCGTTACCCCTGCAATCGAACACGAATCCGTCGCGCTGCCTGTCCTGCCGTTGCGAGACGTGGTGGTGTTTCCGCACATGGTGATCCCGCTGTTTGTTGGTCGCGACAAGTCGATCAAAGCGCTCGACATCGCGATGGAAGGCGACAAACGGATCTTGCTGGTCGCGCAAAAATCCGCCGAAACCGATGATCCCGGCGCGGCCGACATCCATGCGATCGGCACTCTGGCGCAGGTCCTGCAGTTACTTAAATTGCCCGATGGCACGATCAAGGTGCTGGTCGAAGGTCTTACTCGCGTCCGCGTGGATGGCGTGGTGGAAATCGATGGCGCATTGTCAGGGTCAAGTACGCTGGTAGACGTGGCCGACACGCGCGAAGCACGCGAAATCGATGCGATTGCGCGTTCGCTGATGTCGATGTTCGAGCAGTACATCAAGACCAATCGCAAGCTGCCGCCTGAGTTGCTGCAAACCTTGTCTGGCATCGACGATCCGTCGCGTTTGGCTGACACCATCGCCGCACACTTGGGCGTGCGGCTGTCCGACAAGCAGAAATTGCTGGAGACGCTGGATACCGCCGATAGACTGGAACTGCTGGTCGGCTTGGTTGATGGTGAGATTGACGTACAGCAGATGGAGAAGCGAATCCGCGGCCGGGTCAAGGGGCAGATGGAAAAGAGCCAGCGCGAGTACTACCTCAACGAGCAGATGAAGGCCATCCAGAAGGAGCTGGGCGATCTGGACGATGCGCCAAATGACATGGATGAACTTGCCAAGCGGATTGCAGACGCCGGAATGCCAAAGCCGGTTGCGACCAAGGCCAAGGCCGAGCTCGCCAAGCTCAGGCAGATGTCGCCGATGTCGGCCGAAGCTGGCGTGGTTCGCAATTACCTTGATTGGTTGCTCGGCGTGCCGTGGAAGAAGCGCAGCAAGGTGCGCAAAGATCTCAAGGCAGCGCAGGACACTTTGGATGCCGATCATTACGGGCTGGAGAAGGTCAAGGAACGCATCCTCGAGTACCTTGCCGTGCAGACCCGCGTGAAACAGATGAAGGGTGCAATCTTGTGCTTGGTTGGGCCACCCGGCGTCGGCAAGACCTCGCTTGGCCAAAGTATCGCCAAGGCAACCAACCGCAAGTTCGTGCGCATGGCCCTAGGCGGCGTGCGCGACGAGGCCGAGATCCGCGGGCATCGCCGCACGTACGTGGGTTCGATGCCCGGCCGGATCGTGCAGAATCTCAACAAGGCTGGCACCAAGAACCCTCTATTCATGCTGGATGAGATCGACAAGATGTCGATGGATTTCCGTGGCGATCCTTCTTCTGCATTGCTTGAAGTGCTGGACCCTGAGCAGAACCACGCGTTCAACGATCACTATCTCGAAGTCGACATGGACTTGTCGGAAGTAATGTTCATCGCGACCGCTAATTCGCTTAACATCCCCGGGCCGCTGCTGGACCGCATGGAAGTGATTCGCATACCGGGCTACACCGAGGATGAGAAGCTCAACATCGCGATGCGCTATCTGGTGCCGAAGCAGTTCAAGGCGAACGGCTTGCGCGAAAGTGAATTGAAGATTGCTGAAAGCGCGATCACCGACATCGTCCGCTATTACACGCGTGAATCTGGCGTGCGTAACCTCGAGCGCGAAATCGCCAGGATTGCGCGTAAAGTGGTCAAGGACATCGCGCTTGCCGGACCTCAAAACCCGAAGTCCGCAAAATCCGCCAAGATCCTGACCGTGACTTCCAAGAACCTCGACAAGTACTTGGGCGTGCAACGTTTTGATTTCGGTCGCGTCGAAGTCGACAACGAGATCGGGCTGGTGACTGGGCTGGCCTGGACCGAGGTGGGCGGTGATCTTCTGCAGATCGAATCCACTCTGGTGCCGGGCAAAGGCCAACTCATCCTCACCGGCCAACTGGGCGATGTGATGAAGGAGTCGGCATCTGCTGCGTTGTCGGTGGTGCGCGCACGCACCGAGCGTCTGGGCATCGACCTCGACTTCCTGCAGAAGTACGACGTCCACGTCCACGTTCCTGATGGCGCCACACCCAAGGATGGTCCCAGCGCCGGTGCAGCGATCACGACGGCCCTGGTGTCGTCGCTGACCAAGATCCCGGTGCGCTCCGACGTGGCAATGACCGGCGAAATCACCTTGCGTGGCAAGATCACTGCGATTGGCGGGCTCAAGGAAAAATTGCTTGCGGCGATGCGCGGTGGGATCAAGACCGTCCTCATACCGGATGAAAACCGCAAGGATCTGGTCGACATTCCAGCTGCCGTGACGCGTCACATGAAGATCGTGCCAGTGAAATGGATTGACGAGGTGCTGGATCTGGCGCTGGAACGGCCATTGCCGGGTCGCATGCCAGTGGGTGAGATGAAGCAGCCTCCGCTTCAGAAGTCGGGACGAGACCCGCGCCCGGATGTCAAGCATTAGTCCATTCATGGCTTCAAGGCGACAGTGCCGCTCGTCAGCAAAGACCCGAAACCCGCACCAGCATTGGTTTTCCGTCTTGCGCAGGGAAAATCCTGCTGGTATAACGATTGCAACCGCGGCGAACGCACGATGTGAGCCGTGGCAACCAACCGGTACAGTGGCAGGGGAGCGTCGCAGCCACCGGTCAACGAATTTTTCGCGCACACACCGCACTAGGGAGTCATCAAACACATGAACAAAGCCGAATTTATTGAAGCCATCGCCGATCACGCCGAGCTGACCAAGGCAGACGCCGGTCGCGCACTCGAAGCAATGGTTGCAGCAATCACCAAAGCGCTGAAGAAGGGTGACACCGTGACCCTGGTGGGATTCGGAACCTTCTCGGTGCGCAAGCGTGCCGCCCGTACGGGCCGTAACCCGCGCACCGGCGAGGCAATCAAGATTAAGGCGTCGAAGAACCCGGCGTTCAAGGCTGGCAAGGCGCTCAAGGATTCGGTCAACTGATCCATTCGTGAGTGATTTGAAAAGCCCGGTCACTGGCCGGGCTTTTCGTTTAAGTACTCACGCTGCAATAATGAAAGTCACCGGGTGCTTAGCTCAGCGGTAGAGCGGCTCCCTTACACGGAGCGGGTCGGGGGTTCGATCCCCTCAGCACCCACCAATCAGGTCTTGCGTGAATTCTGGTCGGTGGTTATCATGGTCGTCTCAGCGGAGTGGTAGTTCAGTTGGTTAGAATGCTGGCCTGTCACGCCGGAGGTCGCGGGTTCGAGTCCCGTCCACTCCGCCACTTATGAGTTGAAGAAGGCACCGGAAACGGTGCCTTCTTTTTTTCTTTGGATTCTCTTGGTAATTTTGCATCGACGGGCAGTCTGTCGTTTGGCGCGCTAAACTAAGCGGCTACGCCTCACGAACACGCCATCGCCCATGCTGCAGAAACTACGCGACTCGACTTCAGGCTGGATTGCCACGGTTATCCTCGGATTGCTGATCGTCCCATTTGCTTTCTTCGGCATGGAGTCATACATGTCGCAGCAGGTGGATAGCTACGCTGCGCGTATTGCGCAGCCGCCTTCATGGTGGCATTCGGCACCACGGGCTTGGCCATTGAGCTATCTATGGCGTATCCACGACATCGACAATGCCGAATTTCGCCAGCGCTTCGAGCAGGCACGGATGCGCGCGCGCGATGACCAGGGCGACAGGTTCGATGGGAAGGTGTTCGACTCGGTCGACAATAAGCGCAAGATGCTGGACGAGATGATCGACGAACAGATCATGCGCTTGGCGGCACAGGGTCATGGAATCGTGGTGAGTGACGTGGAAGTACGCAATGCAATCCAGTCACTGCCGGATTTTCAGGTCGATGGAAAGTTTGACGTAAATCGCTATCAGTTGCTGCTTGCTTCGCAGAGCCCACCGCAGACGCCGCGCGATTTTGAGAGTCGGATCCGCGACAACCTGCAATATGTCCTCATTCCGAACCGATTGGCGCAATCGGCCTTCGTCACCAATGCCGATGTCGACCGGGTCATGCACCTGCTTGGTGAGCAGCGTGACGTCAGTTTCGTGATGCTGCCTGTGATGCCCGCGGATACTGCAGTGGTCACTCCGGTGCAAATCCAGGCTTGGTACAAATCGCATGCCGCTGACTATCGCCAGTCCGAGACCGTTCGCCTTGAGTACGTCGAAGTGGATGGTGCGACCTTGCCGCCACCGATGGTGGACGAAGCGGCGTTGCGTGCGCGCTACGAAGGCGAGGCATCTAAATTCTCCGCTGCCGCACAGCGGGAGGTTTCGCATATCCTGGTGCAGGTCGCAGCAGACGACAGCGACGCGGACAAAAACGCCGCTGAAATGCGTGCCAACAAGCTTGCGGCTCAAGCACGTGCGCCGGGTGCAGATTTTGCTGCGCTGGCCAAGGCCAACAGCGACGATGCCGGTTCCAAGGACAATGGTGGCGATTTGGGCCTGATGGCCAAGGGTGGCTTGCCGGGACCGTTCGAGGATGCTGCGTTTGCCATGGAATCCGGTGAAGTGCGTGGGCCAGTCAAGAGTGATTTTGGCTGGCACATCATCAAAATTGGCAAGATTCTTCCTGGCAGCCAGCGTCCATTCGAGGACGTCCGGGCACAACTCCAGGCCGAGATGCTGGAGTCTGACCGCGAGCGCGGTTACAACGAATTGAGCGGCAAACTCGTGGATCAGGTCTACAAGAGCCCAAACTCGCTGGAGCCAGCTGCAAAGGCGACTGGTTTGGAAGTCAAGACCACGCCGGCGTTCTCGCGGGCCGGTGGTTCGGGGCTTGCGGCCAACCAGAAGGTGTTACGTGCGGCGTTCTCGGACACCCTGATCCAGGATGGAACCGCGAGCGATCCGATCGAACTGGGCCCAAACCATAGCGTTATGATCCGGGTGATCGAGCACACCCCGGAGCGCCCGCGGCCACTGTCCGAAGTTTCCGCGTCCGTGGTCTTGGCAATTCGATCAGACCGGCAGCGCAAGGCGGCCGAAACTGCTGCTGATGCATTGGTCAAGGCGGCCAGGGCCAGTACTTTGGCCAAGGCGGCGGACAACGCCAAGCTGTCCATGGTGGAAATGAATGCATTGGCACGCAGTAGTGAGATCCCGTCGCGGCGCGCAGTCGAAGCGTTCTTCGATACGCCACGCCCACGGGATAACCTGGTTCCGGTTGGCAAAGCCGAGATCGGAGGGCAGTACATCGTCTATGCGATTCGTGCTGTGAACGATGGGGACCTGACCAAGGTGCCTCCTCAAGAGCGCGAACAACTGCGTGCGCAGTTATCGAACATCGCTGGCACCGACGCCCAGAAGGCCTATGTGCGGGCGTCGCGTGCGAAATACCAGATCAAGGTGGCGGAAGACCGGCTCTGAATCGGCTTCGATTCCGACAACAAAAACGCCCGGTCATGACCGGGCGTTTTTGTTGATGCAGGTGACAGGGCGCTCAGTCGATGCCACTCATTCCCATGATGTTGTAGCCCGCGTCGACATAGGTGATTTCCCCCGTGATTCCTGCCGCCAAGTCCGAGCATAGGAATGCGGCGGCGTTGCCAACGTCTTCGATGGTGACGACGCGGCGTAGCGGCGCCGCTGCCTCGAACTGGGTCAGCATCTTGCGGAAGTTGGCTACGCCGGACGCGGCCAAGGTGCGAATCGGGCCAGCCGAAATGGCATTCACGCGCGTGCCTTCTGGCCCAAGCGCCATCGCCATGTAGCGAACGGTGGCTTCCAGGCTGGCCTTGGCCACGCCCATGGTGTTGTAGTTGGCCAGCGCGCGTTCTGCACCCAGGTAGCTCAGGGTCAACACTGCGCCATTGCGGCCCTTCATCATCGGGCGTGCGGCTTTGCCAAGGGCGGCCAGCGAGTAAGCGCTGATGTCGTGGGCGATGTGGTAATTCTCACGGGTGATGCCGTCCAGGAAGTCGCCTTCGATTGCTTCGCGCGGAGCGAACGCGATGCAGTGCACGAGGATATCGAAGCCATCCCAGTGTTTGCCCAGTTCGCTGAAGCACGCGTCAATCTGGCCGTCGTCTGCCACGTCCAGGGGGAGCACGATCTTGCTTCCGTATCCGGCGGCGGCGGCTTCAACCCGCGATTTCAGTTTGTCGTTCTGGTACGTCAGCGCCAGCTCCGCGCCTTGCCGGTGCATCGCATCGGCAATACCGCTTGCGATCGAGCGTTGGCTTGCGATGCCGGTCACCAGCGCGCGCTTGCCTTGTAGGAATCCCATGGTCTCTCCTGATGAATGTGCGGCGCCAAAGCGCTCGAGCGATTACTCTAGTTTGCCTTGCGGCGGCCGTGCGGGCCAGCGGATTTGCGATCCACCACGGGAGCAAGGATGTGGTCGATGCCGGGGCTCCAGCCCGGATTGAGGGCAACGACCAGGCCCGGCTCGATCCCTTGCATGCGCGCCCAGCGGCGCAAGTCATGAGTGCCCGTGGGCAAGATGCGTGGAGCCAAGCGCGGCAGTGGACGGTCGATGGCCTTCTGCCAGCGGTCATCGCGAGACTGCTCGATGAAAAGGCATGCGATCGTGTGCATTTTTACTGGATAGCTGCGGGTAATCACGGACAAGTGTCGTGCACCCTTGCGCCGTGATGCCTTCAGCGCGCCTTCGCCGGCGTTATACGCCATCGCCGTCTGCCGCCACTGATCTCCGAACATTCGATGCAGACGGGCCAGGTATCTCACCGCTGCTCGAGTGGAGCTGACGACCGACATCCGCCCGTCGCGCCCGCCATGCACGCGGATTCCGTGGTGGCGTGCTGTAGATGCCGTGAACTGCCACAGGCCGGTGGGTCCACTGACACTGCGGACCTCCGCTTGGAAACGAGTTTCCACGAACGGGATCAAGGCAAGTTCGCTGGGAAGTCCTGCCTTGCGGACCTCGTCCAGTACGTAGGCAAACAATGTCAGCGCAACTTCATCCTGATCCGCCAGCCGGGTCGCAGCGAGCGCGTAATGCGTACGCCAATGTGGGCTGGTATCGGCGCAGCCGCGCTCAGCCAATCCTTGTTCGAATTCAGCCATGAGTACGCCACCGCTGCGGGTGCTTGGTGTCGAGGCGGCGATTTCCGATGATCCGGCGAACAGCAGCAGGAGCAGGCACAGGTGGCGCTTGCACTTCATTCCCTAAAGTCATCCTTCCAGTGCCGGAGTTCCGCAAACGCATCGACATCATTTTCCAGCTGACGTTGAAGATGATGCTCAAGTGAAGTGCGTACGGACAACGTGTTGATGCGCAGGAAGGGATTGCAATCGATCTCCGAGGCTAGCGCAACAGGTAATGTGGGGTGGCCGGCATCTCGTGCCACCCTTGCTTGTACCGCGCGTTCCCTCAGTGCTGTGTTGCTGGGATCTACCGTCAGGGCGAATGCGGCGTTGGCCACTGTGTATTCGTGTCCGCAACAGACTTTTGTTTCAGCGGGCAGGGTAGATAGCCTTCGCAGCGATTCAAGCATTTGTGCCGGACTGCCTTCGAACAACCGACCGCAGCCCAGGCTAAACAGTGTGTCGCCGCAAAACAGCAGCCCGGCTCCGTGGAATGCGAGGTGGCTGGAGGTATGGCCCGGAATCTCGATGATGTCGAAATGCCATGGTCCGACGTCGACGCGCTCGCCCTCCACGACGCGCCTTGTCGCGGTTGTAATCCGCGCATCGTGGGCTGCGATCACCGGGAGTTGCGGCCAGCATTGGAGTAACTCGGCCACGCCGCCGATGTGGTCGTTGTGATGATGGGTGAGCAATATGCCGTGGGGGGGCGGTCCATCGCGCAACATGTCCAGCACGGGCGCAGCTTGGCCGGGGTCTACGATCAGTGCGCGGGAGGCGTCGCCAGGCGCGTCGTCGAATAGCAACCAGATGTAATTGTCGTTGAACGCGGGTACTGGCTGCAGTCGCATCGAAGTCCGTCCGTGACGCGGCGCGGGCTTTCCCGCAAAATCGCACCATGCCCATGTCCGTCTTTCGCCGTCAACCAGCTCCTGCCGCCGCCGCTGCTTGGTTTTCCCGGCCTGCAGGTCAAATGGTGATCGCGAGTGAGGCCGAATTGCTGCGCGCTGCGGCCCGCGAACGACCGGGCCAACCTGGTTTGTGGTTACAGCCAGGGGTGATGGATATGGGCGATAGCGGCTGCCTGGAGGTGCGGGGTGTGCGCCTGCACGCTGTCGGCGATGGTTTCTCCGGGGATATTCGCTGCGGGGCCACGTTGCCGCTGTCCAGCGAATCCTGCGGCGTCGTGGTCGTGCAGCACTTGGCTGATATCAGCGCGGAACCGGCTGCCCTGCTTGCCGAATGTGCGCGAGTGTTGGTGCCGGGTGGGCGCTTGTGGCTGCTGGCCTTGAACCCCTTGGCGCCGTATCGATTGCGTTGGCGCGGGCAAGGGCCACGCGCCTCGGAGCCCGTCACTTGGCGTCGCCGCTTGCGTGCTGCAGGGTTGTCGCCGGACCCGGTGTCGCAAGGGATAGGCCCAACTTGGGCGATGTCGATCAATGATCACCTGCAGGATGGCGCCGGTTTGCGCGCAGCCTTCCTGTTGCGTGCGGAGAAACGCCGGATTCCAATGACGCCGATGCGCGCACCCCGAAAACTGCGCTTGCAACCCGGATTGCCCGTAGCATGACGGCGGCACGCAAACAGATCGATGTACACACCGATGGGGCGTGCTTGGGTAATCCGGGACCTGGTGGCTGGGGTGCGTTGCTGCGTTGGCGCGAGATCGAGCGCGAAGTGGCTGGTGGAGAACCCGACACCACCAACAATCGGATGGAATTGATGGCGGCGATCGGCGCTCTGGAAGCGCTACGCGAGCCCTGCGACGTGATCCTGACCACCGATTCGCAATACGTCCGCCAGGGTATTACCCAGTGGATGGCAAACTGGGTACGTCGTGGCTGGAAAACGTCAGGTGGCGATGCGGTCAAGAACCGCGACCTGTGGGAGCGGCTGCATGCCGCAGCTGGTCGTCACACGGTGGATTGGCGTTGGGTCAAAGGTCACTCCGGCCACCCGGACAATGAGCGCGTGGACGTGTTGGCGCGCAACGAGGCGATCAAGATCAAGGAGTTGGGCGGCACATGAGGCGATATCTTGAGGTTGAACCTGTGAGGCATGCATCGTGAGACAGGTCATCCTGGATACCGAAACCACTGGCCTGAGCTGGGAAAAGGGCAATCGCGTCGTCGAAATCGGCTGCATCGAGCTACTGGAACGCCGCCCGACTGGCCGCAGCTTCCAGTGCTACCTCAACCCTGATCGCGAGTTCGAGCAGGGCGCGCAAGAAGTCACTGGCCTGACCGTGGAGTTTTTGGCAGACAAGCCGCGCTTCGCGGAGATCGTCGATGAGTTCCTGGCGTTCATTGATGGCGCTGAACTGGTCATCCACAACGCCGCGTTCGACGTCGGCTTCCTCAATTCGGAGTTGACCAGGCTCGCCGCTGGACACGGCCGTATCCAGGACCGTTGCAGCATCGAGGACTCCCTGCTGCTGGCGCGCCAGCGCTTTCCCGGGCAGCGCAATTCACTGGATGCGCTGTGCAGGCGACTGGGCGTGGACAACTCGCATCGGCAATTGCATGGTGCGCTGCTTGACGCGCAATTGCTCACTGAGGCCTACCTGGCGCTGACTTCAGGGCAGGAAGAGATTGGTTTCGCCAGCGAACCGGCGACGGTTGCGAAAACAATGGTGCCTGTGGCACATCTGGATGCTGCTGCGCGTCCGCGTGTGCGCTTGGCCGACGAGGAGGTGGTGGCGCACGACGCCCGCTTGCAGGCCTTGCAGGGCAAGGATGGGCGCTGCTTGTGGCTGAAGCTGGAGTCTGTTGCTTGAGCTGATGCCGGTCGCGACGGGCTTAGTGGCAGCGAACCAACACCACTGTCACGTTGTCCGAACCCCCGCCATCCAGTGCTGCCGCGACTAGTCCGTCCACGCATTCCTGCGCGCTGCATTCTTGGTGGGCAAGCACCCGGGCGATACTCCGGTCGTCAACTTCCTCGGTCAGGCCGTCGCTGCACAGCAGCAGTTGCATGCCGGGGCGTAGCTCGCCGGTAAGATTTTCCACGTTCAGCTGCTTGGGGTCGGTGACACCCAGTGCCTGGGTCACCACATTGCGATGCGGATGGCTGCGAGCTTGGTCTGGGGTGATCGCACCAGTGGCGATCAGTTCCTGCACGTAGCTGTGATCCTGCGAAATCTGGGTTAGCTGGCCGTCGCGCCACAGGTAAACGCGACTGTCGCCGACCCAAGCGACTTCGAAACGATTGCCGTCAACGCGTGCGGCCACGACTGTAGTCCCCATCGGCAGGCTGTCGCCACGCCGCTTTGAGCAGCGGATGATTTCTTCGTCCGCGCTACGAATGGCTTCCTGCAGCGGTGTGCCGGCGCGGATTTCGCGAACAATGGCCTCACGCGCCAGTGCACTGGCGACTTCGCCAAATTCGTGTCCACCCATGCCGTCGGCGACCAGCCAGAGACCCAGTTCACTATCACCGTAGTAGGTGTCTTCGTTCAGCTCCCGGCGCAGACCGACGTGGCTGAGATGTCCGAATTCGATCATGCGGGCGTATTGGTCCGGGGTTTGAAGAGGCTAACGCAATCGTGCGGGGGAACCGGACGTGTCGTTCATTATGGGTGTAGAAGAGTCGAAATGGTGGGAAGGTTGTTAGGTGTTTGGCCAGACAAGAAAAACGCCCACTAGGGGCGTTGTTCTTGTCTGGCGGAGAGGGGGGGATTCGAACCCCCGGAAGGTTTAACCCTTCGCCTGATTTCGAATCAGGTACATTCAACCGCTCTGCCACCTCTCCGGAAACTTCAGGTGCAGCGGGCTGCGAATGATACGGTCCGCGTGCCCTCCGGGCAAGGCGCGACCCCCCGGGTCAGGCGCTACACTGGCCACCCCCGAAATTAAACTTGGCCAGCATGTCCGAAATCCTTGTACCCATCTCATTTGGTGAATTGCTGGACAAAATTTCGATCCTGCAGATCAAGTCCGAGCGAATCTCCGACGCAGCCAAGCTGGCCAATGTGCGCAAGGAGCTGAGTGCGCTGGAGCAGACGTGGATGGCGCATCCGGCCGCTGGCGGCAATACCGCCGAGCTGCGTGCGGAGCTCAAGGCGGTCAATGAGCGGCTCTGGGTGATCGAAGACGACATCCGGATCAAGGAAAAGGCCCAAGCCTTCGACGACGGCTTCATCCAGCTGGCGCGCAGCGTCTACTTCGAAAACGATGTCCGCGCCAAGATCAAGAAAGACCTCAATCTTGCGCTGGGCTCGTCCTATGTCGAAGAGAAGTCGTATCAGGACTATGGCAGCGGGCAGGGCGCTTAGCAGTTACCCGAAGCGGCTCGATAACGCTCGAACGCTGCCACTGCGTCCTGGACCGTGATCAGGTCCATGACTCCCTCAGCCTCGATCCGTGTGCCCCATTTGAGTTCCGATGCCGGCTTGCCGCGGTACTTTCGCGCGGCGTCGTCGTAACGGTCCACGCAATAGTGCCTGTCCGAATACGGCCCACTGCGCTTCGGATTGGTGGGCGCATGCAGGCCCAGTACCTTGCTGCCCATTGCGTTGGCGATGTGCATCGGGCCGGAATCCGGGGTCACCAGCAAGTCTGCGCGCGCCAGTAGCGCAGGAAGTTGCTTGAGCGTGTCCTTACCGATCAGATCGAGCACCGGCGCGCCATTCACAGTCGCGTCCATCGCAGCCAGGATGGCGTCGCCGGTGCTGCGTTCCAGTTCACTGCGGCCGCCACATAGCACCACCCGCCAGCCCTGCGCGACGGCGTGGTCGGCCAAGGCGGCATGGCGCTCCGCGCGCCAGTTGCGCAGCGCATGGCTGGAACATGGAGAGACCATCAGGGTGGGGATGCCGTCATCCGGCCATTGCGCACGCGCCCACGCATGCGCATCGTCGGGAACCGGCAGGTTCCAGATCACTTCCTCACGCACAAGCCCAAGTGGCCCGCAGAAACTCCCGATCGCATCCAGCACATGGATGCCAGGACGGTCAGCAATGCGCTCATTGATGAACAGCCCGTGGCCTTCCTTCGCGCGTGATCGGTCATAGCCGATCCGGCGGCGTGCCGGGATGAAGGCAGACAATACATTCGCGCGCGCAGAGACTTGCAGCTGCAGGAGTACATCGAAGCGTTGCACGCATTGCCTTCGCACATCGCGCATGCCGGCCAAGCCGGTTCTCTTGTCGAACTCGATGAACTGTACGCCGGGTAATCCGTCCAGCAGCCGGCGTTCGCCCTTGCCAATGACCCAACTGACGTCGAGGTCGGGCCATGCGCTGAGCACGGTGTGCAGCAGCGGCAATACATGAGTGACATCACCGAGGGCAGACAGGCGCAGCAGGCAGATCGATCTTGGCGGGGTAGGGTTGGGCATGTGCTTGTTAAACTCGGGTCATGAGTGGTTTCGACGCCAATGAACACCTGACGCCTTTCCGGGATTCACGCGGCTATGGGGCGATTCTGTTCGACCGAAGCCAGATCAGGCAACCCGAAGCCGATTGGTTCTCGCCCGCGCATTGGGGCGATGCCGCCCAGCCGGTTGCCGAAGGCGGGCGTGGCGGCGCTTGGTTCATCGAGACGGGCGAGGGCGTCGCCTTCCTGCGCCACTACCTGCGCGGCGGCATGGCTGCCAGACTGAGTCTGGATGGCCACCTGTGGGGCGGCATCAATCGAGTGCGCAGCTTCGCCGAGTTCAGGCTGATGCGTGTATTGCGTGAAAAGAAACTACCCGTGCCGATGCCGTTCGCAGCGTGGTATCGCCGCGAAGGGCTGCAGTATCGCGCGGCGATCCTGATGCAGCGGCTTCCTGGTGTGCAGTCGTTGGCGACACTGGCGCTGCAGGAACACCCGCCGTGGGAAGCTGCCGGGCAATTGGTCGCGCGTTTCCATCGAGGTGGCCTGGACCACGCCGACCTCAATGCTCATAACATCCTGTTCGATGCCAACGAGAAGGGATGGTTGATTGATTTCGATCGTTCGCAATTGCGAATCCCGGCGACGCCTTGGCGTGATGCGAACCTGCAGCGTCTACTGCGTTCCTTGCGCAAGCAGCGTGGGACCCGCGGCATCGAGCAGATCGACACGGGCTTCGCGCAACTACGCGCCGCGTATGACGCCGCATGGCAACGGGGCTATTGATGAGCGCATGGACGCTACGCCTGCTCGGCGTCGGCAACGCTTCGGCGGTGGAATTGGGTTCGGCGATGGCGACCATCGAGCGCGATGGCGCGCCCTGGCTGACGATCGACTGTGGCGGTGAAGGATTGACCGCCTATCAAAAGGCTTACGGCGATAGCCCGATGGCGTTGTTCATGACGCATGCGCACCTGGACCACATCGCCGGCTTCGAGCGGTTGTTTGTCGCCAGCTATTTCGACGAACGCCGCCGCGGCGAAGTGCGTCTGTACGTTCCAGTCGGGCTGATGCCATTACTTCAGCAACGCGTGGCCAGCTATCCCAATGCGTTGGCCGAGGGCGGCGTCAATTTCTGGGACGCGTTTCGGATCATCCCGGTCAGTGATCATTTCTGGCACGACGGCATCCGCCTCGAGGTCTTCCCGGTACGCCATCACTGGCCGGACACTGCGTTCGGCCTGCGCCTGCGTGGCAGCGTGGTATGGACTGGTGACACCCGCCCGATCCCGGAAATGCTGGCCAAGCATGCTGATGCCGATGAGCTGATTGCGCATGACTGCGCCCTGCGCGGTAATCCTTCGCACAGCGGCATCGACGACCTAGAGCGTGAATATCCCCATGTGCTCCTGCAGCGCTGCCTGCTTTATCACTACGAAAGCGTCGAGGACGGCGAGGCCCTGCGCGCGCGCGGCTGGCGGGTCGGCATGCCGGGCGAAGTCGTGGCGTTGCAAGAACCGCTTGGCATGGCGCAGGAATGACCGCGAGCATCCCGCTTGACGTCCTTGGGCGGCCGCTACGTGACCTGCGCTTATCGGTGATCGAGGCCTGCAATTTCCGTTGTCCTTACTGCATGCCAGCTGACAAGATCGGTGACGATCATGGGATGGATGCAGCGTCCCGGCTGTCATTCGATGAAATCGAAACCCTGGTGCGGGGCTTCGTTCAACTCGGCGTGCGCAAGCTGCGCCTGACCGGTGGCGAGCCGCTATTGCGCAAGCGGCTACCTGATCTGGTGCGGCGCTTGGCCGCCATCGATGGCATAGAAGATCTTGCGCTGACGACCAATGGCAGCTTGCTGGCGGCCCACGCACAAGACTTGCGCGATGCTGGCTTGAACCGGGTCACGGTGAGCCTGGATACGCTGAATCCTGAACTGTTCCGTGAATTGTCGGGCGGTCGTGGTGAGCTGACGACGGTGCTTGCCGGGATTGCTGCAGCGAAGGCTGCAGGCTTCGCGCCAATCAAGCTGAACTGCGTGGTGCAACGTGGGCTCAACGAGGACGGCGTCGTTGCGCTGGCCACTTACGCGCGCGAACACGGCCATGTCCTGCGCTTCATTGAATACATGGACGTCGGCACCTGCAATGGCTGGTCGCGGGAACGCGTGGTGCCGTTGATCGAAGTGCGCGACCGCATCCATGCGCATTGGCCACTGCAGCCACTGGACCCCAACTACCGTGGCGAAGTCGCAGCGCGCCATGCCTATATCGATGGTGTCGGTGAGGTGGGTTTCGTCAGTTCGGTAACGGCGCCGTTCTGCGGCGCGTGCCACCGTGCGCGCGTCTCCGCTGATGGCCAGATGTACACCTGTCTGTTTGCCGGTGGCGGACATGAGCTGCGACCGTTGCTCGCGCAAGGCGAAGACGCGCTCGCGGGTCACGTGGCGGGCTTGTGGGAACAACGTGCGGATCGATACAGCGAGATGCGGGGTTTAGACGCAGGTAGTGAAGCGGGAGCGTCGCGCCGGCATGTCGAGATGTTTCTTGTGGGTGGGTAATATTTTCTTCATCCCGGCGGACGCCGGGATGACATCTAAAAAAGCAGAGCCGATGAAGTCATCCAAAAAAGCCGAACTCACTCATCTGGACCCCAGCGGCCGGCCGACCATGGTCGACGTCAGTGGCAAGGCCGTAAGCGTTCGCGAAGCGCGAGCGGAATGCCGCGTGCGGTTTCCGGTTAATGTCGCTGCGCAACTGCATGACAACGGTCTGCGTAGCGCCAAGGGTGGCATCGTTGATACCGCGATCATCGCCGGCACCATGGCGGTCAAACGCACGCATGAGTTGATTCCGTTCTGCCACCCGCTGCCGATCGACAGCTGCAAGCTCGCCATCGACTGGCACGACGCGCGCACGCTGCGCATCGAATGCACGGTTCGGGTGACCCATCGCACGGGCGTGGAGATGGAAGCGCTGACCGGCGCTACCGTTGCTGCGCTGACGGTCTATGACATGTGCAAGGCGCTGTCGCACGAAATCGTGATCGGGCCGGCGAAGCTGGTGGGCAAGCGTGGCGGCAAGCGCGATGTGGGCCGTCTGGACTGATCACAGCAGGCTGCATTCAACTCGGGGCGAATGCCAGAAAGGCGATGGCCCCGCCGACTTACCTCGGCGCCCGCATCAATCGATACCGTTGCTGCCTTCCGGCCCTGGCGGAGTTTTCGATCTAGCGTCGCGAGGGGCCGACGGGGCCACCATAGGACTGCGTCTTGGAGGA
>JBBSRO010000022.1:0-44935 GCA_038242955.1 Lysobacterales bacterium
AATTAGAGAGACATCGCCGCTTTAGCTCAGCTGGTAGAGCAACCGCCTTGTAAGCGGTAGGTCATCCGTTCGATTCGGATAAGCGGCACCATTCGTCGCGGCACGTTTGCTCGCGCATCTCCATCAAGAGGACGATCGAATGAGCCGTAGCTATCCGCCCGTATCCGTATTTGGCGTGCCCACCGACATCGGTGCTTCGCGCCGTGGTGCCTCGATGGGGCCGGAATCCCTGCGTGTCGCTGGACTGGTCGAAGCGATTGCCAAGCGTGGCGTGGATGTGCGTGATCTCGGCGATCTTTCCGGGCCCCGCAACCCGGTCAGTGCGCCAGTGGATGGCTACCGTCACCTAGTCGAAGTGGTGGCGTGGAACCAGGCCGTGTTCGACGCCAGTACTCGTGAATTGCAGGCGGGGCGCATGCCGATCCTGCTGGGCGGCGACCATTGCCTGGGCGTCGGCGCTATCGCTGCCGTGGCCGCGCACTGCCGCACCCAAGGCAAGAAGCTGCGCGTGCTGTGGTTGGATGCGCACGCAGATTTCAATACCCGCGAGATCACTCCGTCGGGCAATATCCACGGCATGCCGGTGGCCTGTCTGGTCGGACTAGGTCCGGAGCAATTGACGACCATGGGTGGTGCGGCGCCGCTGTTGCGACCAGACCAGATCCGACAGATCGGCATCCGTTCTGTGGACCAGGGTGAAAAGCGCTTGGTGCAAGAGCATGGCCTGGACATCTACGACATGCGCTACATCGACGAAGTCGGCATGCGGCGGGTGATGGAAGAAGCGCTGGAAGGCGTAGATGCCGACACCCACCTGCATGTGAGTTTCGACGTCGACATGTTGGATCCATCGATTGCGCCCGGCACGGGCACGCGCGTGCCGGGCGGCGTGAATTACCGCGAAGCGCAGCTGATCATGGAAATGGTGGCCGATACCGGTCGCATGGCGTCGCTGGATATCGTCGAGGTCAATCCGGCGCTGGATCGTCGTAATGCCACCGCCAAGCTGACCGTGGACTTGGTCGAGAGCCTGTTTGGCAAGTCGACACTGATGCGCGAATGACGGTACGCGGCTGTATCGCGGTTCATCCAGGGTTTTGCCAATTGATGGTGAGTGCACACGGGCTTCACAGCCCAATGCGCTTTCATGGGCGCACGCGCTGACCATCTGGTTGCGTTTCGAGTAGTACCGATTACACGACCCTAGGAGATCTCCATGAAGCGTTTGATTGCCCTAATGATGTTGGCTTCGTTTTCCACATTCGCCATGACCGGTTGCAACACCATGGCTGGCGCCGGCAAGGACGTTCAGAAGGCCGGCGAAAAGGTCGAGAAAAAAGCAGAAGATTGCAAAGATGGTAAGTGCTGATCCTTGCTTGAATCCGGCTCTTTAAAGGGACGGCTATAACGCATGGAAGCCCAACGGGCTAGGGAAACCTGGCCCGTTTTCGTGTCTGTGTGACGCAGTTGATGACCTACCAATTTGGCGGATCGGCGACGAACCCGTTCGGGAACGCACGTGGCCCGCTGCGCACGGGAGGCGAGTAGGCGCGTGGCAAGACGCCGATGGCCACCAAGGTGTCTGCATCGTCATAGCGCAGCTGGCTGACTTGGTGCGGGCTGGTGGTCGCGCGCACGAATTCGGTCTGTCCGATCGGCGCCCACTCGTGCTGGCCATGGCCGGTCCCCAAGCGTTGCGGCATCGCTTCAGCCTGGCTCATCGCGCGATCGGCCGATGCGGACGGCGCGGCGGCTTTCCTGGCGGATTGCTCACGCCTGTTGTTGGAACCGAAGGGTGGCGGGGATGGCTGGTAATACGGCTGCACGCGGCGTTCCTTGAATACCGCGATGCCAATGACGCCCACGTCATCCGGGCGGCCAGTACGTGCGGCATAACTGTCCGGCAGGTCGGTGAACACGAACTGGGCGATGTCATTGAGTGATTTGCGCCAGCCGGCGATCTCTGCGGTTTCCCACGGATCAAGTACGTAGCCGGTTTGCGAGGCCGAAGCGGTCTGGCCGCTGACGGCATTGACGCCATCCACCGACAGCACCGCCAGCACGCGTTCGCCGGTGGTGTTGGTCAATCGCACCGAATAGCGATGGCCAGGCACACCCGCAACCCAGTCCTGGCCATGCTGGCGAGGCTGGCCGTATTCGGGCAGGGCCTGGCCGGTATCACGGTCGATGATGTCCATGCCGACCAGATCGCGGGCGGAGAGCGGCGAGCAGGCCGCGGCGGAAGTCAGTGCAAGAACTAATAGCAGGCGACGGATCATGGCGGTCTCCAGGCATACGGGTGGATGAAGCGGGTTCGGGCAAAGCGTAGTTGGTGTGCATGGATGCAAACGCCCCAGGCATGCGAGTGGGGTTGACGGTCGCGCCGGTTAAACTGTGGGCCGCACCGACAGCACTGACTTTCCATGAGCAAGACTCGCGTCCTGACCGGCATCACCACCTCCGGTACCCCGCATCTCGGCAACTACGTCGGCGCGATCCGCCCCGCGATCACAGCCTCGCGTACGGCTGGCGTGGAGAGCTTCTATTTCCTTGCCGACTACCACTCATTGGTGAAGATCAGTGAGCCGATGCGGGTGCAACGCAGCACGCTGGAGATCGCCGCCGCATGGTTGGCTTGCGGACTGGATCCGCAGTCGGTGTGGTTCTATCGGCAGTCCGACATTCCGGAGATCCCGGAACTGACCTGGCTGCTGACGTGCGTGGCGGGCAAGGGGCTTCTCAACCGTGCGCATGCGTACAAGGCGTCAGTGGACCGCAACCGTGCTGAAGGCGAAGATGACGATGCCGGCATCAGCGCCGGCCTGTTCATGTATCCGGTGCTGATGGCCGCTGACATCCTGCTGTTCAACGCGCACAAGGTACCGGTTGGTCGTGACCAGGTGCAGCACATCGAAATGGCACGTGATTTCGGCCAGCGCTTCAACCATCTTTACGGCGAGCCGGCTTCACGTGACTATTTCACCTTGCCCGAGGCCGCCATCGAAGAGCAGGTCGCGACCTTGCCCGGCCTTGATGGCCGCAAGATGAGCAAGAGCTACGACAACACCATCCCGATGTTCGCGCCGCGCGCGGAATTGAAAAAACTCATCGCGGGAATTCTTACTGATTCACGTGCGCCCGGTGAAGCCAAGGAAACCGAGGGCTCTGCCTTGTTCCAGATTTACCAGGCCTTCGCCACGGTCGACGAAACCGCCGCGATGCGCCAGGCCTATGCTGATGGCATAGGCTGGGGTGATGCGAAGCAAAAACTCTTTGAACGCGTCGATGCCGAAGTGGCGCCGCTACGCGAGCAGTACGAAGCGTTGATCGCCAAGCCGGCAGACATCGAAGTGATCTTGCGCGATGGCGCGCAGCGCCTGCGTGCGGCGCATGCCACGCCCAGGATGCAGTCTTTGCGTGATGCGGTTGGGCTGCGCGACCTGTCCAAGGCAGGCATTGCGGAAGATCAGCGTTTGGGGAAGAAAGCCGACGTGAACGCGGCGCCGGCCTTCAAGCAATACCGCGATGCGGACGGCAAGTTCTACTTCAAGGTGATGCTGGGCGAACGCGTACTGCTGCAAAGCACGGGCTTTGCTTCGCCGCGCGACGCCGGCCAGCGCATCGCCGCGATCAAGTTGGGGACGCTGGACAGCGACCAGCTCGACTTCAGCCTGGGAGAGGGCGTGAGCTCGGAGGACGTCAATGCCGCGCTGGCTGCATTCGTTGCAGCACAACTGGAAGGCGGCACCGGCACATCCTGATCGCGTTGGGACACATCGATTGACCCGCTGGATGTGTGCCAAGCTCGGGATTCACCGCTGCGCCGTATGACAGCGATCAACGACGAAGGACAGATTCGATGGAGGAGGTTCTAGTGTTGGAGGCGTCGCGCCAGGCGGCGCTGGATGCGTTGCGGATCACCGACAGCCTGCCGGAGCCTGCCTACGACGCGGTGGTAAGGCTTGCCAGCATCCTGTGTGGCACGCCTATTTCGCTCATCTCGTTGATCACCCGTGACCGTCAATGGTTCAAGGCGCGCGTCGGCCTGAAAGCGGAGGAAACGCCGCGCAGCATGGCATTTTGCAACCATGCAATCGCATCGCCTGGCGAGGTAATGGAGGTGCAGGATGCGAGCATTGATCCGCGCTTCCATGACAACCCGCTGGTTACCGGTGAACCGAATATTCGCTTCTATGCAGGCTACCCACTGGTGGACTCGCTGGGTCATGCCTTGGGCACGGTCTGCGTGATCGACCACGTGCCACGCCAACTTGACGACACCCAGCGTGCCGGCCTGGCCGCACTGGCTGACGTGGTTTCCGGCTTGCTGGAAGCGCGTCGCAATGGCCTGAAAGCAGCACGTGCACTGGCCGATCGTGAGTTCGCCTACCGTTGCCTGGAGCGCTACCGCGGGCACTTGGAACAACGGCTGGTGCAGGACAACCTGACTGGCCTGCTGACCCGCGCCGAGACCGAACGCCGCAGCCGGGAATATGACGCAGCAGGCAGTAATTTGCCGTTTGCGTTAGCCGTGGTGGACGTGGATTTCTTCAAGCGCGTGAACGATGACCACGGGCATGCCATTGGTGACTTAGCGCTCAAGAAGGTAGGTCAGGTCATCAACAGCCAGGTATCCGCCGATGACATTGCAGGGCGCTATGGCGGGGAGGAATTCCTGATCGTGATGGGACACGGCAGTCGCGAGCAGATGCTCGCGACATTGGAGCGCGTGCGCGCCTCTGTCGAGGCGCTTCCCCTGCCATTCCCGGTCACGGTCTCGATCGGCGTCGCCTTCGGCTCGCGTGGCCAGGACACCGTAGATGAGATGTTCAACCGCGCCGATGCGGCCCTGTATCGCGCCAAGGACGGCGGTCGCAACCGTATCGAGATGGCCGGCCATCAATCCTGAGGGCCGGCAGTTTTTGACTGACCCGCGTTAGTTCGGCTGCGCCATGTCGTCCAACAGCGCCGCCAGGAAGCGAGCTGCTTCACCGCCGGTGGCAGCACGATGGTCAAAGGTCAGCGAGATCGGCATGCGACGATGCACTTCAATGCCGCCCATCACCGCGACCACGTCGTGCGACAGCTTGCCGGCACCAATGATCGCCACGCACGGCGGGACCACGACCGGTGTCGCGTAACGGCCGGCGAACATGCCGAAGTTCGAAAGCGAGATCGTGTAGCCGGACAGTTCCGAGGTCGCAATCGAACGATCCTCGACTTGCGCGCGCAGGCGCTTGATCGCCGCCCGCACGCCGACGGCATCGAGCATGTCGGCATTGCGCAATGCCGGCACAAACAGGCCATCGTCGGTATCAACGGCAATGCCGATGTCCACGTGCGGGTGCAGGGTGTGGCTTAGATTGGGGCCGTCGAACCAGGCATTGAGTGCAGGCACCGTCTTGCACGCAGTGACGATTGCGCGCACCAGGCGTGCGGTGATGTCTTGGCGACCGCTCCACGCGTGCAGGTCGGCATCGTCGACGAGTGTCGTCGGCACCACTTGCGCGTGCGCATCGGCCATCACGCGCGCCATGTTGCGACGCACGCCCTTGAGTTGCTCTGGCTGTCCTGTCGCTGCCACGCCCGGCGGCTGCGTGCGCATCGGTTTGCCGGCTTGCGACACGGTACTGCGCTGTGCAGGTGCAGAAGCGGTTGGTGGTGCCGCCTGTGCGGTGCGGGGGGGTGCAGCACCGGGTTTTGCGCTGCCGTCAGCGGCGGCACGCTTGACGTCGTCCATGCTGACAGTGCCATCAGGGCCGCTGGGCGATACGCGGCTGAGATCGACACCAAGCTTGCGCGCGGTCGCGCGGACGGCAGGCATTGCCTTGACCCCGCCCGAAGCAATCGCGGCCTGCGCCATCACTGCCGTGCCAACTTGCATGGCGCCGACTACGGTTCCGGCGTCGGCGGATGCCTCGGCTTTCGCTGAGGCTTGAGTCGCGGTCGGCGCGGCAGGTGCGGCGGCCTTGGGTTCTGGCGCAGGCTCTTCTTCATGCGCGGCGCCGTGGCTGTGGCCCGTGTCCTGGCCTTCAGCGCGTTGCGGCATCGACGCATCGAGCTCGAACTCGGCCAGCATGTGGCCGGTCACCACGATGTCACCTGCGCCGCCAGCCAGCTTGAGCACCTTGCCGGACACCGGCGAAGGCACATCGACCACGGCCTTGGCGGTTTCCATCGAGACCAGGTTGTCGTCCAGCTTGATGGTGTCGCCGACCTTGACGTACCACTCGATGATGGTCGCGTCCGGCAGGCCTTCGCCGAGGTCGGGCAGCTTGAATTGTTTGGTGCTCATTCGGTGTCCTCAGCTATGCGCCATGGCGCGCTTGGCCGCGGCGACGATCTTGTCGACGCTCGGCAGGTATTTCATTTCCAGTCGGAACAGCGGGATGTGCGTGTCGTAGCCGGTCACGCGTTCGACCGGCGCGACCAGGTCGAACATGCATTCCTCTGCGCAGCGCGCGGCGATCTCGGCGCCGAAGCCCGCGGTCTTGGCGGCCTCATGCACGATCACGCAGCGGCCGGTCTTGGCGATCGATTCGGCAATAGTCGCGAAATCCAGCGGCGTCAGCGTGGCGACATCGATCACCTCGGCGCTGATGCCGTCCTTCGCAAGTGCTTCGGCGGCTTCGAGTGTTTCCTTGACCTGCGCGCCCCAGGTGACCAGGGTGATGTCGCTGCCGTCGCGGAGCACGAAGCAGACATCCAGCGGCAACGCCTCACCGTCATCCGGCACCAGTTCCTTGTACTGGCGATAGATGCGCTTGGGCTCCATATAGATCACCGGATCCGGATCGCGGATCGCGGCTAGCAACAGGCCATAGGCGCGTGCTGGCGATGACGGCATCACCACGCGCAAACCGGGTACGTTGGTGAAGATCGACTCATTGGCTTCGGAATGATGTTCCGGCGCGCGGATGCCACCGCCCCACGGCACGCGCAGCACCATTGGGCAACTCAGGCGGCCGCGGGTTCGGTAACGCATGCGCGCGGCGTGGCAGACGATGAAGTCGACCATCGGATACATGAAGCCGTCGAACTGCGCCTCGGCCACCGGGCGCATGCCTTGCGAAGCCATGCCGACGGTCAGGCCAGCAATGGTGGTTTCGTCCAGCGGCGTGTCCAGCACGCGCTCGGTGCCGAATGTCGCAGACAAGCCGGCGGTGGCGCGGAACACGCCGCCGTTGATGCCGACATCCTCGCCCAGCACCACGACGCTGTCGTCGTTGCGCAGCTCATAAGCAAGCGCTTGGGTAATCGCTTCGATCAGTGCAATTGGGGTCGCTTCGCTCATGACCGCTTCTCCAAGGCTACGGCTGCTGCGCGTTGCGCTACGAGTTCCTCTGGCAATTCAGCGTAGAGGAAGTCGAACATCGCCTCGACCGGCTGCACCGGGCATTCAAGGTAGGCGTTGATCTCGACATCGATCAACTTGCCGCATTCCTCGATCCACGCCTTCTCCTGTGCCTCGTCCCACAGCTTCTGGTCGGTCAGGTACTTGCGCAGGCGCAGGAAGGGTTCGCGGGTCCAACCAGCCTTGACCTCTTCCTCGCCGCGGTAGCGCCGCGCGTCATCGGCAGTGGTGTGGTCATGCAGCCGATAGGTCATGAACTCGATCACGCTGCCGCCTTCGCCGCTGCGCGCGCGTTCGTGGGCGCGACGCATCGCCTCGAGCACGGCGACCAGGTCGTTGCCGTCCACTTGCAGGCAATGCAGACCGCCGGCAATACCCTTCTGCGCCAGCGTCTCAGCGCCGGTCTGCGATGCGCGCGGAACCGAAATGGCCCAGCCGTTGTTGATCACGCACAGCACCAGCGGCAACGAATATGCGCCGGCCGAATTCAGCGCGGCATAGAAATCCGTCTTCGACGAACCGCCATCACCACAACATGCCACCGCGACACGGTCTTGCTTGCGCAGCTTGAAGCTGAGCGCGGCGCCAGCAGCCATCAGGCACTGGGTCGAAATCGGCACGCACCACGGATAGTCGTGGCGCGGTCCCTCAAAATCATTGCCGCGTTCATCGCCGCCCCAGTACATCAGGACTTCGCGTGGCTTCACGCCGCGCATGAACTGCGCGCCGTATTCGCGATAGCTGGGCGCGAACACGTCTTCCGGTTGCATCGACGCGCCGATGCCGACGTGGGTCGCTTCGTGGCCCAGGCTGGCGGCATAGGTGCCCAACTTGCCGGTGCGCTGCAATGCGATCGACTTGGTGTCGAAGGTGCGCACATAAAGCATCTGCTTGAACAGCGGTAGCAGCGCTTTGGCATCCGGAACGGCAGGTGGCAGCGGACCGGACAGCGTGCCATCCGGCTTGAGGTATTGCAGGTATTCGATTTCGAACTTGGCGGCGACGGTCATCGGGAATGGCATCCGCGGCGGAAACTCCCATGATACCCGGAGCCTGTGCACAGGCGATGGCGCGGCGCGGCATGCGAAACTCGGCGAATGAGCATCGACAAGAACCAGCGTGACCTCGAATCCAGCATTCATACCGATCTGTCCGGGCGGCTGAGCTACGGCGGCTACTTGCATCTAGGGCGTTTGTTGTCGGCGCAGCAGCCGTTGTCGGATCCGCCGCATCACGACGAAATGCTGTTCATCATCCAGCACCAGACCAGCGAACTTTGGCTGAAGCTGTTGATTCATGAGTTGAGCGCCGCGACCGACCACCTGCGCAATGACCGGGTCTGGCAGTTCGGCAAAGTCGCCTCGCGTTGCAAGCGTGTGCTGGACCAGTTAACCGCGCAATGGTCAGTGCTAGAGACGCTGACACCGTCGGAATACATGGAGTTCCGCGACATCCTGGGGCCGTCGTCCGGGTTCCAGTCGCTGCAGTACCGCACCGTCGAGTTCCTGATGGGCAACAAGAACGTGGCGATGCTGAAGGTGTTTGCCCACGACACGGCCGGTCATGCGGCGCTGGAGTCGGTGTTGCATGCGCCCAGCCTGTATGACGAATTCCTGCGCTATCTCGCGCGCTGGGGTCATGACATCCCGGCTGCGACGTTGGAACGCGACTGGTCGCGACCGCATGTCATGGATCGTGGCCTGTTGCCGGCATTCGAACGGATTTACCAAGACACCAACCGCTACTCGCGCGAATACGCGCTGTGCGAGGACCTGGTAGACCTGGAAACCCAGTTCCAGCTGTGGCGGTTCCGGCACATGCGCACGGTGATGCGGATCATCGGTTTCAAGCGCGGGACAGGTGGTTCCAGCGGTGTCGCGTTCTTGAGCAAGGCGCTGGATCTCACATTCTTCCCGGAGTTGTTCGAGGTGCGCACCACCATCGGCGGACCCGGCAAAGGCTATGGCGCGGACACCAGCGCGAGTTGAGTAAAGCATCGAGCGCGCTGCACTGCACCATTTCGGATGGATGTCACCGGGTTTGACGGTGCAATGCCGGGTCGGTCATTCTTGAGCGGTTGATCTCCGTCCAACCGGGAAGCCTGATGACCTCGACCAATGTCCCCAATGCCGTAGAGCCGTCAGGCCCATCGGTGGATTCACCCGTGAACGGCGACCCGCCGGACTTCCCGCAGTTCATGGGGCATCCGCGCCCGTTGTGGATGCTGTTCATGTCGGAATTTTGGGAACGCTTTGCGTTCTACGGAATCCGCTGGGCAATGGTCCTGTACATCGTCGCCCAGTTCCATGGCGGCGATGCATCCGGCGAAAAGCCCGCCAGTGAGCTCTATGGCGCCTACCTGGCACTGGTCTACGCCGGCGCGATCTTCGGCGGATTCATTGCCGACAAATTGATTGGCCACCAGCGCTCGATCCTGCTGGGCGCGATCATCATGGCGGCCGGCCTGTTCCTGTTGGCGATGCCTTCGGAGTCAATGTTCAAGCTGGGACTGGCCACGGTCATCGTTGGCAATGGCCTGTTTAAGCCGATCATTTCGACCCTGGTCGGAAAACTCTATTCTCAGGCTGACGAGCGCCGCGATTCGGGCTTCACCATCTTTTACATGGGCATCAACATGGGCGCGCTGCTGGCGCCGCTGATTACCCAGTACCTGGCCAAGAAGATCTTCGGCATCGAAGACATGCCGGCCTACAAGATCGTATTCATCGCGGCCGGCATCGGCATGTTGCTGAGCCTGGTGTGGTTCTGGTTCGGCCGTCGCCAGCTCGAAGGTATCGGCTTGCCGGCACAGCACCAGGAAAGCCTGCGCAATGTGTCGCTGGTGCTGGTGGGTGGCCTGGTGATCGGGATCCCGGTCTTCTACATGCTGCTCACCATCGACGCCACGATGCTCCAATACATCCTGATGGCCTTGTTCGTGATCCCGGCGGTGATGCTGTTCCGTGAGGGCGTGACCGAGGGCAAGGTGTCACGCGACAAAGTCATGGCGATGTTGATCATCTTCGTGTTCAACGTGCTGTTCTGGATGTTTTTCGAACAGGCGGGCAGTTCGTTCAACTTCCTGGCAGACAAGATCGTCAATCGCGATATCGGCATGGTTGGCATGTTCAACGCGCTGGCAGGCACGAATGACTTCCCGGTGTCCTGGTTCCAGTCGGTCAACTCCGTGGCCATCATCACCCTGGCGCCGATCCTGGCTTGGCTGTGGGTGAGAATGGGCAAGAACAACCCGACCATCCCGCGCAAGTTTGGCCTGGGCCTGATCTTCAATGGCCTGGCGTTCCTGCTGCTGATGGTGGCGCTCAAGAGCATGGTCGACGATGCCGGCAAGATCCCGTTCTGGACCTTGTTCATGGTCTATGTGATCCAGTCAGTCGGTGAGCTGTGCCTGTCACCCATTGGACTGTCGATGACCACCAAGCTGGCCCCGGCCAAGTTGACCGGATTTGCGATGGGTTGCTGGTTCTTGTCGATCGCGATCGGCAACAACATGGCAGGTATTTTTGCCGGAAAGGTCAGCGGCGAAGGTGGCATGACCGTGGAATCGGCGCATGCCGGCTACACGTTCGGCTTCTACGCACTGGTGGGCTCTGGCGTGCTGTTGTTCTTGATCGCACCGCTGATCCAGAAACTGATGCACGGCGTGAAGTAACCACGGCGGGTGCTAGCTAAAAACGGCGACTTCGGTCGCCGTTTTTTTGGTATGGCGGTGCGGACTGTGACTCAGTCGGCCTTGGCGTCATGCTCCAGCACGACGCGCTCGGCATGCAGTTCCAGTTCATCCAGTCGATCAAGTAGGCCAAACAACAGGTCGCGCTCATCGGCGGACATGCCGCCGAGTATGTGGTTCTCGAATTCCAGTGCCAACGGCGCGACCTCGTCGTACACCGCGTAGCCGGCATCGGATAGGCGCAGCACCGAGCGGCGGCGGTCGTTGTCGTCGAACTCGCGCAGCAGGCGACCAGCAGTGATCAGGCTGGCGACCGCACGGCTGACCGCCACCTTGTCCATCGCTGTGCGCAGCGCGACTTGGTTGGCCGACAAGCCGCGGTTGCGACCGAGCACCGCCATCACCCGCCATTCGGTCACGCCCAGCCCGAACCTTTGCGAGTACTCGCGGGCGATCGCGCTGCTGATTCTGTTGGACAACACGCTCAGCCGATACGGCAGGAAGTTTTCCAGTTCCAGCTGCGCGTGTTGGGTGGTCGGGGGCTCGGGGTTGGTCATCTGCTGCATCGCGACTTGAAATGGTTGCACATGAAACTATAGACTCGACGGTTCACGTGCAAGTCCCCACACGTATCTATAGGAACCACCATGAGCGCCCAACCCAATCTTGGCATGCAGGTCACTACGTTCGAAAACCCGATGGGCATCGACGGTTTCGAGTTCGTCGAATTCGCCGCGCCGGCCGGAAAGTCGGAGCTGATGCACGACTACTTCCGCAAGATGGGTTTCACCGCGGCGTTGCGGCACAAGTCGCGCGCGATCACGGTCTACCGCCAAGGCGGCGTCAATTTCCTGCTTAACGAAGAACCGGACTCGTTCGCTGCAGATTTCGCAGCGGCGCACGGCCCGAGCGCCTGTGGCTTCGCGATACGGTTCAAGACGCCAGCCGACGAGGTCTGCGCGAAAGTGATCGAAAACGGTGGCGAACCCATTGATCACAAGCCGGAAACGAAAGCCGTCGATGCACCGGTGGTCAAGGGTATCGGCGATTGCATGCTGTACCTGGTCGACAAGTACGCTGGCAACGGTGACCTGTACGAAGACTACTTGCCGATCAAAGGCGCGGATCAGAACCCCGTCGGCTTCGGCCTGACCTTCATCGATCACCTGACCCACAACCTTTACTTCGGCAACATGCAGAAGTGGTCTGATTATTACGAAAAGTTGTTCAACTTCCGCGAGATCCGCTACTTCGACATCAAGGGTGCCAAGACCGGCCTGGTGTCCAAGGCGATGACCGCGCCGGATGGCATCGTGCGCATTCCGCTGAATGAATCCAATGATCCGAAATCGCAGATCAACGAATACCTGGACGCCTACAAAGGCGAGGGCATCCAGCACATCGCGTGCTTTACCGATGACATCTATGCCTCCATCGAGGCCATGCGCGAAGCCGGTCTCGATTTCCTGGTCACGCCGGATACCTATTTCGACGTCATCGACCAGCGCGTTCCCAATCACGGTGAAGATGTGGATCGCCTGCGACGCAACTCGATCCTGATCGATGCTGACCTGGAAACCAAGACGCAAAAATTGCTGCAGATCTTCACCAAGAACGCGTTCGGTCCGATCTTCTTCGAGATCATCCAGCGCAAGGGCAATGAAGGTTTCGGCGAAGGCAATTTCCAGGCGCTGTTCGAGAGCATCGAACGCGACCAGATGGAACGCGGCGTGCTCTGACCATGGAATCGAACGGTTACCAATCTGGCTTCGGCAACGAATTTGCCACCGAGGCGCTGCCCGGCACGCTGCCGGAAGGCCGTAACTCGCCGCAGCGGGTCGCGCACGGTTTGTACGCGGAGCAGCTGTCAGGTACCGCGTTTACCGCACCGCGCCACCAGAATCGTCGCAGTTGGCTGTACCGGATTCGTCCGGCGGCGATGCATGGGCCGTTCGCATTGTTCGACCAGGGGCAGTCCTCTGGGAGCAAGCTCCACAATGACTTCGGCAGTGGTCCGGTAACCCCGGACCAGTTGCGCTGGGATCCGTTGCCTTTACCGGACGCGAATGTGTCGGTTGATTTCGTCGATGGCCTGGTCACCATGGCCGGCAATGGCTCGCCTGCCGCGCAATCGGGTATTGGCGTGCATCTGTATGCCGCAAATGCATCGATGCAGGGCCGATACTTTTATGACGCCGACGGCGAGCTGCTGATCGTTCCGCAGCAGGGCCGCCTGCACATCGAAACCGAACTTGGCGTGCTTGATGTCGAACCGCAGGAGATCGCGGTGATCCCGCGCGGGATCCGCTTCCGCGTCGCGCTGCCCGATTCTGAGAAAGATGGAACGTTGTCGCGTGGTTATGTCTGCGAGAATTTCGGCGCATTCATGCGCTTGCCAGACCTCGGGCCGATCGGCAGTAATGGTCTTGCGAATCCGCGTGACTTCCTGACCCCGAATGCGGCGTTCGAGGATGTCGAAGGCGAGTTCGAATTGATTGGAAAATTCCAGGGATACCTGTGGCGTGCCGACATCGACCACTCGCCGCTGGACGTGGTGGCCTGGCATGGCAGCCACGTGCCGTATAAATATGATCTGCGTAAATTCAATACCATCGGTTCGATCAGCTTTGATCATCCCGACCCGTCAATTTTCCTGGTGCTGACATCGCCGACTGATACGCCCGGCGTTGGCAACATGGATTTCGCGATCTTCCCGCCCCGCATCCTGGCCGCGCAGGACACGTTCCGTCCGCCGTGGTTCCACCGCAATATCGCCAGCGAGTTCATGGGCTTGATCCATGGCGAATACGACGCAAAAGCAGAAGGGTTCGCGCCCGGTGGTTGTTCGCTGCACAACTGCATGACCGGACACGGTCCGGATGCGGCGACGTTCGAGAAGGCCAGCAGCGCCGACACGTCGAAGCCGGACTACGTGCGCGACACCATGGCGATCATGTTCGAGACCTGCAAAGTGATCAGGCCGACCGCTCAAGCACTCGATGCCGGTTATCGGCAGCGCGAGTACCAAGCCTGTTGGGCGGGGCTGCGCAAGCATTTCGACGGTGGCAGCTGAGCCGACACCGCGCACGTAGTGCTAGTCAGTACCACTAGCGCGCGTCCGACTGTTGACTGAAATAGGTGTCCAGCGGCATCGGTCGGTCGATTGCGTAACCTTGTGCGAAATCCACGCCCAGTGCCGCCAAGGCATCGCGCTGGGCCAGGCTCTCGGTGTGCTCGGCGATCGTCTGCTTTTGCAGCAGGTGCGAGATCTTGGTGATTGAGCGCACCACTTCCGCGGCCAGCGGTGAGCTGTCCATCTCGCGCACGAAGCTGCCGTCAATCTTGAAATAGTCGACGTCCAGTGCGCGCAGGTAACTGAATGAGCAAAAGCCGGTGCCGAAGTCGTCCAGCGCGAAACGGCAACCAAGGGCGCGCATTTCGTCGATGAAACGCTGGGCGCGTGCAAGATCGCGAACGGCGCTGGTTTCGGTCACTTCGAAACAGATCCGGCTACCCGGGAAACTGCTGTTGCGCAAACGTTCGGCGACGAAGCCGATGAAACTTTCGTCAACCATGGCTTCACCCGACAGGTTGATGCTGCAGGTCGCCACTTGGGCGGCTTGCTCGGGGTGTGTTTCCAGCCAGTCGAGGGCGAGCGTGACCACTTCACGGTCGATGCGAAGACCGAGCCCGAAGCGTTCCGCTGCCGGCATGAATTGGCCAGGCATCAGCAGTGCGTCCTGACCCGGTTCCTTGAGCCTGATCAGCAATTCAAAGTGGCGGCCGGGCTCTAGATTTTCATGCAGTGGCGCAATCGTCTGCGCATGCAGGACGAAGTGATGCTGCTCCAGCGCCTCGCGGATACGCAGCGCCCAGCGCATGCTTGCGGTGCGATCCAGGACATCGCTGGTTAGCCCCCCGGCCAGAAATATCCGATTGCCGCCAAGCTCTTTGGCCGTGAAGCAGGCGGCATCCGCCTTCGACAGCAAGTCCGCGAATCTCGCTTCGCCGGTACGGCATGGCACCACCCCAATACTTGCGCTCGTCGCCATCGCGCTGCCTTGCCAGTCGCAACGGTAGTGCTCCACTGCACGTGAAAGTACGACTGCGGCTTCGCGCGCCATGGTTGGGTTGCAGTTGCGCAGCAGTACCGCAAACTCGTCGGCACCCAGGTATGCAAGCAGGTCGCCTTCGCGAAGATTTGAAGCGAGTGCGCCGGCAACACCGACGATCATCATGTCGCCAGCGGCATGGCTGGAGGTGTCGTTGATCAGGGAAAAATTGTCCAGGTCCAGGTACGCCAGCGCCATGGGTGGCTCGCCCGGATCGGCCAGGCACCGGTTGACACTGGCTTCGAACGCGTTGCGATTTGGCAGCCCGGTCAAGCTGTCAGTGTTGGCGTGCATGGCCAACCTGAGTGCGGCCCGGCGACGCTCATGCACGGTCAGTGCCAGGATGACTGGCAGGACCGCGAGCAGGCACAGGTAGCCCAGCAGCGTCGCGCTGTCGAGTGCGTGCACCGGTGCCTGGAAACCTGCCAGGCCAAGGCCGACGAGGATGCCGATGAGCAGTTCGCTCAGGAGCACCGCGACCGCGGTGTAGATTGGCTCGAACCGCAATGCACTCCAGACCATGATCGATAAGGGCAGGCCGGTGAGGCCAAGCACGAACGGGCCACCTTTCGAGCCCCCCCAAGCCAATAACAGGAAGCTCGCAGCAAGGGCGACGTTCCATGCAAGTTTTTCGTTCTCAGTGCCGTAGTCCGACCTTCGTTCTTGCATGCCGGGTTTCTTTCCCAGCGTGATCATCAGCAACACCGGCAAGAGGCTGGCAATGCCGAGCATGTCGCCCATCGCCCATTTCACGAACGCATCAACGGTCGATGACTCCTGGATCAGGCCGGCCACCACCATGCCGCAAACTCCGATGAACGCGCTCGTCGAAGCCATCAACACGCCGCCTCCCAGTAGCCGGGACGCGAATCGGATGTCCAGATATTGAGGTAATGGCACGCGCCGCACGAACCAGCCACCTGCAAAGATGCCGACGGTCGTGCTCATGATCGAAAAGGGGATGAACTTGGCAGGATCCGGACTGAACGTCGCGTGGATCAGCGCCATCGCGACGGGCACGATCCACGCCCAGCGCAATCCATACCGGGTCACCACTGCCAGCATCAGGCCCGACGCGGGCCAGAACAACGCTACGGTTCCGTGGGCAGCAAGAAAGCTCCTGGCAAACGCGGCCAGACCGATATACAGGCCGATCAGTAGCAGCGCTCGGGACAGATTGGCTGTGATCGCACGCATGGCCAGGAGTTACACCTCTTCGTTGTTCCGGTCCGGTGGCGACGTGGTGACGGAGCCGACCATGTCCAGCCGGCCTTCAGCAACGAACCTGACGACGTTGTTGCGCAGATCATGCAGCATGTCAGGGACGTCTGCCGAAGGCGATGGCCTCCTCAACAATGCCCAGCCTTGGACCCCATGTTGCTTGATCCAGTGAAGGCCGGCGTCGGCTAGCTCCACTGCCTGCTCCCAGCCGAGTACGTGCTTGCCGTCGTGCGCCAACGGAAATTCGGCGAGGCCCACCGAACACGACAGCGCAACTTGCTCCCCGTGATCTGGCAGTGGATGCCTGGCGAAGCTCGCCAGAATGCGTTCGCCTAGCGCTGGCACCGATAGGCGAGGGGTTGGCCGGAACACCATCAACAGGCAATTGTCCTGCCAGCGTGCAAGGTAATCGCCTGCCCGCACCGATCTGCCCAGAATCTGTGCGGCATGCTGCAGGGCCGTGACGTTGGCAGCCGGCTCCGGTCCTTCGTCGTGATTACCCACATTGCCGAAGCCGATCACTGCGAACACCAGCGCATGGCTGGAATACGCACCGCGGGTTTGTTCGCGATCGTAATAAGCGAGGTCCGCTGGGATCTGGTTGGCCAGGTAGCGGTAGTTGCGCAAGCCGGTCAGGGGATCCGTCTGGCTGGCATGCTCAAGCTGGATATTGGCCACATGTAACTGACCGGTACGCTCATTGATCTGCTGCTCAAGTTGGTTACGTTGCCTGAGGTGGAGGCGGTGCTGCATCCGGTAACCGGCATACAACACGGTGCCCAGCAACAGCAGGGTCAGTCCGAGGAACAGCGGAGTTTCTTGGAAGCGGGGTGTGATCCGGAACGATAGTTGTGCAACGGAGCGCCCCCAGACACCCGCGTTGTTGGCGGCTTTGACCTGGAAAATATAGTCGCCCGACGGCAGGTTGGTGTAGTTGACGGTGCGTGGCGACACTTCCTGCAATTCACGCCAGTCCTGGTCGTAACCGACCAATTGGTAGGCCAAGGTCGCGCTTTCGGGATCCTGGAAGCTGAAGGCGGTGAATTCGAATGCGAGGTCGCGCGCGTCCTCGGGCAGGACCAGGTTTCCAGGTTTGAAGATATCGTGCCAGCGGCCTTGGAATTGCAGGCGTTCGATCACGACTTCGGGCGGTACCGGGTTCTTGACGATCGCCTGCGTATCCAGGGCGACCACGCCATCGCGACTGGGCAGCCACAGCACGTCATTGGCGATGAATCCCTTGGAATTGCCGGCACCATTGCAGCAGAAGCCCTGCTGACCACTGCGCCGGTCACCACGCTCGTTGAGCACCATCTCGGCATTGATTTTCTGAATCTTGCCTTCCCGCAGTCGGGCAAGGTCGGCGATGGGCATGCGCTCGACGCCACGAATTCCGATAACCCATAGATAGCCAGTCGAGTCCTCGGTGATGAAGAACGCCGGGTTGTCCTGCAACCCCTCCTTCGACGAAATGCGTCGCCAGCGCTTACCGTGGCGCACGTAGATATTCTGGTCGAGGCTACCGAGCACCCAGTCGCCATTGGCCAACTCGTAGATGGCGGTCACGTCCAATCCAGGTGGTAGTCCTGTCGTCAATCCCTGCTGCACCAAGCGATCGTTTTCCAGCAGATACAGGCCGTCCTGGGTACCAACAAGCAACCTGCCATCGGCGGTCTCCTTGACCAGTCGCACTCGCGTGTCGTGCAGGCCCTGCTTGGTGCCAAAGGAGTCCAGATGGTCGCCTTTCCATCGGAACAGGCCAACGGTCGTCGATATCCAGGCGTCGCCGGAATGGGTGCGCACGATGCCGTTGATCTGGGCATTCGCCATCGGCTCGAACGAGGCAGGGCTCTCGACCTTGCCATTGCGATACCAAACCAGTCCGCGGCGGGTGCCGACCCAAATGCGATCTGCCTCGGCAAGCAAGTTGTACGCATGTGGATGTGGCAAGTCGCTGCCGGCAAGCACTGATTTGAAATGGCCATCACGTAGCACGCTCAGCCCATTGTTGGTGCCGACCCAAATCGCTCCATCGGGCGCCTTGGCCAATGACCACACCAACGGTTCGTTCAAGCCCTGGGGTGTGCTGTAGCGTTTTGTCCAGCCATTCCAGAGGCGCATCAAGCCATTCCACTGGCTTCCAAACCAGAGGTTGCCTTCCCGGTCCTCGAACGCGCTGATCACGCTGCGGAAACCGTCTGGATTCGAATCCGGGATCAGCTCGGACAATGTGCCTTGATTGAACCGGGCGATCCCGGCGTTGCTGGCCACCCACAGATTGTGGTCGTGGTCTTGCAGCAACATGCTGGTCGGCGCGTCCTGCAACTCGGGCCTGTTGCTAGCGGGAGCCCATGTGCCTTGGTCATAGACGTACAGGCCCAGGGTCGTGCCGGCCCAGAGCTTGCCCTGTGCATCGACCAGTGACGTGACGACCGCATTTTCCTTGCCGGTTGGCAGCGGCATGAACTGGTAGTGCTTGCCGTTGGAGCGATACACCCCACCGCGACTGCCGATCCACAAACCGTCGCTGCGTGGCAAAAGTGATTGAGTGACCGCAGGGCTGCCAGGCTGGTGATGCAGCGCTCCATCCTGAAGACCGTACAGTCCCTCGTTGCTGGCGACTACCAGCCGTCCGTTGATTTCCGTGATGTCGAAAATATCCAGTACGTCGCTATCGGCTTTCCCGGCCACTGCGATTCTGGAAAATTTATCTCCGTCACGGACTGCTAGACCCTTGTAGGTTCCGATCCAGAGTTTGCCGGCCTTGTCCAGGTAGAGGCTGCGGATCCATATGCCGGGAATGCCCGGGGTGTCCTCCGGGGTAAAGGTCACGAAGCGGATGCCATCGAACCGTGCCAGGCCGGACTGGGTACCGACCCAGAGGTAGCCCGTTCGGTCCTGGGCGATGGCCTGCACGCTGATCTGCGGCAGCCCTTCTTGCAACGACCAGGTATCACGGACGTAGTGATGGAAGGACTTGTCTGGATCGAGCGCACGCACTGGCCCTGCGACCACCAGCCAGAGCAGCAGGGCGGCTAACAGCAATGGAATGCGCAATACCCACCTGTGTTTATTCATGCGCTGCCTGCCGGGATGAGGCCGGGCCAGTCTAGCCTGCTCTCGCCGCCTCCCGCACGCTGTCTATACTGGGGCGATGCCCCATGACAAAAGCATCATCGAACGCGCCGCGGGCGGATTAAATGATTTCCTGCGACTGGAGGCCGCCGGTGGCATCCTGCTGATCGCCGCTGCAGCATTGGCATTGGTGTGTGCAAACACGCCGCTGGAAGAGTTCTACGATGGTTTTCGCGAACTGCCGGTCATCGTGCAATTCGGGGATCTTCGTATCGCAAAGCCGCTCCTGCTGTGGATCAATGATGGCTTGATGGCGGTGTTCTTCCTGCTGGTCGCGCTGGAGATCAAGCGAGAGGCCCTCAGTGGCCAGCTTTCCAGCCGAGCGCAATTGAGCTTGCCGTTGTTGTGTGCGGTAGCGGGTGTTGCAGTGCCGGCGGGGATCTTCTGGTGGATCAACAGTGGCGATGCCACCGCGATGCAGGGATGGGCGGTGCCCGCCGCCACCGATATCGCGTTTGCGCTCGGTATCTTGTCGTTACTCGGATCGCGGGTGCCGGTCGGGATGAAATTGCTGTTGTCCACGATTGCCGTGGTCGATGACCTCGCCGCGATCATCATTATCGCGCTGTTCTACACCAGTGACCTGTCGATGACCGCGCTGGGCTGTGCCGCGGCAGCAATCATTGGCATGTTCGTGCTCAACCGCCGCAAAGTCCGGGCGCTGACGCCCTATCTGCTACTTGGTACGGTGGTGTGGGTATGCGTACTCAAGTCCGGCGTGCACGCGACGTTGGCCGGCGTCATCACCGGCTTGATGATCCCGCATTACGACCGCAAGGACGACATCGACGATGCAACCCAGCATTCGCCGCTGGAGACGCTGGAACATGCATTACACCCGTGGGTCGCTTACCTGATCTTGCCAGTATTCGCATTCGCCAACGCCGGGCTGGCGCTGGGCGGTTTCGTGCCGGCGGACGTGCTGAGACCAGTGCCGCTAGGCATCCTGTTTGGGCTGGTGCTGGGCAAACCGATTGGCGTGGTGGGAATGGCGGTATTGGCGAAAGCTGCCGGCATTGCCCGCTATCCGCAGGGCATGGATTTCCGTTCGATGCTGGGTGTCGGGCTGTTGTGTGGTGTCGGCTTCACCATGAGCTTGTTCATCGCATCGCTGGCATTTTCAGGCGCTGGCAATCTACGTGAGTTCGCCGTGCTCGGCGTCTTGGCCGCATCCGTGATGGCCGCCTTGGCGGGTTATCTGTGGCTGCACGCCACGCTGCCGAAGGAAGCCGCAACCGACGCAGGTTAGACTGGGGTTCGTTTGAACGACGGATCCAAGATGTCCAACAACCTGCGTTGGCCGCGTGTGCTGGCCTTCCTGCTTTGCCTTGCCGCCTCGTTGCCGGCGGCAGCTGCCGAAACTACCGGAGTCGACCTGACCGCGCATTGGGCGGGATATTCCGCCTTGGTGATCTTCGCGCTGGCCTACATGTTCGTGATCGCCGAAGAGTTTACCCACCTTCGAAAATCGCAGCCGGTCATGCTTGCAGCAGGCGTGATCTGGGGCCTGCTGGCCATCGCCGCCGCTGGCCTCGGCCAAGCCGACACCATCCACACCGCGGTGGGCAACTACCTGCTGGAATTCGCCGAGCTTTTGCTGTTCCTGCTGGTAGCGATGACATATGTCAACGCCATGAGCGAGCGCAACCTGTTCGAAGCGCTGCGCGTGCGTTTGCTTCAACGCGGTCTTGGGTATCGCCAACTGTTCTGGACGACCGGTGCTCTGGCATTCTGCCTGTCGCCGGTCATCGACAACCTGACCACTGCGCTGGTGATGTGCGCGGTCGTGCTGGCCGTGGGGCGTGATAGCCCCAAGTTTGTCTCGCTGGCCTGCATCAATATTGTCGTGGCCGCCAATGCGGGCGGGGCGTTCAGTCCGTTCGGCGACATCACGACCTTGATGGTGTGGCAGCGCGGCATCATCCATTTCTGGGATTTCTTCCACCTGTTCCTGCCATCGCTGGTGAATTGGTTGGTGCCGGCGGCCATCATGCATTTCGCGATCAGCAACGGCACGCCGCCCACCACGCAAGGCGATGTGCGGATCAAAGATGGCGGCTGGGTGATCGTCGGGCTGTTTGTCGTGACCGTCACCTTGGCGGTTTGCTTCCACAACTTCCTGCACCTGCCGCCCTTCATGGGCATGATGACTGGCCTGGCGTTACTCAAGTTGCTGGGCTGGCACCTGACCCGCAAAGCGAATGCGCTCGAGCTGGCGGATTTCGATCGCCAAGGCGCACCCGGCGACGTGGATGCGTTCGACAGCTACGAGCAGGTTGCACGTGCCGAATGGGACACCCTGCTATTTTTCTTCGGCGTCATCATGTGCGTTGGCGCGCTGGGTTACTGCGGATATTTGACCCTGGCTTCCCAGTGGTTTTACGGCGACCTCGGCCCGACCAAGGCCAACGTGCTGATCGGCTTGCTATCGGCCGTGCTTGATAACATCCCGATGATGGTTGCGGTGCTGCAGATGCATCCGCACATGGACACCGGGCAATGGTTGCTGGTCACGCTCACCGCCGGCGTTGGTGGCAGCCTGCTCTCGGTCGGATCTGCCGCCGGTGTGGCGCTGATGGGTCAGGCGAAGGGGAAGTACACTTTCTTTGGCCACCTGCGCTGGACCTGGGCGATCGCACTGGGTTATGCCGCCAGCATCTGGGTGCATTTGCTGGTCAACGCCAGCTTCTTTACTGGGACCGTGATCACGGCGGGATGATCGCTTGATGAGAACGGCGCTGGTATTTGGTGCGAGCGGACAGATCGGCGTCCCCTTGCTCCGGCGGTTGCACGCAGTCGACTGGCAGTTGCTTGCGGTATCGCGGCAGGTGCACGCCAATGCGGCCGGCCTGCAGTGGCTACGCGGAGACCTTGCAGGCGTTGATGGCCTGCCAGATAGTGTTGATGCCGTCTTCAGCTGCGGTCCGCTCGACCAGTTCGCGCGTTGGCATGCCTGCACACCGCTACGCACGCCGAGAGTGGTCGCGTTTGGCTCGACCAGCGCGAGTAGCAAGCAGGACTCTGGCGATGCCGGCGAACGCGACCTCGCCCAGCGCTTGCTGGAAGCCGAATCCTTGCTGTTTACAGTGGCGCGGGTACGCGGCGCCGCAGTCACCATCCTGCGTCCGACATTGGTCTACGGCGCAGGTCGCGACCAGACCCTGACCCGGATCGCAGCGCTCGCTCGGCGCTGGGGCCGATTCGTGTTGCCGCATCATGCGAATGGCTTGCGCCAGCCAGTCCACGTCGATGATCTTGCCGATGCGGCGTGGGCAGCTTGCCAGTCCAGCGCAAGCCACGGCAGCAGCTATGACTTGCCTGGTGGTGAAACGCTTGCATACCGCGAAATGGTGCAGCGCGTGCTTGCCTGCATGAAATCGCAGCCACGACTGTTGGAGCTGCCGATGCCGCTGTTCCGCGGCATGCTTGCGGTGGCGCAGTTGCGCGGCATTGCCAGGGATTTCACCCCTGAAGCGCTCGCGCGGATGCGCCAGGACTTGGTGTTCGCCAGCGAGGCTGCACGGCGTGATTTCGCTTATGCGCCGCGCCTGTTTAATCCCGACGCCAGCATGTTTTCCGCAGCGCACGACTGAGGTTTGGCGGTCAGGCTGGTTCGGGCACGGTGCGTGATTTCAATCCGGCTCGCAGTGCAATCACCAGCACGCCGCTAAGTACCATCGCGCCGCCAATCAATACCCGCGGGCCGGGCTGGTCACCCCAGAACGCGATCCCCAGCATCATCGCGAAGACGGGTACCAGCAGCAGCCACGGCGTGATTTGCGCGACCGGATGCCGTTGTACCAGCGAGTAATACAGGCCCTGCCCAAGTAATGAAGACGCGTAGGCCGCGAATGCCGCGCCCAGCCATGCTACCCAGCTGGCATCGGGCAAATTGGCAATCGCGCCCGGCTCCAGCCATGCACTGAGCAACAGCAACGGTGGCAGGCTGAATACCGCCATCCAACCTTGTTGTGAATACATATCCAGCCCGCGCAGGCCCTTCATCAAGATGGTGCCGACTGCCATCGCAAAGGCTGATGCCAGCATTGTGCCAAGCGCAGCGGGATTGCTCAGGACATGCGGATCCAGCCCTAACACCATGACGCCAAGGAAGCTGAGTGCGATCGCGGAACTGGTGCGCCAGCCAACCTTTTCGCCCAGTAGCCACCAGGCCAGCACAGTGGTCATCGGCACATACGACTGCAGCACGATGGCGGGCGAGGAGAGATCGCCGGCCAACTTCAAGGCCATGAAGCTCAGTGAAAAATGGATGACGCCCACGAAAATGCTGACCGCGAACAACCGCGTCCATTGCCCGGCTGGCGGTTTTTTCATCAAGAACAACAACGGCAGCAGCAACAGGCCGAAACGCAGCGCAGTGAACAGGATCGGTGGGATTTCGCGCAGACCCAGCGCAGACGTCAGGAAGTTGATCGCCCATACCGCGACGATTACCAATACCAGCACCAAGTCGCGCCCGCGCAATGCAGGCGCTGCGTTCATCGAATCACCAGCTCAGCCCAAGCTTGCGATACAGCTTCGACAACACCCACGCCGGACCGATCAGCAGGTAGCGCAGGTCGGTGAAAAAGCTCGGACGCTTGCCTTCCAGCAGCTTGCTATGGCCGATGAATTGCGCAATCCACGCAACCACGAACACACCCAGCGCGAGCTTGAACAACCCAGTTGTGCCAAGACTGTCATGCACCCAGCGGGTCAGCCATGCCATCGCCACGAACACCGCCAGCATGCCGAAGCCGATCGAACGTGACGCACGGTAATAGAACATCCAGGCCAGGAACATCGACACCGCAGCCCATGTGCCTGGGCGGAACCAGCTGCCCGGAACCGGCACGCACCACAGCAAGCCAATCACGCTCCACAGAATCAGTGGCACCGCGATCACGTGGATAACCTGGTTGCCGACGTTGCGGTGGTCCGCCGAGTAATTGGCGAACCAGCGATCAATTGGTCGATCGATCGGTTGATCAGTCTCGGGAGTCGGCATGGTGTGTCCTTCAGTCCATTCAGTCGTGACGCGTCAGTCCAGCGAAAGGTCGGCGATCTTCGCCAGCGCTTCGGCGTACTTGGCACGGGTGCGTTCGATGACCTCGGCAGGCAATCGCGGGCCGGGTGCGGTCTTGTTCCAGTCCAGTGTCTCAAGATAATCGCGGACGAACTGCTTGTCGTAACTTGGCGGGCTGCTGCCGACCTGGTACTGGTCCGCCGGCCACCAACGCGAGGAATCTGGCGTCAGCATTTCATCCATCACATACAGGCGGCCATCGGCATCGGTGCCGAACTCGAACTTGGTGTCGGCCAGAATAATGCCGCGCTGTGCAGCGTAGTCGCGAGCGAAGGTATACAGCGTCAGCGTCGCATCGCGCACGGCATCGGCCATGTCGCGCCCAACCAGAACGACGGCGGTATCGAAATCGATGTTTTCATCGTGGTCGCCGACCGCAGCCTTGGTCGATGGCGTGAAGATCGGTTCCGGCAACTGTTGCGCTTGTTGCAAGCCCGCTGGCAGCGTGATGCCGCTGACCGCGCCGCCGCGCTGGTAGTCCTTCCAGCCGCTGCCGATGATGTAACCACGCGCGATGCATTCCACCGGAACTGGTTTCAGCTTCTTCGTCACCACCGAGCGCTGTGCATACAAATTCGCATCCACGCCGGTCGGCAACACGCTGGCTACATCAATGCCTGTGAGGTGGTTGGGGATGATGTGCGCCGTTTCGTCGAACCAGAAATTGCTGATCTGGCAGAGCATCTCGCCCTTGCCCGGGATCGGATCCGGCAGCACGACGTCGAATGCGGACAGGCGGTCGGTCGCAACCATCAATAGTGTGTCGTTGCCGAGATCGAACACGTCACGGACCTTGCCGCGGTGGATCAGGTTCAAGCCCGGCAAATCGGACTGGAGCAGGGTGGTGGCCATGGTTCATCAAATCGTGGGAAGGGCGCCAGTTTACGGCGTGCGGCGAAAGGCGGTCTGCAGAGGTTCGCGGGACGCCTTAGCCAAGTAGAATTCACACATGACACGTTGGTACGGAAAATTCTTCGGATTCGTCACCGGCTGGCTGCTGCTGCGGCACCCTGCTGGCGGCCTGCTGGGCCTGTTGATCGGCCATGCCTTCGATGCCGACTGGCTCAAGTCGACCAGTGATAACCCCTATCGCGTATTTGGCCTGACCGCCGAGGCCAGCGATGCCGAAATCGATCTTGCCTATCGACGGCTGATTTCGCAGTACCACCCGGACAAACTGGCCGGCGTCGCTCCCGAATTGCAGCGTCAGGCCGAGATCAAGGCGCGTGACATCAACGCCGCATACGACCGCATCAAGACCAAACGAAAAGGATGAGGCGCGCAGCATGAGCATGCAATCCACCGTCATCGCCCCGTCGATCCTGTCCGCCAATTTCGCCAGATTGGGCGAGGAAGTGGACAACGTCTTGGCCGCCGGCGCGGACTGGGTGCATTTCGATGTGATGGACAACCACTACGTGCCCAACTTGACGATTGGCCCCCTGGTCTGTGAAGCCCTGCGCAAGCACGGCGTGACCGCGCCAATCGACGTGCACCTGATGGTGGAGCCGGTGGACCGGATCATCCCCGACTTCGCCAAGGCCGGCGCCAGCCTCATCAGCTTCCATCCCGAAGCCAGCCGCCACGTGCATCGCAGCGTGCAGCTCATCAAGTCGCTGGGTTGCCATGCAGGCTTGGTGCTTAACCCGGCAACGCCTGTCGATGTGCTTGATTACATGCTGGACGAGATCGATCACGTGCTGCTGATGTCGGTCAATCCCGGCTTCGGCGGGCAGGCGTTCATCGCCTCTACCCTCGAGAAGCTGCGCGTGGTGCGCGCGCGCATCGATGCCAGTGGCCGCCCTATCCGGCTCCAAGTGGATGGTGGCGTCAAGCCGGACAATATCGGGGAGATTGCCCGCGCCGGCGCAGACAGCTTCGTCGCTGGCAGTGCGATCTTCGGCGCGCCGGATTACGGCGCGGTGATCGGGGAAATGAAGCAGGTTGTGGCAGCCGTGCGCCGCGCGGCATAGCCTTGTTGCCCGCCGGCCATCGTACAGTGGGGGACGCGCACGGAGTCGACGGGTGGTCCGAGCGCCCGGCCGGGTGACTCGCGCGTCCGTGGACGATTGCACGACGCGTCGATCCGAAGCGCTTAACGTGGAATGGAAATGGAAGATCTTGCAAGTCTCATCAAGGCCGCAGGAGATGTGGCGGCAACAGGGCGCTGGCAGGATGCCGAAGCGGCATGGGGGCGCGTGCTGTCGCGTGATCCGGAAAACGTCCAGGCGCTGTTTAGCCTAGGCGTCCACGCGTTCCAGCGCGGTGACGTGAAGGGCGCACTGGAGCTGATGCTGGCCGCGCGTGGCCGCGCACCCGGGGACCCGATGATCCATGTCAGCCTAGGCCGCGTGTATCGCGAGGCCGGCGATGCTGACGCGGAATGGGATGCGATCAACGCAGCGCTCGCCGCCGATCCGTATTTCCTCCCGGGATTGCTGTGCAAGGCTGAGTTCCTCGAGCGGCAGGGTCATGGCCGGGTGGCGGCGTCTGCATTCCGCGACGCGCTCAAAGTGGCGCCGGCGGAGCCGCAGTGGCCGCTGGCGCTGCAGCGTCGACTGCAACAAGGGCGTGATGCCGTGCGCCGCGACAGCGACGACATGTTCGAGTTCCTGCGCGAGAAAGTGGCCGCGCAGCGCGGAGTGGTCGATTCCGCGCTCCGGGGTCGCTGGGACGAGGCGGCATCGATCATGGCGGGCAGGACACGCCCGTATCATTCGGACTGCAACCGGCTGCAGGTGCCCAGACTGCCCGCCGTCACGTTCTACGATGACGCTCTGTTTCCATGGATGCCCACGCTCGAATCGCGCACCGTGCAGATCCGGGCGGAATTACACGCGATGCTGGCGGACCACGGTGACCAGTTCGTGCCGTACATCCAGTACAAGCAGGGCGATCCGGTCAACCAGTGGGAACAGCTGAACCATTCCCGGAACTGGAGCGGGTTCCACTTGTTCGCGCACGGCCAGCCCGTGCCCGAGCATCTGGCTCGGTGCCCGGTGACGACAGAGGCCCTGGCGCTTGTGGACAGCGTGGACATCCCAGACCTGTGTCCGAACGCGATGTTCTCCGCGCTGGCGCCGGGCGCGCACATCCCGCCGCACACCGGCGAAACGAATGCACGATTGGTGGCGCATCTGCCGCTGGTGGTGCCCGCGGGATGTCACTTCCGCGTGGGCTACGATTGGGCGCAGTGGCGTGAGGGCAAGTGCTGGGTGTTCGACGACAGCATTGAGCACGAAGCGCGCAACGACAGCACCCAGTTGCGCGCGATCCTGATGTTCGACGTCTGGAATCCGCTGTTGTCACTCGCGGAACGCGACATGGTCACGGCGTTGTCCGCGGCATTGCGCGACTACCGGACGCGCTAACGGCTGGGCCGGCGCTAGCACTTGCGCGCCTCCGATGATTCCCAAAATCGGGTCTCTGGCACCGTGAGGTATAGCTGGTCATTGGCGGTGTGACCTGTGGGGGCGTTGGTTCGGCCTGGCTGCACCTTGGTCCGGGGGCCGTTGCCGGTACTGTTCGCACAGGTTGCGGGCGGCCGCCTGCGTAGAGATCGGCGCGGCCTTATGCCGGCTGGCCTGTCACGACACGACGTTCCCGCTGTCGCGGGACGTGGTCGCGGGCGCGATGGAAAAGTGTGCGGGATCGACAGACAGCCACCGACGATTACCCCGGCGGATGAAACAAAAAAAAAGCGGCGGGCCGAAGCCCGCCGCCTATTTACCAGTTACGTGGTTCTATCAGAACTTGACCGAAATGCTGCCGAAGATGTAACGGCCCACCTGGTCGTAACCGCCCATGGCGTTGGCGTTAGCGGCAAGGCCGCTGCTACCCACGAACGGCGGCTCTTTGTCAAACACGTTGTTCAGGCCAAGCGTCACGACCGCCGGACCAACGCTCACGCTGCCGCTGAGGTCCAGGTAGTTGAACGCCTTGACACCGCGCCCGAGCCAGATGACATCGGACAACGGGGTGCCGTCCACGTCGTTGTAGTCCATCTTGCCAACGTGGCGCCACCGGAAGCCGGCATCGTAGCGATCCCACGAATAGCGCACAGAGGCGATGTGGCGCCACTCAGGTGTCTGACACAGGCGCGTGTCGTTAACCAGGCCCGCACAGTCGTAAGCGGTGCTCGGTTCGGACGCGAGGCTCTGGGTAAAATCCTTCAGGACATAGTTGCCCGCCAGGCTGGTCCTCACGCGTCCCGGGCCGAGATCGAACGAGTAGCCGATCGACATGTCCAGGCCGTTCCGCTGGTATATCCCGATGTTGTCCGGAAGGTTGACGACGTGGCCAGTATTCGGGTCGGTCGACAGGCCAATCCACAGGTCATTCTGCCCGGCGCTGGTGTCGCGCTTGATCCGGTTGCAATACAGGTCCTGCTCCATGCACAGGATCTGGATTGTGTTGTAGCCGATGCCGGCGATCGCGCCCTTGATCTTGACGTTGTAATAGTCAAGGGACATGTTCAGGTCCTTGATCGGCTCCAATGCGAAGCCGAGGGTGTAGGTGTCCGCGACCTCCGGCCCCAGGTTCGGATTGCCACCCGTCTTCATGTTGTACTGGTTGGCCGGATTCGCCGGCACGTTCCCGTACAGAGCGCCCGGAACTCCTGTCTTTGCACACTGCGCGGCCGTGTAGGCCGGGTTTGCGCCAGCGCAAAGATCCGTGCCACCGCCGTTCAAGGCGATCCGCTGCGGGTAGTACAAGTCATTCAAGCCCGGTGAGCGAACGGCGCGGTTGTAACCGCTACGCACAAGCAACTTGCTGTCGAAGAACATGCCGCTCAGGCCCAACTTGTAGGTGTCGTAGGTGCCTGATGTGTCGTCATCCGAGTAGCGATAGCCCAGCGAGGCATCCAGCCGGTTGAACATGCCGTCGCCAACGAAGATCGGCAGCGCCGCTTCCATGAAGAGGTCCAATACGCTGTTTGACGCATTAACGGGCAGGTCGGCCGCACCAGCACCGGCGAAGTTACCTGCACGGGAATCGGTGTCGTAATCCGTGGTGTACGAATTATCCCGGCGCTCCAAACCCACTGCCAAGCCGATATTCTCGCCATTGGCGCTCGGGAACCCAAAGTTCAGCTCGCCGTTGGCTTCTGCCGACAATGCACGGAAGCTGGTCTTGTAGATTGCGAAGCTGGTACCGGCCATTGCTGCTGCCGCTTCCCCGCTGATGTTGTCCTTCCAGATCTCGTAGGGCTTGCAGCCAGAGAAGGTGCCGTACATGGCGGAATTGCAACCCAAGGCAGCGGCACTGATCCTGGAAATCAGGAAGTCGTTGCGGCCGATGTCCGTGGTTTCGGTCTTGCCAAATACCCCTGCGACGTCGTAAGTCCACGAGCCGAACAGGTCGCCCTTGACACCCACCGTGATGCGGCTGGTCTTGTCGGTGGAGCTGTGCTGGCGCGGCCCACCTTCGACATTGCGCTTGTACATGGTGATGCGCGTCTGTGCGGTCGTGACGCCGGAGTCGGCGCACAGGGTGCCGATGATCGGGTTATTGCAGTCCGCGATGACCGGAACGCCAAAGGCACCGGACTCGGCGATCTGCATGTCGGAGGTGCGCTCAAGGAACATCGCTTCGACGTACGGATTGAAGTGCTGGTTCACCTCGTAGTTCGCCATCAGACCCGCGGTGACGCGCTTGTCGGGCCGCTGGTAGAAGTTGATCGGCGCATAGTTGTACACGTAGCTGCCGTTGACGTATTTGCTGCCATTCCAGATGTAGTTGGCGTTCGTACCTTTCGGCCACGGAACGGTCTTGCCATTTTCGTACTTGTTGACCAAGAAACGACCCGGATCCGCAGTGCCTGAACCGCCGCAGGACGCTGCATCGAAGGACACCGAGCAAGAAGAGTAATCGCGCTCACCGTGGTAAAGCGCTTCGTTTTTCCGCATGGTGATCCAGCCGACGGCATGGCCACGGTTCTCGGCGAAGCTGCCACCCATCACGATGTCCGCGCTGCGGCTGATGCCGCCGAAACCCGAGTTTCCGGTCGGGAAGGGGAACCCTTTAGCGGCGTTGAGATCCTGGATTTCCTTGTTGTCGTTGTTGTGCTGGTAGGCCGAATAGCCAAAATTCGCACTAATGCCTTCGAAATTGTCGTCCAGTACAAAGTTGACTACGCCTGCGACGGCGTCGGCGCCGTAGATGGCCGATGCGCCCCCTGAGAGGATGTCGACGCGCTTGATCATGGCCGCCGGGATGATGGACGGATCGGTGACTTCATTGCGGCTGGCGGGCAAGCGACGGCCGTTGACAAGCGTCAGCGTCCGCTCCGGACCCAGCCCGCGCATCGAAACGGTCGCATGGCCGTAGGAGCCGTTGTTCTCGAAGTTGTCGAAGGCCAGATCGAGCTGCGGATACTGATTAACCAGGTCCTCGACCGTGGTGGCACCATAAGTTTTGAACTCTTCGCCAGCCACTTCCGTGATCGGGCTCGACGCGGTGAACGTCTGGCTCTTGATACGCGAGCCGGTGACGACGATGGCGTCAAGGGTTTTTGCGTTCTGTGCCTGCTCGGTCTGCTGAGGTTCGGCCTGGGTGGTCGCCTGTGCGAATGCGCTGCCGGTGACGCTGATCGCGCTTGCTGCCAGCGAAAGGACGATCGCATCACGCAGTCTGGCTCGTTTCAAATTCATGTTGTCTTTCCCCGGTAATAATTGAAGGACCAAAAATAAAGTCGAGTGCTCCGCTTCGTCCGGCATCAAGCCCCCTGCACCAGCGCGAAGACTTCAATCGTAACGCAAAATTCACGTCTGGCCCGTTAAAGCATCAAAAGTTATAACGAGGGTCAGAAGCGGGCGCATAGCAGTGCCCAATCCTCCGGTGTTGCCAGACCGATGGCGAACCGCGCGCCCCAGGCCTGGTGCGGGCTCACTGGCGCTTTGGACACATGTGGCTGTCGGTCTGCGGCCCACCTATTGGAGCTGCCGCGTCCTCAGGCAGCCGCGGCTTTGCACCGGATCCAACGAGCCCACGGAGACCTGGCAGCGGATCGGACGCCGGCGCGGCGATGGTTCGCCTTACCGCCGGGCACCCAGGATGCGACTCGCTGTTGACTGGAGCTGGACACCCCGGACGCCATGGTCTGCAGGTGTGAGTCCAGTTGTACTATCGCTGTTCAGGTCTCAACGATGGTGAGCTTGGCAGCCTGCTCGCACGTGGCGATCACGTCCGAGTCCGATGACCACGCCGCAAGCCGCTCCATGACCACCGTGGCATCCCGGGTGACGGGGGCGGACATTTGCGCGATTGGCAGAGCAGCCGCTAGAGTGCGCCGATGAACCGAGCGATTCCTTCTTTCGAACACGGGTGGCGATGGTGGCGTGGCTCTGCCGCCCCGGTCGCCCCTATGCCCTTGAAGGAAGTTTCGCTTGATTACGCACGCTCAATTTTTACAGCACGCCGCTGACGGCAATACCCTGATCCCGGTGGTGCGCGAGGTCCTGTCAGACCTCGACACGCCGCTGTCGGTGTACCTGAAACTCGCCGACGGCCCGCACACTTACCTGTTCGAATCGGTCGAGGGCGGCGAGCGTTTCGGCCGCTACTCGATCATTGGCTTGCCTGCGCGACGTGTCTATGAGTTTCGCGGGCACACGCTTGCGGTGCGCGAACATGGCGAGATCGTCGAGACCCGCGAGGTTGCAGACCCACTAGCCGAAGTCGAGGCGCTGCGCGCCGCGCACAAGGTGCCTCGTATTGAAGGCCTGCCTGGTTTCAGTGGTGGTCTGGTCGGCTGGTTCGGTTTCGAATGCATCGAATACATCGAGCCGCGCCTGAAGGCCAATGCGAAGCCTGACGAACTCGACACGCCCGATATCCTGCTGATGCTTAGCGACGAGCTGGCGGTTTTCGACAATCTCAAAGGTCGGCTGTACCTGATCGCGCATGCCGACCCGAGCGAGCCTCAGGCGTGGGCACGCGCCAACCGCCGGCTGGATGCGCTGACCCATCGCCTGCGCAACGGCAGCGCCCCCTATCCGGAAACCCTGGTGCCGGCGGCGATCGATGAATCCGATTTCCGCTCCAGCTTCAGCCGCGAGCAATATCACGAGGTCGTGCGCAAGGCGCAGCAGTACATCCTTGCCGGCGACATTTTCCAGGTGGTTCCATCGCAGCGGTTGTCGGTGGCGTTCAACGCACGGCCGGTCGATGTGTACCGCGCGTTGCGTGCGCTGAATCCATCGCCGTACATGTATTTCCTTGATACCGGTTCAACCCAGGTCGTCGGCTCGTCACCTGAAATCCTTGCGCGCTTGCAGCACGACGCCGAGGGTCGCGGCACGATTACTGTCCGCCCGATCGCCGGCACTCGTCCGCGCGGGAAGACCGTCGAGGAAGATCAGGCGCTTGAAGCCGAATTGCTGGCTGACCCAAAGGAGCGCGCCGAGCACCTCATGCTGATCGACTTGGGCCGTAATGACGTGGGCCGCATCAGCGAACCCGGCAGCGTGGTGGTCGGCGAGCAGTTCGTGATCGAACGCTACAGCCACGTGATGCACATCGTCAGCGAAGTCACCGGCACATTGAAGACTGGCCTGAGTTACGCCGACGTGCTGCGAGCGACCTTCCCGGCAGGCACCGTCAGCGGTGCGCCGAAGATCCGCGCACTGGAAATCATCCGCGAGCTTGAACCCGTCAAGCGCAACGTGTACTCAGGTGCGGTGGGCTACATTGGCTGGCATGGCGATGCCGATACAGCGATTGCCATTCGCACCGCGGTGATCCAGGACGGCCGTCTGCATGTGCAGGCAGGAGGCGGGGTCGTCTATGACTCCGACCCGGATGCCGAATGGCAGGAAACCATGAGCAAGGGCCGCGCACTGTTCCGCGCCGTGGCCGAAGCGGCGAAGGGTCTTTGACATGCTCTTGATGCTGGATAACTACGACAGCTTCACCTTCAACCTCGTGCAGTATCTGCAAACGCTAGGTGCAGAGGTGCGGGTAGAACGCAACGACGCACTGACCGTCGACGAGATCGAAAAGCTCGCGCCGCAGCGCATCGTGATTTCGCCGGGACCACGCACGCCGAACGATGCAGGTGTGTCGATGGCGTTGATCGAACGGCTTGGTCGCACGACGCCGATCCTGGGTGTCTGCCTGGGCCATCAGGCGATGGGCCAGGTGTATGGCGGCAACGTGATTCGTGCGGGCAAGATCATGCACGGCAAGACCTCGCGCATACGCCATGAAGACAAGGGCGTGTTCGCCGGTTTGCCTGACGGCTATGAAGCCACGCGCTACCACTCATTGGTCGTGGACAAGAACACGTTGCCCGATTGCCTGGAAGTGACCGCATGGACCGAGAATGACGATGGTTCAATGGAGGAGATCATGGGGCTGCGCCATCGCGAACATCCTGTGCAGGGCGTGCAGTTCCATCCTGAATCGATCCTCACCCAGCATGGCCACGCCCTGCTGAAGAATTTTCTGGAACGTTGAAATGACCATGACGCCACAGGAAGCCCTGCAACGTGCGATCGAGCATCGTGAAATTTTTTTCGACGAAATGGTCGAGCTGATGCGACAGATCATGCGTGGTGAAGTCAGCCCGTCGATGACCGCGGCGATCCTGACCGGTTTGCGGGTGAAGAAGGAAACCGTGGACGAAATCGCCGCAGCCGCCAGCGTGTTGCGCGAATTTTCGCGACCGGTGGACGTTGTCGATCGCACGCATCTTGTCGACATTGTCGGCACCGGCGGCGATGGCGCGCATACCTTCAATATCTCCACTGCGTCGATGTTCGTGGCGGCAGCAGCGGGTGCGAAGGTCGCCAAGCATGGCAACCGCAGCGTGTCCTCGAAGTCTGGCAGCGCGGACGTGCTGGAAGCATTGGGCGCGAACATCGAGCTGCAGCCGGAACAAGTCGCAGCCTGCATCGAACAATGCGGCATCGGTTTCATGTTCGCGCCGGTGCATCACCCTGCGATGAAAGTGGTCGCGCCGGTGCGCAAGGAAATGGGTGTGCGCACGCTGTTCAACATCCTCGGCCCACTGACCAATCCAGCCGGTGCGCCGAACATCTTGATGGGCGTGTTCCATCCGGACCTGGTCGGCATCCAGGTGCGTGTGCTGCAGGAGCTGGGCGCCGAGCGTGCACTGGTGGTCTGGGGTCGCGACGGCATGGACGAATTGTCGCTGGGCGCCGGCACCCTGGTTGGGGAGCTGCGCGATGGCAAGGTGCGTGAATACGAACTGCACCCGGAGGATTTCGGCATCCCGATGGCGCATAGCCGCAACTTGCGTGTAGCGGATCCCGAAGAGTCGATGGCGATGCTGTTCGAAGCGCTGGACGACCATGACGGCCTGCCGCGCAAGATCGTGGCCTACAACGCAGGCGCGGCGCTCTATGTCAGCGGGGTGGCGGACTCTATCGCGGAGGGCATTGCGCTGGCGCGTACCACCATTGCGTCTGGCGCGGCGCGGGCCAAGCTCGACCAATTCGTGTTGGCCACCCAATCGCTTGGCTCCGCTTGACGATGCCGTGCCGGGATCGCACGCTGCCACGATGACCGCACACTCAAAATCAATCCTCCTTATCCGCAACGCTAATGTGTATTCCCCGGATGCACTCGGCATCCGCCACTTGCTCCTGGGGGGCGGCAAGATCCTGTGGATGGGCGAAGACTTGCCGGAATTGCCAGATGCTCTTGGCATCCAGGATATTGACCTTCAAGGCGCGCGCCTGATTCCTGGGCTGGTCGATGGCCATGTGCATGTCAGTGGAGGCGGTGGCGAGGCCGGTTTTGCGACCCGCGTACCGGCCCCCTTGCTGTCGCGCTACACCAGCGCCGGAGTCACCACCGTCATCGGCCTGCTCGGCACGGACGACGCATCACGCGGCACCGCTGAACTGCTGGCGCACATCTATGCACTACGCGAGCAGGGCATGAGTGCCTGGGGCTACTGCGGTGGTTACCACGTACCGCCGACCACCTTGACCGGCAGCGTGCGCGGCGACATCGCTTTCGCAGAGCCACTCATTGGTATCGGTGAACTAGCGATTAGTGATCACCGTTCCAGCCAGCCGACGCTGGATGAATTGCTACGGCTGGCGTCGGAAGCGCATGTGTCAGGGTTGATGACAGGCAAGGCCGGCATCATCCATCTGCATCTTGGCGATGGCGCGCGCGGGCTCGAGCTGGTCCGGCAGGCGCTGGATGGCAGCGAGTTGCCGCCGCGCGTGTTCCAGCCAACCCACATCAACCGACGCAAGGCTTTGTTCGAAGAAGCCCTCGATCTTGCCAAGCGCGGCTGCCACGTCGACATCACCGCATTCCCGGTCGAGGAGGGCGAGGATGCCTGGCCCGCGGCCGAGGCGCTGATCCGCTACCTGGATAGCGGCGCGCCGCCGGAAAACATCAGCATCAGTTCCGATGCCGGCGGCTGCCTGCCTTGTTTTGATGCGGATGGCCGGGTCTGTGGAATGGACGTCGGCCACTCGGGCGCGTTGCTTGAAACCTTGAATGAGCTGCTAGTGCGCGACCTGCCGCTGGAGCGTGTATTGCCGGCTTTCACCAGCAACCCGGCGGCCCTGTTGCGGTTGCCTGGGAAGGGGCGAATCGAGATTGGCGCCGATGCGGACCTGGTCGCCCTGGATGCCAAAAGTGCGGTCCATCACGTTTGGATGGGCGGCGTGGCCCACGTGGCAGCGGGCGTGCCCGTGCGCCGTGGTATGTTCGAGCGTTAATCAAAAAAACCGGCCCGGAGCCATCACGTATGAGTCCAAGCAGGATCCCCGACGGCCAAGAGCGGGGCTGGATCATCCCCATCGGTGGGGCAGAAGAAAAGGAAAGCCGACGCCGGATCCTCAAGCGGTTCGTGGAAATGAGCGGCGGGCGTGATGCCCGTATCGCAGTCATCCCCACGGCGAGCAAGCTGGCCGATACCGGCAGCCGCTACGTCGATCTTTTCGACCGCCTTGAAGCCGGTAGCGCCACCAGCCTGGAAATCAACACGCGCGAGGACTGCGAGCGTGATGATGTGTTGCGCACGCTGGAAAACGCCACCGGCGTGTTCTTCACCGGTGGCAACCAGCTGCGCATCTCCACGATTGTCGGCGGTACTAGTGCGGCCAAGGCAATCCGCATCGCCAACGCGCGCGGCGTGCACGTGGCTGGCACCAGTGCTGGAGCCAGCATCCTGTCCGAACACATGATCGCGTTCGGTAAGGAGGGCAGTTCACCACGCGGCGGCAGCGTGCGGCTTGCGCCGGGCCTGGGGCTGACCAATCGTTTTATCATCGATCAGCATTTCCGCCAGCGTGATCGCCTCGGTCGGTTGGTTGCGGCATTGGCCTATAACCCGTTCGCGATCGGCATCGGGCTGGACGAGGACACCGCCGCTTTCATCGGCCCGGACAACACGCTTGAAGTCGAGGGCAGTGGCGCGATTACCGTGGTCGATGCCGGTGGCCTCACGTTTTCCTCGATGGCCGAAGCGCGGCTGACCGAGGGCGTGTGCCTGCTTGGCTTGACCGTGCACATCTTGGTGGCTGGCGCGACGTTCAACCTGCATACGCGCCAGGCTTCGCCGGGTGTATTGCAAGCCGACAAGAGTTGAGCGACCAGCAAGCGCACTGCACCGAATAAAAACCACGGCAACTTGAAGAATTGAGCGGAGGGCTCGATGCGTATCCTGAATCGCAATGTCTATGTCGGGCCCTCGCAATACGCGAAGTTCCCGGTCATCCGCCTGGAACTCGACCTCGGCGCGCTGGAGCAGTGGCCGACCGTCAAGCTGGGTGCCGGCTTCACCGACGGATTGCTCGCGGCGTTGCCTGGACTGGCCGATCACGGTTGTTCGTATCGCGAGGCCGGCGGTTTCATCCGGCGCATGCGCGAGGACGGTGGCACCTGGCTTGGCCATGTGCTGGAACATGTCGCCATCGAACTGCAGAACATCGCCGGTGAGGACGTCACTTTCGGCCGCACCCGCAGCATTTCCGACGATCGTCCCGGGGTGTATTCGGTCGTCTATGAATATATCCAGAAAGAAGAAGGCGTCGCTGCCGGCGAGCTTGCGCTGAAACTGCTCGACTCCTTGCTTCCAGTCGAGCTACGCACTGTCACCGACGAGCAATGGGACTGGGACAGCGAGCGTGACGACTTCATCCGCTATGCGCAGCGGCGCGCGCTTGGCCCGTCCACGGCGTCACTGGTGCGGGCTGCCGAAGAGCGCGGCATTCCATGGTTGCGCTTGAACCAGCAATCACTGGTGCAGCTGGGCCATGGCAAGTATCAGCAGCGCATCCAGGCCACGATCACCGGGCGCACCCCGCACATCGCGGTTGAACTGGCCAGCGACAAGGAGGAGACCAACAAGATCTTGGGCTCGCTTGGCTTGCCGGTGCCGCGACAGGCGCTCGTCAGCAGCCAGACCGATGCATTGAAGGCCGCGCGCAAGTTGGCTGGGCCGGTCGTGCTCAAGCCCTACAACGGCAACCACGGACGCGGCATCACCATCAACATCACCGGTGATGACGAGATTCGCGGCGCGTTCGATGCGGCCAGCGCGATTTCACGTTCGGTGATCGTGGAGACGTTCCAGATCGGTGATGACCATCGCTTGCTGGTGGTCAATGGCGAGCTGATCGCCGCGACCAAGCGCACCCCTGGGCATGTGGTTGGCGACGGGAAATCGACGGTGACCCAGTTGCTAGACGTGGTGAACAACGACCCGCGCCGCGGCGTCGGCCACGAGAAGGTGCTGACTCGGATCGAGCTCGATCGTGAAGCCAACATGATGCTGGAGCGCGTCGGCATGACCGCAGACTCGGTACCGGATGCGGACACCATCGTCTTCCTGCGTTCGACCGCAAATCTGTCCACCGGTGGCACCGCCACCGACGTCACCGACATCATCCATCCCGATAATCGCGACATGGCGGTACGCGCAGTGCGCGCGATTGGACTGGACGTGGGCGGCGTGGATTTCATCACGCCCAACATCGCCGAAAGCTACAAGTCGATCGGCGGCGCGATCTGCGAGGTCAATGCCGCGCCCGGTTTCCGCATGCACATTGCACCCAGCGAAGGTACCCCGCGCGATGCGGCGGCACCCGTAGTCGACATGCTGTTCCCGCCGGGCACGCCTTCGCGCGTGCCGATTGCCGCAATCACCGGCACCAATGGCAAGACCACTACCGCGCGCATGCTGGCGCACATCGCCAAGATGGCCGGATTCACGCCGGGCCTGACCACCACCGATGGCGTCTACATCGATGGCCAGCGCACGGTGGAAGGCGACATGACCGGTCCGGTGTCTGCGCGCATGGTGCTGAGTGATCCACAGATCGACATGGCCGTTTTGGAAACGGCGCGCGGCGGCTTGCTGCGTGCCGGAATGGGCGTGCCAGAAGTTGATGTAGGTGCAGTGATCAATGTCGCCTCCGACCACTTGGGCCTGAAGGGCATCGACACGCTGGAACAGTTGGCCGAAATCAAGAGAATCGTGGTCGAGGTCGCGCGCGAGTGCGCGGTGCTCAATGCCGATGACCCGAACGTGCTGAAGATGTCGGCCTATACCGATGCCAAGGTGATTTGCTACGTCACCATGAATCCATCGCATCCGCTGGTGCGCGAGCATATCCGCGCCGGTGGCCGCGCCTGCGCGCTGGAGGCCGGCATCAACGGCCACATGATCACGCTGTATGACAAGGGCAGTCACATCCCGTTGATGTGGACGCATCTCATTCCTGCAACGCTGGAGGGCCGCGCGCTGCACAACGTGCAGAACGCGATGGTCGCAGCGGCGATGGCGTTCTCCCTGGGGATCAAGCTGGACGCGATCCGCCATGGCCTGCGCACGTTCGACACCACTTTCTTCCAGGTCCCGGGACGGATGAATGTGTACAACGAGCATCCGTTCAAGGTATTGATGGACTACGGCCACAACGCGCATGCGGTCGGGGTCATGGCCGAGCTTGCCCAACGCCTGGATGTCAGCGGTCGCCGCATCGTGGTGCTGGCAGGTCCAGGTGATCGGCGCGACGAAGACCTGCGCGCAATTGCCGAGGCCGTGGCTGGCAAGTTCGACCACTACATCTGTCGCCGTGACGACAGCCTGCGCGGCCGCGACGGTGACGAAGTGCCACTGATCATGGCCAAGGCCCTGCAGGCCGCGGGTGTGCCCGAGGGCGCGATCAGCCGGATTCCCGACGAACAGCAGGCGGTGGATGCAGCGCTGAAGATGGGAAGCACCGGCGACCTGGTGCTGATATTTGCCGATGCACTGACCCGCACCTGGAAACAGATCATCCGTTTCACCCCCGATGGCGACATGCCAAGGGCCACGCCACGCGCCGAAATCCCCGAGCTGCAGACCACGATGGACGAAAGTCTGGTTGCAGCAATGGAAGGCGTGGTCCGCGACGAGCGTGGCCTGCGCTTTGAACGCGAGGAAAACGATTGAGCACGAGTGTGCCCACGCCGTTCGAGGATTCGCGTCGGCTGACCGGCAGCAACCTGTATTTCGACGGCCCGGGTGCGGCGCTTGAAGTTCCGTTCAAGCAGGCATCAGGTGCAGTTGTCGATGCAGCGATGCTCCTGCGTTGGCGCGACAACATCGCGCGCCTGCGCAACACGCTGGGTTGGGCGGATGGCGCTGTTGCCGTGCGTGAACATCGCACCGGCGCTTCGCTGGCGTTTGCTGCACCAATCGACCAGCTTTACACCGCTGCCGAAGCCAACGAATGGGCGCTGTATTCCGCGCTCGAATTGCATGCCGATGATGCGCCGGTTGATGACGAAAGCGAGGTGCCGCGTCCGCACTCCGCCCATTTCGATGACGTCGAAGCATTGCGCAGGTTGCACGCGCTCGCGCTGGCGGAGGCCAAGCCCGCATTGATCGCGTTGCTGGATGCTGCGCATGCGCGCGGCGTACCGGCGCATGCCGACGATGACGAATTTTCGATTGGCGAAGGCGATCACGCGCAGGTCTGGCCGTTGCCTGAGTTGCCCGGAATAGAAGCAGTGCCGTGGAGCAAGCTGCATGCCATACCGAAAGCGGTAGTGACGGGCTCCAACGGCAAGACCACCAGCGTTCGCCTGCTCGCGGCGATGCTGCGCGCGCATGGGCTTACACCCGGATACAGCAGCACAGATGGCTTGATGGTGGACGGCGAGTGCATCGATGCCGGCGATTACTCCGGTCCAGTCGGCGCACGCACGGTACTGCGCCATCCTCACGTGCAAGCGGCAGTGCTGGAAACGGCACGCGGTGGCTTGTTGCGTCGTGGCTTGGTCGCACGCGATGCGCGCGTCGCACTGGTCACAAATGTCAGCGCCGACCATTTCGGTGAGTACGGCATTCATACGTTGGATGACATCGCCGCGGTCAAGCTGACCGTGGCCAAGTCGCTGGCAGATGACGGCGTGCTGGTCGTCAATGCGGATGATGCGATCTTGATGCGCGGCGCTGACGCATTGCGCACGCGCCATCGCGTCGCCTGTTTTGCAATAACACTCGCAACCGCACGCGCTGCCGCGGATGGACTTGCTTGCGGCGGCAAAGACGGGCGCTTGCTGTTGGCCGATGGTGATGCGATGCATGATCTTGGCGACGTCAACGAAATGCCGCTGACCCTGCGCGGTAGTGCGGGTTACAACATCGCCAACATCGCGGGTGCGGCGTTGGCGGCATTCGTGCTGGGCATAACACCGGCCGAAATCTCTGGCGTGCTGGCGCGTTTCGGCAACAACAGTCGAGACAATCCCGGCCGTTTGCAGCAATGGCAGTTTGGCGAAGATTCGCACGCCCTGCGCGTGTTGCTCGACTATGCGCACAACCCGGATGGTTTGCGCGGACTCTTACAGGTGGCGCAAGGCCAGCGCGGACATGGCCGACTTGCGCTGATCCTCGGCCAGGCCGGCAATCGCGGTGATCAAGACATTCGTGCGCTCGCCGATGTTGCCGCCGATGTGCATCCGGACCGGGTGTGGCTGAAAGACATCGGCGGTGAATACCTGCGCGGCCGGCCGCCTGGCGCGATCGCGGCCATCCTGTTCGCAGCGCTGCGTGCTCGCGGTATTGCGGCCGATGCCTTGCCGGTCTGCCTGGATGAAGCCGAGGCGTCGCGCGAAGCCTTGGCGTGGGCGCGCGCAGGCGACACTCTCGTGTTGCCGGTCCACGAACTCTCTGCGCGTGATGCCGTCGTGGCCTTGCTGGAGCGACTGCGCAGCGAAGATTGGCGGCCCGGCCAACGCCTGCCGTAGCCGCCCGAACTGTTGAGGGCGGCCGGGTAGAATAGTGCTCCCGGCAAGCGCTATCGCGACCAAAAGTATCCATGCATGACATCCTGAAGCGCATCCTCGCCCGCAAGGCCGAAGAAGTTGTCGAGCGCAGCGCGCTCCTCCCGCTAACCGAATTGCAGGCGCGTATTGCAGATGCGCCGCCGCCGCGTGGGTTCGCGAATGCTGTTGCAGCGCGCATCGCGCGGGGCGAGCCCGCGGTCATCGCCGAGATCAAGAAGGCCAGCCCCTCAAAGGGTGTGATTCGCGCCGACTTCAACCCGGCCGCTATTGCGCGCAGTTACGAGGTTGGTGGCGCGGCCTGCCTGTCGGTCCTGACCGATGTCGATTTTTTCCAGGGTAGTGACGCCTATTTGCAGCAGGCGCGAGGCGCCTGCGCACTGCCGGTGCTGCGCAAGGATTTCGTGGTTGATGCATATCAGCTTTACGAGGCGCGCCTGCTTGGGGCGGATTGTGTGCTGCTGATTGCCGCCGCACTGGATGATGGTGAACTTTCCGAATTCGCCTTCATCGCCGATCAGCTGGGCATGGATGTGCTGGTGGAAGTGCATGACCTGGACGAACTCGAGCGCAGCCTGCCGGTGCCGGCGCGCCTGCTGGGCATCAACAACCGCAACCTGCGCACATTCGAGGTCTCGCTGGACAACACGCTCGCCCTCAAGGACATGGTGCCGGCTGATCGCGTGCTGGTCACCGAAAGCGGCATCTTGGTGGCGGCAGATGTCGCATTGATGCGCGATGCGGGGGTCAATGCATTCTTGGTCGGCGAAGCCTTCATGCGCGCGTCGGATCCGGGTAGTGCATTGCGCCAGATGTTTGCTAGATGAGCACGCGTTTCCCCGAACCGACGGCTAATGCGCCGCTGGTAGTGTTCGACTTCGACCACACCCTGTATGACGGCGACTCCGGCAGTCACCTATTCAAGTGGCTGATCGAGCGTAATTGGTGGCGGCGCCTGCTGGCGCTGATCATCGCGCCTGTTGCCGGGCCGATGGTGGCGTGGCTGCCGACGCGGCGGTCTGGCATCTCCGCGTTTGTCTGGGTCGGAACGATCGGCTTGCATCGCACGCGTGACCTCAATGCAGTCATCGACGAATACGTCGCGCTGCACGCCACCAGCATCCGAACGCGGCTATTGCCAGTCGCCCTGGAAGTGCTGCATCGCCACCGCGAAGCCGGCGACCGAGTGGTAGTGGCAACTGGGGCGCCACCGGAACTGGCGCGTGCGATCCTGGGCTTCGTCGTACACGAGGAGGTGCCAGTGGTCGGCACTTTAGTGGGCCCGAAATTCGGCGCGGTTGGCGCGATTCGCCACTGCCACAGCCACATGAAGATGACGATGTTGCGCGACGCCGGCTACACCCAGCCGGTGGCCATTGCCTATACCGACAGCAGTGCCGACCTGCCGCTGCTACAAGCTGCGCAGCACCCCGTCGTGGTCAATCCAAAGGCGTCTAGCGTCGCGATGTTCCGCCGCGTGCTGCCGGCTGGCACGTCGATCCTCAACTGGGGATGTCCGGGACGTTCCGGGGACCCTGTCTAGCAGCTCGAAGACGGCGAGACCGGGAGGCATCTGCGAAGTAGCATGTCGAGTCGCTTAGTAGATAGTTGCCGATAGGCGCCGTCGGAGCCCGCAGCTTCACTTCAAGCTTTACGCAGCACCAAGCTGCTTGACGAACCTCACCGAGCTGTCCTTGTAGCCACAGGCCCGATAAAAAGCGTGTGCCTCGGTGCGCTGCGCACCGCTGGTCAATTCGATACGCGATGCACCGCCGGTGCGTGCGCGGCGTTCGGCTTCCTTCAGTAGCTGCCGACCGATGCCGAGTCCCTGCGCCGTAGGCGTGACCACCAGTGCGGTGACCCGGCAGGTGGTGGTGCCCAATGGCAGGTAGTACATGAAATCCAGCGCAATCAAGCCGCAGACAGCCCCCTCGCGCCGCGCAACCACCAAGACCTGGCGCTCATTGCTGGCAATCACGTTGATGCGTTCGACTGCCTCGTCGAGATCACAGGGGTAGCCCATCTCGCACAGCAGGCGGGCGACATCATCGCCATCGGCGTGGACCGCACAGCGCAAGTCCGTGTCCCGTGGGTCATGGCCGGCAGCGAATGCGCGGCTCATGGATACGGCGCGGATTCAGCGGGTGCCATAGACCACGACAGTCTTGCCGCGGGCATGCAGCTTTCCGTCTTCCTGCAACTTCTTGAGTACCCGCCCCGCCATTTCGCGCGAACAGCCGACAAGTCGTGCGAGTTCCTGTCGCGAGACGCGTAATTGCGTGCCATCCGGATGGCTCATCGCATCCGGTTCCCTCGCCAGGTCGAACAGCGTGCGGTATATGCGGTCGCTCACATCCAGGAAGGCCAGATGCCCGGCCTTGCGGCTGGTGTACAGAAGCCGTTGGCTGATCTGCGCGCCGATCGAATACAGCAGTCGCGCGGCGTCGTTGGCGTGCGTGGTCAGCAGCCCCTGCAGACGCTCGTAGCTGATCTCGGCAAGTTCACACGCGGTTCGCGTGCGTAGCGCTACGCCGCGGCGTTCGGTTTCCACGAACAAGCCCATCTCGCCTACGAATTCACCCGGGCCTATGTAGCCCAATACCAGTTCGCGCCCGTCTTCCTCGCCCGCAATAATGCTGACCGAGCCGGAGAGGATGTAATACAGGGTTCCGGCGGCATCGCCCGGGCGGAATACATCTGTCCGCGCCGGATAGCGCCGGCGGTGGCAATGGGCAATGAATCGCTCGATCGTTGCTGGGTCGGCATCCAGCGGGCTGTGAACTTTCGCAAGGGCCGGTTTGGCAAAAGTGGAACTCTCGGCTAGGTTTTGTGCAAGGCGATGTGGCATGGAGAGAAGCTTAGGGCCTAGCGCTGTCTCCGGCAAACTCCGTCGAGCCACGCCGTCAACACGCGTGCACGCGGTTTGCCGCATAATCGCGGCCCAACCGTGTTTCTGGAAACGCCCGAAGTGGTCAAGCCTTTGCCGCGCCTGAAGCTCCAAGGCTTCAACAATCTCACCAAGTCGCTCTCGTTCAACATCTATGACGTGTGCTATGCCGCGTCGGAGG
>JBBSRO010000023.1:0-44790 GCA_038242955.1 Lysobacterales bacterium
AGGCTTCAGAATTGGAGAGGCGGGTCTGCGGCGAAACGATGCTTGGTGCGAATTGCTTGAGAGCCGTCACCACCTGGCAGACGTTGCGCCCCCACAGGCCGCTGTCGCGACGGCGCAGGGCGACTTCTGCGACCGCCTGCTGTCCGCGCACGGACTGATCCCGGGCCTCAAGATAAACAGTCGTGGACAGGCACAGCGAATCCGCGGCCGGTTGTGGCAGTACATTCATAGAAAGCCAGAGGATCCAGGCCAGTTTCATGTCGAACTCCTTGCTCCGTTGCGGCGCGCGCGTCTCCGCGCTGCATTCGCACGGTTGGCATCACGTCATGGCGTACTGGGGAGGGCGGCTGCTCTGGGGCGGCCTTGTGCCCGGGCGCGAAAGCCGCAGGATTGCGTGCTCGTGCCGGTTTCCGCCAAGTCATGGGGCGGAAAAAGTTGGCGAACCTTAGGTGGCCAATCCCTAACCGGAGCTGAACACGGTTCCCATGGCACCCTGATTAGATTGGAGTTTTTACTCTGGATGGAGTATGCCGCGTCTCTTGCTCAAAGACTGGCGGCGAGGCGGCTACCTTGTGCGATCGCACGCTTTGCATCGAGTTCAGCAGCCACATCCGCGCCGCCAATCAAGTGCACCGGTTGGCCGGTTGCATGCAGCGCGTCGAACAGGCTGCGTCGGGACTCCTGCCCTGCGCAGACCACGATATGGTCGACTAGCAATGTCTGTTCGTTGCCATCCACGCGCAGTTGCAGGCCACTGTCATCCACACCCAGATATTCCACGCCACCCAACATTTTCACGCGCTTGGCCTTCAGCGTTGAACGGTGAATCCATCCGGTGGTCTTGCCAAGCTTCGCGCCCAGCTTTCCGGTTGTACGTTGCAGCAGCCACACCTGTCGCGCGGGTGGTTCCGGGCGCGGCGGTGCCAGTCCTCCGGGGGTGTGGAAGTTCGCATCGACACCCCATTCGGCCATCCAGCGCTTGGGGTTGAGTGACGGCGATTCGCCTTCCTGTACCAGGAACTCGGCGACATCGAAACCAATCCCGCCGGCACCGATGATTGCGACCGTCTTGCCCGGCACGACCCGGCCCTGCAGGACATCCAGATAGCTGATCACCTTGGGGTGCTCGGACCCCGGAAAATCGATCACGCGCGGCGTAACGCCAGTGGCCACGACGACTTCATCGAAATCCTTGAGCGCTTCAGCCTCGACACGTTCGGACAGGCGCAGGGTTACGCCGGTATCAGCGATGCGCTGGCCGAAATAGCGCACGGTTTCGTAGAACTCTTCCTTGCCCGGGATTCGTTTGGCGAGGTTGAACTGGCCACCGATGTCGTCTGCGGCATCGAACAGGGTGACCCGATGACCGCGTTCGGCGGCCACGGTTGCGCATGCCAGTCCCGCTGGCCCCGCACCAACAACAGCGATTGATTTTGGAGTTCTGGCTGGCAGGTAGTTCAGTTCGGTCTCGTCGCAGGCGCGTGGATTGACCAGGCAGCTGGCACGCTTGTTCTCGAAGACATGGTCCAGACAGGCCTGGTTGCAGGCGATACACGTATTGATGCGGTCCGCGCGCCCGGCGCGGGCCTTGTTCACCCACTCGGGGTCGGCAAGCAATGGGCGCGCCATGGACACCATGTCGGCGCCGCTCTTGGCCAGCGCGGCCTCGGCAACATCGGGCATGTTGATGCGGTTTGTCGCAATCAGTGGCAGCCGCACATGTGGACGCAACTTGGCGGTGACGCCGACGAATGCGGCACGCGGCACGGACGTGGCAATGGTCGGAATGCGCGCTTCGTGCCAGCCAATGCCGGTATTGATGAGGGTGGCGCCAGCTGCTTCCACGGCTTTGGCCTGGGCGACGATATCCTCCCAGCCATTGCCGCCCTCGACCAGATCAAGCATTGATAGACGGTAGATGAGGATGAAGTCGTGCCCGCAGGCGTCGCGCACGCGGCGCACGATTTCGACCGCGAAGCGCATGCGATTGGCTGCATCGCCGCCCCACGTGTCGCTGCGCTTGTTGGTGCGGGCCACTGTGAACTGGTTCAGCAGGTAGCCTTCCGAGCCCATGATCTCGACGCCGTCATAGCCGGCTTCACGTGCAAGCCGCGCTGCATTGGCGAATGCATTGATCTGGCGTTCGACGCCACCTGCCGACAGCGCACGCGGGGTGAACGGATTGATGGGTGATTTCAGTTTTGATGGCGCCACCGACATTGGGTGATAGGCATAGCGACCGGCGTGCAGCAGCTGCATGCAGATCTTTGCATCGTGCGCGTGTACCGCCGAAGTGACCTGTCGATGCCTGCGGATATGCCATGGCCAGGTCATGCGCCCAGCAAACGGTTTGAGCCAACCCAGCATATTGGGCGCAAACCCGCCGGTGACGATCATGCCGGCGCCACCTGCTGCACGTTCGGCGAAGTAGGCGGCCAATTTTGGGAAATCTTGCGCGCGATCTTCCAGCCCCGTATGCATTGAACCCATCAGGATCCTGTTGCGCACGGTAGTGAAACCGAGGTCAAGTGGACGGAAAAGGTGCGGGTAGGGCGTGGCGTCAGACATCACGGAAGCATACCGATGCGTATGGCGCTTGTATCGGATGGTCGCCCGCCAAAGCGGAACTAATGGATACTGGATGGGAGCTTGAATAGTGCGTGAGCCCGCTAAGTCCAATGAGTTCAGGTGGCGCTGGTCTTACAAAAGGTGCTGAGGCTTTTGCATGGTGCCAACTGTTATGGTAGCGTTAACACGGCTTTCACGTGCCCGTTCGTAATCTGAGTGGGATCTCGTACGGGCACAGCCGTTTAGGCGGAACAAATCAGGCGTCACTTAGATTTTCAAAATTGATCAAGGAGCTGAACATGAATAAGAAACTCCTCTGCACCGCCCTGCTGTTGGGTGGTATGGGTTTGGCGCACGCTGCGTCTGCCCAGGAGTTCGATGATCGCTGGTATGTCTCCGGTTCCACCGGCGTCAATTTCCAGGACAACGACCGTAATACTGAAGACACACCGTTCGGAACTCTTGGTTTCGGCAAGTTCCTTAACCCGAACTTCTCGTTGGAAGCGGAACTGAATTACCAGAACCCACAAAAGAATTCGAATCCGAATCTTTGGTGGAGCCAGTACGGCGTGTCGCTTGACGCCCGTTACCACTTCCGCAATGCGGATTCGAAGTGGTGGCCCTACCTGCGCGGCGGCCTCGGCTGGCAGCGTCATGAAGAGGAATACCTGATTCCAGGTGCCGCAAACCCGTTCCAGCAGCATGAAGACAGCAACCTTGCCGTCAATCTTGGCGCCGGCTTGCAGTTTGATTTCGGTCGCGTTGACATGCGTACGGAAGTCGGTACGCGCATCGATTTCGATGACGTGCAGGCTCGCGTTGGCAGCAACGAAGATCAGTTCATGGACGTCTTGGCGTCAATCGGCCTGACCGTCGCCCTTGGACCTGAGCCGATGGCTCCGGTTGGCCCGGCACCGGTTGCAGCCCAGAGCTGTGCCGACATGGATGGCGACGGTGACGGCGTCAACGATTGCAACGACAAGTGCCCGGATTCGCAGGCTGGCCAGACCATTGGTCCGGACGGCTGCCCGGTGCCTGTGTCGATCGATCTGAAGGGCGTGAACTTCGACTTCGATAAGTCGACCCTGCGTCCCGATGCTGTTGCGATCCTCAACGAGGCCATCGAGATCCTGAAGCGTTACCCGGATCTGCGCGTCGAAGTTGCCGGTCACACTGACTCGAAGGGTACCGATCAGTACAACCAGGCTCTGTCCGAGCGTCGCGCTACTGCGGTGTACAACTATGTGACCAGCAACGGCGTAGATGCCGGTCGCCTGATGGGTCCGACCGGTTACGGCGAAAGCCGTCCGATCGCGCCGAACACCAATGCCGACGGTTCCGATAATCCGGAAGGTCGCGCACAGAACCGCCGCACCGAGCTGAACGTCCAGAACTAATCGGACGCCTCAGTTGCACCATCCGAAACCCGGCCTAGCGCCGGGTTTCGTTTTTTCCCGCACCGTGTTTAGAAATTGTTACGTTGCAATTGCGGTTCCTGCATGCGCTGCCTACACTGGCCGCACATTACCTAGGGGAATTCCACGTCATGCATCGATCGTTGTTCGTGTTTGTGTTGCTCGCGTCGCCGTCAATCGTGCAGGCGCAGGCAGCGAACGCTGCATGTGGTCCGATGATGCAGCAGGCCACACCGGTACGTCCGACGCTGCTGGCACCCTTGGCCATCGAGCTGGCCCCAGCGTCCACCCAGCTTGGAAATTCCGCCAGTGTGCTTGGACAGGCATTCGATGAAGCGCTGTCGGTCGACAGCGTGCTGTTGCGGATCAAATTGGAAGGTTGCCAGGCCACTGCGTATGCGGCGCCTGCAGGCAACGTGATGAAGTCGGATGATCCCGCGGCGTACAAGCCGCGCACGGAGTTTGACAACACACCGTGGCGCTTCGATATGACACAGAACGGCAAGAACATGACGGCCGAGGAATTTGACGCGTGGATGAAGTCGCGCGGCGTACGCGTGGCGAAGGGCGCAGCGTCGGCTCCGGCATTAGTCGAGGCAACGCCATCAGCAACACCTGGCGAAAAGAAGAACTAGGCATAGAGCGTGCGCAGCGGGAACACCCGCAGCTCCGTTCCACGACATGGGCTGGCACGAGTGCTATCGAAGCGGGGCATATGTTCGCGTAGCGAGGCAGAACGGCGCATTCGCGAAGGACGCGTGCAAGTAAATGGACGGGTGGTCTTCGATCCTGAACAGCCTACTGACGCGTTGAGCGCCGTCATTTTGATGGATGGCATCGAAAAAGGCGCGCCATCGCCGCGTTACCTGATGTTGAACAAGCCGCGTGGACTGGTCACCACCCTCAGCGATGAGCAGGGCCGTGACACCGTCTATCGCTGTTTCGAGGGGACAGACTTGGGTTGGATCGCACCGGTCGGCCGCCTCGACAAAGCCAGCGAAGGCCTCTTGCTGTTCTCGAATGACCCGGCATGGGCGGCGCATATTGCCGATCCGGCTACCGGACCTGGCAAGTGTTATCACGTGCAGGTCGACTGCGTACCCGGTGCGGCGCTGCTGGCGCGCATCGTGCAGGGTGTCGAAATCGATGGGGCACACCTGTCTGCCGCAGATGCCAGCTTGCTGCGTGCTGGTGGCAAGCATGCCTGGCTGGCAATCACGCTGGATGAAGGCCGCAACCGACAGATCAGGCGCTTGCTGGCCGCCTTCGATATCGGCGTGCTGCGGTTACTGCGGGTGTCGATAGGGACATTGCAATTGGGTGACTTGCCGAAAGGCCAGTGGCGCCCGTTGACGGCTGCTGAAATCGAAAGGCTGGCGAAGGGTGGGCATGTCCCCGCCCATGCCGCTTGAACGTCAGGATTTAATTACGCCCAATTCGTTGCCGATTCGGATGAATGCATTGATCGTGCGATCCAGATGTTCGCGTGTATGGGCCGCGGAGATCTGGGTGCGAATCCGCGCTTGTCCCTTCGCGACGACCGGGAAAAAGAAACCAATGGCGTATATGCCTTCCTCAAGCAGTCGCTCGGCGAAACGCTGGGCGAGCGGGGCGTCATAGAGCATCACTGGGGCAATCGGATGCGTGCCAGGGCGGATGTCGAAGCCGGCAGCGGTCATCTGTTCGCGGAAGTAACCGGTGTTGGCCTGCAGGGTTTCGCGTAGGTCACCCGCGGCTTCCAGCATCTGGAAGGCCTTCGTGCCAGCGGCTGCGACGTGTGGTGGCAGTGAATTGGAGAATAGATACGGGCGCGAACGCTGTCGTAGCAGTTCGATCACTTCCTTCCTGGCCGTCGTGAAGCCGCCAAGTGCGCCACCCATGGCCTTGCCCAAGGTGCCCGTGAAGATGTCGATCTTGTCCATGACGCCCTTGACCTCGGCGCTACCGCGGCCGGTAGCACCCAGGAAACCCGTAGCGTGGCATTCGTCGATATGCACCAGCGCGCCGTACTTCGCCGCAAGCGCGGTGATCTCGTCCAGCGGCGCGACGAAACCGTCCATCGAAAACACGCCATCGGTGGTGATCATGATCGTGCGGGCGCCATCTGCCTTGGCTTGCTTGAGTTGCACTTCCAGATCGGCCATGTCGCAGTTGGCATAGCGATAACGCTTGGCCTTGCACAGGCGCACACCGTCGATGATCGAGGCATGGTTGAGCGCGTCGGAAATGATCGCGTCGTCTGCATCGAGCAGCGGTTCGTACAGGCCGCCATTCGCGTCGAAGCAAGCTGCGTAGAGGATCGTGTCCTCGGTTCCAAAGAACTCAGCGATCGTGTGTTCCAGTTCCTTGTGCAGGTCCTGGGTGCCACAGATGAAGCGCACGCTGGCCATGCCGAAGCCGTGTGAGTCCAGCGCTGACTTGGCGGCCGCGATGATATCCGGGTGATCGGCCAAGCCCAGGTAGTTGTTGGCGCAGAAATTCAACACCGTGCGGCCGTCGGCCAGCTGGATTTCGGCTGATTGCGGCGACGCGATGATGCGCTCGGATTTGAACAGTCCGGCTGCGCGGATCTCGTCAAGCGTATCGTTGTAGCGCTGGGTCAGTGACATATCTGGCTCCTCAATTCCAACTCAATACGATCTTGCCGCTATGGCCGGACTCCATCAGGTCGAAACCCTTCTGGAAGTCGTCGATCGGCAGTTGGTGAGTGAGTACCTTGCCCAGCGGGAAACCGCCCAGTACCAGCTGGGTCATTTTGTACCAGGTCTCATACATCTTCCGACCATAGATTCCTTGCACGGTCAGGCCCTTGAAGATGATCTTGTCCCAGTCCGCGCCGGCGCCCTTGGGCATGATGCCGAGCATGGCGATCTTGCCGCCGTGGTACATGCAATCGAGCATGTCGTTGAACGCACGCGGATTGCCGCTCATTTCCAGGCCAACGTCGAAGCCCTCCATGTGCAGGTCGGCCATGACCTCCTTGAGTGAGGTGTTGGATACGTTCACCACGCGGGTCGCGCCCATGTCGGCGGCAAGCTTCAGCCGGTAGTCGTTGACATCGGTGACCACCACATTGCGAGCGCCGATGTGCTTGCAGATACCGGCGGCGATCACTCCGATCGGGCCGGCGCCGGTAATCAGCACGTCCTCGCCGACCACATCGAATTCAAGCGCGCAGTGCGCAGCATTGCCGAACGGATCGAAGAACGCGGCAAGTTCCGATGGGATCTGGTCCGGGATCGGCCACAGGTTGGAAGCGGGCATCACGATGTATTCGGCGAACGCGCCTGCACGGTTCACACCGATGCCCACGGTGTTGGGGCAGAGGTGCTGGCGGCCGGCGCGGCAGTTGCGGCAATGACCACACACGATGTGGCCCTCGGCGGACACCCGCTGTCCCACCACATAGCCGCCGACACCGGGGCCGATCTCAACGATCCGGCCGACGAATTCATGGCCAATCACCAACCCTGGCGTGATCGTGCGCTGGCTCCACTCGTCCCACAGGTAGATGTGCAGGTCGGTGCCGCAGATTGCGGTCTTCTCCAGCTTTATCAGAACTTCGTTGGGGCCTGGAGTCGGGACTGGCACCTCTTCCAACCAGATGCCCTTGGCTGCCTCACGCTTCACCAGCGCCTTCATCATGGTCTGCGACATGCCCGTTCCCGTTGCTTGGAAAGCCTGCATTCTAGCGTCCGCACCGTGCAGGCCGTGACAGTGTTCAGGCCCTGCGCGCGTCGGTGATGGTGTAATAGGCCTTTGACTCTAAAGTTCAGGAGCTGGCATGCGCCCTCGATTGACCGTACTCGCACTCTGCCTTTCGACTGCCGCAGGTGCCGCCCATGCCGATGAAGGCATGTGGATGCCATCGCAACTACCAATGCTTGCCAAGCAACTCAAGGCTGCGGGCTTCAAGGGTGATCCAGCAGTGCTCGGCGACCTGACCAAGCATCCTATGAATGCCGTGGTCTCGCTGGGCGGTTGCACGGCAAGCTTCGTGTCGCCGCGGGGGCTGGTGGTCACCAACCACCACTGCGCGATGGGCGCGATCCAGTTCAATTCCACTCCGCAGGACAACCTCATTGCGAACGGCTTCATTGCCGCCGACCAGGCAGCCGAGCGGCCGGCCGGCCCCGGGACACGTATTTGGGTCACTACTGAATTCACACCGGTCACCGAGCGCGTGCTTGCCGCCGCCAAGGGCAAGACAGGACGGGCGTATTACGATGCGGTCGATGTCGCCGAAAAGCAGATCGTTGCCGAATGCGAGCAGGACGCGGGTACTCGATGCAGCGTTGCCAATATGTATTACGGCCGCGAATTCCACCTGATCAAGCAGCTGGAGTTGCAGGACATCCGTCTTGTGTATGCGCCGCCGCGTGCGATCGGCAATTACGGCGACGAGATCGACAACTTCATGTGGCCGCGCCACGTGGGCGACTTCGCCTTTTACCGTGCTTACGTCGACAAGGATGGCAAGCCGGCGCCGTACAGCAAGGACAACGTGCCCTACCAGCCGCCGTCGCACCTGACCGTCTCCACCGCGCCGGTCAAGGCTGGCGATTTCGCGATGCTGGCCGGTTATCCCGGCACCACGTTTCGACATCGCACTGCATCCGAATTCGCCGAGCAAATTCAGTGGCAGTTGCCGTCGCGGGTCACACTGTTTGACCGCATCCTGAAGACGATTGATTCGGCGACTGCGGGCGATGCGGATGCAGAAGTGCTGTATGCGTCAACCGTTGCCAGCCTGAAAAATGGCCTGAAGCGTGCGCAGGGTGAGCTGGAAGGCTTGCAGCGTAGTGACGCTGTCAACGTGCGCCGTGCCGATGAGCAGGCGATGCTGGCCTGGCTTGGCAAGCAGCCGAACTCCGCGACAACGCGCGCCGGCATCGATGCAATGCACGCGGTTCTGGACGATGCCGGCGCGACTCGCGACCGCGACCAGTTGCTGGCGACAATTCGTGGGCGCACCGAGCTTCTGCGTTCGGCGATCACTTTGCAACGACTGGCCACCGAGCGTGCGAAACCCGACGTGGAACGCCAGAACGGCTATCAGCAGCGGGACGAGGCTCGCATCGAAGCTAGCCTGAAACAGGTGCAGCGCCGCTACGCGCCGAAGGTCGAGAAGGCGGTGCTGGCCAGCCTGCTGCGCCAGTACCTGACGTTGCCGATGGACCAGCATGTCGCTGAAATCGATGCCGTATTCGGCAGCAAGCCGGACGGCATCGAGAAGCGAATCGACGGCTTGTATGCGGGCAGCGAACTGGCCAATGAGCCCGCGCGCCTTGGTGCCTTCAAGCAAGATGCGGCCGCATTGGCCGGGAGCAAGGACTCCTTGCTGCGTGCTGCACTGACGCTGCAACCGGCCTGGTTGCGGATGGAGGACGAGTCCAAGCAGCGCAGCGGCGAACTGTTGCGCTTGCGCCCGTCGTACATGCAGGCGTTGGTCGATTACCGCCAGTCGCAGGGTCGGGCTGTTTACCCGGATGCCAATTCCACGCTCCGCGTGAGCTACGGCAAGGTGAGTCCGCTGTCCCCGCGTGACGGCATCGACTACCGTCCACTGACGACGGTGGACGGCATCGTCGAAAAGAACTCCGGTGAGTATCCATTCGATGCGCCCAAGCCGTTGCTGGACGCGATTGCGAAGGGCGACTTCGGCACCACCGCCGATCCGACCCTGGGCGCCCAGACCGTCAATTTCATGACCAACCTCGACACTACAGGTGGCAACTCCGGCTCGCCGGTGCTGGATGCCGATGGAAAACTAATTGGCCTGAACTTCGATAGCAACTGGGAAGCGGTGAGCGCCAGCTGGATGTTCGATCCGCGCTACAAGCGCGCGATCCATGTCGATATGCGTTATCTGCGCTGGTTACTGGCCAAGGTGTATCCGGCGCCGCATTTGCTGAAGGAAATGGGCCTGCCGGTCGAATAAGTCACCAAATGCGTCCGCTTCGAGACGTTTGAGTCACCCCAATTCAAGCAACGCCAAGGAAACGATGAATATGAAAAAGACATTACTGGCCGTGGCACTTGCCACGGCAGCAGCGGGTCTCGCGCCTGCCGCGCATGCCGATGAAGGCATGTGGGTACCGCAGCAATTGCCGGAAATCGCCGGCCCGTTGAAGAAAGCTGGCCTGAAGCTCGACCCCAAGCAGCTGGCCGACCTGACCGGCGACCCGATGGGCGCGGTGGTGTCGCTGGGCGGCTGCACCGCGAGCTTCGTCTCCCCGCAGGGTTTGGTTGCGACCAACCACCACTGCGCGTACGGCGCGATCCAGCTGAACTCCACCGCGGAAAAGAACCTGATCCGCGACGGCTTCAATGCGGGCACGACCAACAACGAGCTTTCTGCAGGACCGAACGCACGGATCTATGTGCTCGATTCGATCACTGATGTGACCGGGCAAGCCAAGGCCGCGATGGCGGCAGCCGGAAACGATCCGCTGAAGCGCACAGATGCGCTGGAGACATTCGAGAAACAGACCACCAGCGCGTGTGAGGAAGACGCCGGCTACCGCTGCCGCGTCTACAGCTTCATGGGTGGCAACACTTGGCGGCTGTTCAAGAACATGGAAATCAAGGACGTGCGTCTGGCCTACGCGCCGCCGAGCAGCGTCGGCAAGTTCGGTGGCGACATCGACAACTGGATGTGGCCGCGCCACACCGGCGACTTCGCGTTCTACCGCGCGTATGTGGGCAAGGACGGAAAGCCGGCGGCGTATTCTGCGGACAACGTGCCGTTTGCGCCGAAGCATTGGTTGAAGCTGGCCGACAAACCGCTGGGCGCGGGTGATTTCGTGATGGTCGCGGGCTACCCGGGCCGTACGGATCGCTATGCGCTGGTGGCGAATTTCGAGAACACCGAGAACTGGCGCTATCCAGCCACCATCAAGGGATATAAGGATCAGATCGCGTTGGTCGGCGCTGCCGGCAAAGCAAATCCGGACATCGCGGTGAAATACGCAAGCTCCATGGCCGGCTGGAACAACACCAGCAAGAATTACGGTGGCCAACTTGAGGGCTTCGCGCGCAACGACGTCGCATCGATCAAGCGTCGCGAAGAAGCGGCGATCCTCGAGTGGTTGGGCACGCAGGGCCAGCAAGGCAAGGATGCGCTAGCCGCGCATGGCCATCTGGAAGCGCTGATCAAGCAGGGGAAGTTGACTCAGGAACGCGACATGGTCCTGGGCAGTTTCAACCGGACCGGCGTACTGGGAACCGCGGTAAACCTGTATCGCCTTGCCATCGAAAAAACCAAGCCCGACGCCGACCGCGACAGTGGCTACCAGGAGCGTGACCTGCCGGTGATCGAAGGTGGCCTGCGACAGATGGAGCGTCGCTACGTGCCTTCGATGGATCGGCAGTTGCAGACATACTGGTTGGACCAGTATGTCGCGCTGCCTGCTGTGCAGCATGTGCCTGCAGTCGACAACTGGCTCGGTGGTGGCAACCAGGCGGCAGCGGACAAATCCATGCTACGGCTGGACAAGACCAAGCTGGGTAATTTGGATGAGCGCCTGAAGTGGCTGGCGGCAGATCGTGCGGCGTTCGAGGCCAGCACTGATCCGGCGATCCAGTATGCGGTCGCGGTGATGCCGACACTGCTCGAGATGGAGAAGCAGTCCAAGATCCGCTATGGCGAGGCATTGCAAGCGACCCCGCTGTACCTGCAGGCCGTAGCGGATTACCGCAAGAGCAAGGGCGAGTTCATTTATCCTGATGCGAATTCGTCGCTTCGGATCACCTTCGGACACGTGATGGGTTACACCAAGCTGGACGGCAGCAAGCAACCTCCGTTTACGCTTCTGGAAGAAGTCGCCGCCAAGGAAACTGGCGAAGATCCGTTCGACAGCCCCAAGGCTTTGCTGGACGCGGTCGCCGCCAAGCGCTATGGCGGGCTGGAAGACAAGCGCCTTGGTTCGGTGCCGGTCAACTTCATGTCGGATCTTGATATCACCGGCGGCAATTCCGGTTCGCCGGTGCTGGATGCGCAAGGCAAGCTGGTCGGCCTGGCGTTCGACGGCACGATTGAATCTGTGAGTTCGAATTGGGTGTTCGACCCGGTGATGACACGCATGATTTCGGTGGACCAACGCTACATGCGCTGGATCATGCAGGAAGTGATGCCCGCGCCGCAGTTGCTGAAGGAAATGGGTGTTTCGCCGAAGCCCTGATTGCTGCAGTAAATAGCTGTGCGAGCAGTTAGACACAACGCCGGCCATTGGCCGGCGTTGTTGTTTCAGGGCATGTCGAGCGAATAATCGAAGGTGTAGAAATGCTTGTCGTCGGTGATGTCGATTGTGATGCGTCCGCGCAGCCCGGTAAGTGCATCGTTGCCGCTATCCGGTACCACGGTGAGGTCCAGCGAAGGCGTGCCGCGATCGAGGATGCCGTTGTGCTGAGCAAGAAAGCTGCCGCTGTGACCGTCCAGCGTGCCGACGATGCGCTCGATCGCCACATACGCGCCAGAGCCGTCCACCGGCGACATCGCCGCCAGCATGCGCACGACGCTGGTCGCGTCAAGCGGCCCGTGGAACTGTTTATCGAAGCGCATGTGGCCGATCTCGACACCATCGCCCATGTCCAGTGAACCCTGCGGGGTGCGCTTGACGTCAAATTCGCCCTTCGCCTGCATCAGCAGGCCCTGTGTTGATGATGGGCTGGTTCGCTGCTTAGCTGCTTGGTTACACACGTAACGATACGTTGCAGCTGGCCGCGCGTCTGCTACGCTTACCGGCGTCACGATTCCCATGCCAGCCGGCCCCGTCTCCTGACCCGCAAGCGAAGCGCAGCGTATTTCGATACGCCACGACTTCGCATCGCAACATGAACCGTCGTTTGCGCTGTGCCGGCTGCCTGGATTCGTGGGACCTGATTCAGATCAGGATCACCCCCACAGGAGCCGAAACAATGAAAGTGCTGGCGTGCGATGGAATTCATGAAGATGGTTTGACGCTGTTCCGCGATGCGGGATGGGACGTCGCCATCTCCGACCCGATAAAAGACCCCGACGCGCTGGCGCTTGCGCTGGCCGATTGCGATGCGGTGCTGGTGCGTTCCTCCACCCGGATTACCCCGGAGTGCCTGCAGGATGCCGCGCGGTTGAAGGTGATCGGCCGTGCCGGCGCAGGCGTGGACACGATTGATGTCGATGCCGCCACCGCGCGCGGCATTGCGGTAATGAACGCGCCGGATGGCAATACGCTTGCCGCTGCCGAACACGCGATCTCGCTGCTGTTCGCGCTGGCCCGGCATATCCCCGAAGCCGATGCCGGCATGAAGGCGGGTGGCTGGCCAAAAGCTGGCCTCACAGGCTTCGAACTGGAAGGCAAGAAGCTGGGCGTGATCGGGCTGGGCCGCATCGGCAGTACCGTGGCGCGCAAGGCGCTGGGCATCGGCATGGACGTGGCGGCGTTCGATCCGTTCCTGCCGGCATCGGTCGCGGGCAAGGGCAGTGTGCCGTTGAAGACCCTGGATGAACTGCTGGCCTGGGCTGACGTAGTGACCCTGCACATCCCGCGCACCAAGGAGACGACGAATCTGCTGTCGGAAGAGCGCATGCGTTCAATGAAGCGAGGCGCCTACGTCATCAATGCCGCACGCGGCGGGCTGGTCGACGAAACCGCATTGCTGCAACTGCTCGACGAAGGCCATCTTGCAGGCGCCGCGCTGGACACCTTCGTCACCGAACCGCTACCAGCTGATTCGCCGCTGCGCGCGCACGCCAACCTGATCCTGACCCCGCATCTCGGCGCTTCAACCGGTGAAGCGCAGCAAGCAGTCAGTACGATCCTGGCCCGACAAGTGATCGACTTTGTTGCCACTGGCGCGGTCGCCGGCTGCGTCAATCTGCCGCCGCTGACTGCCGAAGCCGCGCGCGAAGTCGGCCCATGGATGCCGCTGATGACCTCACTCGGCCGGCTTGCCGCGCGCCTGGTGCCGGCACCGACGCGGCTGGATGTCACCTATGCCGGTCGCACCGAAACACTCGATACCCGTCCATTGACCCGTCTGCTGGTGGCGTCGTTGCTTGGCACCCATTCTGGTCGAGTCACGCCCGTCAATGCGCTGGCGGAAGCTGCTGCGCGTGGTCTTGTCGTCGCTGAAACCGTGGGTGGCGATGGCGATGGATTCGACCGCCTGCTCAAGCTACGCGTCAGCGATGGCACGCGCAGCCGCGAGATCGAAGCGACCCTGCATCGTGGGCCGCGCGTGGTACGGATGGACGGCGTCGAGATCGAATTCGATCCGCAGGCGCATGTCTTGCTGCTGCGCAACGAGGACCGGCCAGGAATGGTCGGCGCCGTGGGTTCTCAGCTAGGCGCACTTGGCATCAACATCGTCAACTTTGCGCTAGGCGCAGCGGGTGATGGCCAGGCGCGCGCGGCTATCACAGTGGATCGTGAGGTTGACGATGCGCAGCTGAAAGCATTGCGCGCCATGCCCGGCGTGCTTTCGCTGGCGCAGGTTTAAGCCATGCGCATCCTGTTAGCGCGTCACGGTGAAACCCACTGGAATGCAGAGGGGCGCTACCAAGGGCAGGAAGACATCGCCTTGTCGGAGGTCGGCATCGCGCAGGCGACCGCACTTGGGCAGCGGCTGCAAGAGCTGCAGATTGACCGGGCTATTGCCTCTCCACTGTCGCGTGCGCGGCGCACCGCTGAGCTCGCGCTCGGAGAGTCGCGGATATCGCAGCTCGTGTTCGACGAAGGCCTGATGGAGATTGCACACGGTAGTTGGGAAGGATTGCTGGCCAGTGAGATCCACGACCGCGATCCCGACCGCCTGCGTGCATGGCGCGAGGTGCCGCACAGCGTGCAGATGCCGGATGGCGGCGAATCCCTGCAGCAAGTGCAGGATCGCGCGTGGCCGGCGTTCGTGCGTGCTTGTGCTGGGCTGGGCGCGGACGCCACGCTGTTGATCGTTGCCCATGACGCAGTCAATCGGGTGCTGCTATGCCGGATCCTCGGCATCCCGCTTGCGAAGCTGTGGGGCTTCCGCCAGGCGCCGACCACGCTCAACCTGCTGGAAGGCAAGGATGTCGATCATCTGGAGGTGGTGCGCATGAATGATTGCAGCCACCACACGGCCTTGTTTGGCGAAGCCGTGCATCGGGCGCTGTAGTCATTCTTGCCACCCGACGACGCCTACCGGCGCGTGTTCGCTACGCGGCTCGACGAAAAGGGGTCAGAGTGAATTTCCTGCCGGCCACACCCGGCCGGTCCGAAATCTCTGGTCAGGAAACTTCACTCTGACCCCTTTTCGTGAACACCAGGGCGGTAGGCGCCGACTGTAATCCTCGCGCCGCTTCTACAATACTCACATGCAACGAAACCTCACCGACTGGCTCGCTTACATCGAGCAGCAACACCCTGATGCCATCGCGATGGGCCTGGAGCGCGTGCGCGAGGTCGCATCGCGCATGGGCTTGGGCCATCCGGCGAAGTACGTCATCACCGTCGGCGGCACCAATGGCAAAGGCTCGACAGTCGCCTTCATCGAGGCAATCGCGCGTGCGGGTGGCTTGACGGTGGGAGCCTATACATCACCACATCTGTTGCACTACAACGAGCGCGTGCGGATCGATGGCAGCGTCGCGAATGACGCGGATCTGATCGCCGGATTCGAAGCGGTGCACGCCGCACGCGGAGATATCCCGCTGACTTATTTCGAATACGGCACGCTGTGCGCGCTGTGGCTGTTCCAGCGCGCCAGCCTCGACTTGGTCGTACTTGAGGTCGGGCTCGGCGGACGGCTCGACGCGGTGAACATTGTCGATGCCGATGCCGCGGTGATCACCACCGTCGACATCGATCACCAAGACTGGTTGGGCAAGGACATCGAGGCGATCGGATTCGAGAAAGCGGGCATCGCTCGTCCGTTCAAACCGCTGATCCTCGGCGACGACGATCCGCCGGCCAGCGTGTTGCGGCATGCGTATGCCATCGGCGCATCGGCATGGCGGATCGGCTGCGACTTCTTCGCGGAACCCATTGATGAGGCGCATTGGCGCTGGCGCGAGGTCGGCCAAGAGCTTGAGCTGCCACTTCCGGGACTGGTCGGGCCCGTGCAGTTGCGTAATGCCGCCTGTGCGATTGCAGTGCTGCAATCGCTCGACCTGCACATCGCTGACGATGTGTACGCAACCGGCGTTGCAGGGGCCCATATTGGTGGCCGCCTGCAGCGCTTCGATCAGGGTGGCGTGGAGATCGTGGTCGATGTCGGCCATAACCCGCAGGCGGCGCGCGCGCTGGCGGAGTGGCTGCAGGGTCAGCCACGACGACCGACGCTGGGCGTATATGCCGCACTGGCGGACAAGGATGCTGCCGGTGTGGTCGTGGCGCTGGCCGGGCAGGTGGACGCCTGGCATATCGCCGGATTGGTCGAAGCCGGGCCCCGTGGCGAGGATGTAGACGCATTCGCGAAGCGCCTGCACGGCACCGCAGCGGCCGCCGCCACCCGACATCCCGATGTGCCGATGGCGCTGGAAGCGGCAGTCCAGCAGGCCCTGCCGGATGGACTGGTGCTGGTGTTCGGCTCTTTTCACACGGCTTCGGCAGCCCTGTGTGCGCTGAACGCCCTGACCTGAACAGCCGCCCTCAAGGCAGCGGGCCGCTATAATTCGCAGGTCCCCGCTGGTGGTCCGTATCCGATGGATTCTTCCCTGAAGCAGCGCCTGGTTGGCGCGAGTGTGCTGGTTGCCTTGGCGGTGATCTTCCTGCCGATGCTGGTCAAGGGGCCGGCGCCGGACAGTGGCGTTTCCGATGTGTCCCTGGATATTCCAGCCGAACCGAGAGGTGACTCGGCCACCAGGACTGTTGACCTGCCACTGATGCCTGCCGCCGGAGCGCCGCAGGGCGGCGTGGTTGGCATGCCTGCAGACGCGCAGGATAACGATGGTCCGTCCCCCGGCGATATACCGTTCGCCAGGGTTGCCGCAGGCGATTACGTGGTCAGCTTCGGCAGCTACGCGACTGCCGCAGATTCCGGGCAGGTGGTTGCGGCGTTGCAACAGGCAGGGTTGCCGGCGTTTTCCGAAGTGACAAAATCCAACGGCCGTGACCTGCAGCGCGTACGTATCGGTCCGTTCGCGGATCGTGCCGTCGCCGAGTCCGCGCGCTTGGCATCCGGCAAGGTGAACGCAGGCGTTGATGCCAAGGTCGTGGTGCTGGATGCTACGCCGGCAGCTTCAGTCGCTGCGCCGATGGCCGCGGCCACGGCACCAGCCAAGGTGGTTGCCGCGCCTGCACTAGCGCAATTGAAGCCCGAGCCGCTGCCACCGGTGGCCAAGCCGGTCACAGCGCCCGCTGCGGCCACCGCCCCTAAACCGATTGCAGCGACCACGCCGGCACCCGCAGAAGTGCCTGCAACAGTCGCGAAACCCGCTGTGGATACCAGCAAGACGGGCTTTGCGGTGCAGGTTGGTGCGTTCTCTACTGCCACGGATGCGAATGCGTTGCGCGACAAGCTGCGCGGCGCGGGCTTCAACACCTTCACTGACACCGTGACCACCGACAAGGGCGTGCTGACCCGCGTGCGCGTGGGTCCAGCAATGAATCGTGCCGAGGCCGATGCGTTGAATGCTTCACTCAAGGCGAAGATGGGCCTCAACGGCATGGTTCGCCCCCATCCGTGATTCTTCGGCGACCGCCTCGCTGCAAGAGGGTGTTCGCCTCATGTTCCATGTGTTTCCACCGCTAGTATTTTTCGGATTTTCATCATGTGCGGAATTGTCGGGATCGTCGGCCATAGCGAAGTCGCAGCGCAGCTGTATGACGGGCTGACCGTACTGCAGCATCGTGGGCAAGACGCGGCTGGCATCGCCACCGCCGTTGGTACGCACCTGCGCTTGTGCAAGGGCAATGGCTTGGTTCGCGATGTCTTCGATGCCGAGGCAATGCGACCGCTGCAGGGCAAGGTCGGGATTGCCCATTGCCGTTATCCGACTGCGGGCAGCGAAGGCATGGACGAGGCGCAGCCCTTCTACGTCAATTCGCCCTACGGGATTGCGCTCGCCCATAACGGAAACCTGATCAATACCGATGCGTTGCGCCGCGAGGTCTTCGAGCAGGATCGTCGCAACATCAATACCGAATCCGACTCCGAAGTGCTGCTGAACGTATTTGCGCATGAACTCGACAAGCAGAAGCCACTGACCCCTGAGTCCGCGTTCGGGGCCGTGGAAGGGGTGATGCGGCGCGCCAAGGGCGGTTATGCGGCAGTCGCCGTGGTGCTGGGCTTGGGGTTGGTCGCGTTCCGTGATCCGCACGGCATCCGCCCGCTCGTGCTGGGCAAGAAGGAGACGCCGGAAGGCGACGAATACGCGGTGGCGTCGGAATCGGTCGCGTTCGACATCCTCGGTTTCACCCGCGTGCGCGATGTTGCGCCGGGTGAGGCAGTGGTGGTGACCGCGCGCGGTGAGTTATTCACCAAAGCCTGCGCGGAGCCGCAACAGCACACACCGTGCCTGTTCGAGTATGTGTATTTCGCGCGGCCCGACTCGATGATGGATGACGTGCAGGTGCACAAGGCGCGCATGCGCATGGGCGTGAAGCTTGGCGAAAAGATCAGGCGCCTGTGCCCCGACCACGACATCGACGTGGTGATGCCGATTCCCGATTCCTCGCGCGATGCCGCGCTGGAAGTCGCCAGCCTGCTGGACGTGAAATACCGCGAAGGTTTCATCAAGAATCGCTACGTCGGTCGCACGTTCATCATGCCGGGGCAGGGCGAGCGCGCAAAGTCGGTGCGTCGCAAACTCAACCCGATTCCGCTGGAATTCCGCGACCGCGTGGTGCTGCTTGTGGACGACTCGATCGTTCGCGGCACAACCGCCAAACAAATCGTGCAGATGGCCCGCGATGCTGGCGCGCGCAAGGTCTACCTGGCCTCGGCTGCGCCGCCCGTGCGCTATCCGAACATCTACGGCATCGACATGCCTTCGGTCGACGAACTGGTTGCAAACGGCCGCAGCGAAGAAGACGTGCAAAATTTCTTGGGTTGCGACTGGCTGATCTACCAGGATCTCGAGGACCTCAAGGATGCGGTGTCCGGTCCCAAGCATCGCATCGAGCATTTCGACGCCTCCTGCTTCGATGGCAACTACGTGACCGGCGTCGAGCCAGGCTACTTCGAGCGCATCGATCAATTGCGTTCGGATGAGGCCAAGAAGCACCGGCGCGCGAGTTGAGCCTGATTCCAAGCCTGTTTCGATGAACGATCTGTTTTCCGCTGCAGCAGCTTGCCTCTCAGCCGCATCGCCTGATGCGAAAGTCAGCGCGACCTTCGTTGCTGCAGCAGCATTCGCGCGTGGCGAACTCGGGATTGATACGTCGTCGCCATCGCCCGAACTGATCTGCATGCCGGGCCGACCACCGACGCCCAGGCTGGTGCATCCCCACGACCTCCCGAGACGCGGCTTCGGCAGCAATGAAGGTCGCGCGGCGTTTATCCATGCCGTCGCACATATCGAATTCAACGCGATCGACCTGGCGTGGGACGCGGTGTATCGCTTTCGTGGATTGCCGGATGCGTATTACGCAGATTGGGTAAGCATCGCGAATGACGAGGCGCGGCATTTTTCGATGCTGCGCGCACGACTGCAAGAACTCGGTCATGACTACGGCGATTTCGATGCGCATAACGGATTGTGGGAAATGGCCGAAAAGACCGCGGATGACGGCTTGTCGCGGATGGCGCTGGTACCGCGGGTGCTGGAAGCACGCGGGCTGGACGTGACGCCGGGGATGATCGTGAAACTGCGCTCGCTTGGCGATCATGTGACCGCCGACATCCTCGCGATCATCCTGAGAGAGGAAATTTCCCACGTGGCAGCGGGATCGCGCTGGTACCGCTGGTATTGTGAACGCGCCGGGATCGAGCCACGCGCCAAGTTCCGCGAACTGCTGCACGACTATGCCACCAGCGTCTTGCGCAAGCCGTTCAACATGGAAGCGCGCCTGCAAGCCGGCTTTGATGCTGAGGAACTGGAAGGGTTGCTGGACGCGGCTGGCTGATCGTCATCACCCCGTTGCATCGCGTGCTGCAGACTCGACCGCATTCCGATAGCCAAGGGTCCGCCATGAAGTTCGCGATTGCATCAATTGTGTTGTTGCTAGCCGCATGTTCAGCCCCCGAAAGCGCCACCAGTAACGCTCCCGAGCCTGTGCCCGCATTGACGCCTGCAGCGTCGGTGGAGCTGCCTAGACCAGTGAGCGAGACTGAGGTGCTGGAACCGGGCGCGCCGCAAGCATTGCGTGTCGTCGGTACGGAACCGTTCTGGGGTCTACAGGTGCAGGACGAGGCATTGACGTTTACGACCCCTGACGACCAAGTCGGCCTGCAGATGCGCGGTATACGCACGGAAGTGGCTGGCGGCGGTCTCGATATTTCCGGTCGTAGCGGGGCAAAGGACTTTTCACTGAAGGTGCGACCTGGCGAATGCAGCGATGGCATGTCTGACATGGAATTCACCATGACCGCTCAGTTCCGCATTGGCGAGAGCGATTACACAGGCTGCGCACAAGCAGCAAAATAGTGGTGGATCTAACCAATGGTCGAGGCCGAAATGTAACCTTCCGGCATGATCGAACGAATTGATCCGCATCCCTTCTTTCAACGCCGTGAATTCCCTGATGCCAGATCTGACGCCCACCACCAACAGCCAAGCAGAGCGCACACCGTGGAGAGCGTTGCTCACCATCGCACTCATTGCGGGCGCTATTGCGCTCACGTTCGCATGGGTCGCCGGCTGGCTAACTCCCAACAGGTTGACGCCGCAACGATTCACGGATGCGATCGAAAAAGGCAATGGTGAGGTGTACCCCGGCTTCCGGCGCGCGCATGCCAAGGGTGTCTGCATCTCCGGGTACTTCGAGGGCAACGGCGAAGGCGTAGCCCTTTCCAGTGCACGGATATTTGCACCTGTTCGCACCCCATTCGTGGGCCGGATGTCGGTCGGTGGCGGTTCGCCCTACGGACTGGACAACAAGGCACGAGTGCGCAGCATGGCGTTGGAGTTGCGTAGTGATGATGGCCAGCAATGGCGCATGGCGATGAACAGTTTTCCCTTCTTCGGTGTGTCATCGGTGGAAGCGTTTTACGAGCAGACCCGCGCTAATGCCCCGGACCCGGCGACCGGTAAACCTGATCCGGCGAGGCAGGCCGCGTTTGCCGAAGCGAATCCTGAATTCAAACGTTTTGCCGCGTGGGCGAAGGAGGCACCGTGGTCGACAAGCTGGGCAAACACAAGCTACAACGGCGTTAATGCATTCCGTTTCATCAACGCGGCCGGCCATATCAGCAACGTGCGCTGGTCGATGCAACCGCAAACTGCATTCGAGGCGATGACGCCCGCACAACGTGAGGCTGCTGATGCGGGTTTCCTCAACGAAGACCTGCAAGCTCGCTTGGCGCAGGGGCCACTGCGATGGGACATGGTGGTGACCTTGGCAGAAGATGGCGATGCAATCCTGGATGCGTCGCAGCCTTGGCCCGAAGCGCGTCAACACATCTCCGTAGGCAGCGTGATTGTGGAAAACTCCAGTCCGCAGACCACAGGCGCTTGCCGCGACATCAATTTCGATCCGCTTGTGTTGCCGACTGGCGTGGAGGGTTCCGCAGATCCAATACTTGCGGCGCGTTCAGCGGTGTATTCAGTGTCATTCAATCGCCGCGAACGCGATATCGCCAGTGGCAAGGCCGGTGCAGCAACCGGTCAATCACCAGCGAAGGCGGACGCGAAATGAGCCAGTCCACGCACTTCAACCTGACCGCGCGCGTCCTGCACTGGACGATGGCGCTGATGATCCTTGCGATGCTGTTCGTCGGCATCGGCATGGTGGCCTCGATCAACCTGCGTCCCACCCTGGTGAGCTTGCATCGACCATTGGGCATCGCGATTTTGCTGTTGGTGATCGTGCGGTTGTGGAACCGGCTGCGACACCCGCCGCCGCCATTGCCGGCTGACTTGCCACCTATCCAGGTATTCGCGGCGAAGGCTTCACACTGGCTGTTGTACGGATTGATGTTCGCGATGCCGCTGATCGGCTGGTCGATGCTGTCAGCGGGTGGCTACCCGGTGACGATGTTCAACGGTGTTGCGTTGCCGCCCATCGCGCCGCATGACGCGACCATTTATGCCGTGTTGCGCAGTGCGCACACCTGGCTGGCGTTGCTGCTGTTCGCGACGGTGCTGCTGCATCTATCGGCGGCACTGTTCCATGCGTGGGTGCGCCGTGATGGCGTGTTCGAAAGCATGGCGCGTGGCCCTGCACCATTGCCGGCACCAACGATTGCAGCAAGCGATGGCGAAAAAGTAGAACCCCCGCGCGCTTGAAGCTTGCGCAGGCGAGCGCTTCAGACGGGCAATGCGGCCAAGTCAAAACCACTCGCATCAACCCGCAGCACCGAACCCTGCGTGTACCAGTCACCGAGCACGATGCGGCTGCAACCATTTGCTTCGTTGTGGATCGCCGGGCGATGCGTATGGCCGTGGATCATCCGACCAACGCCATACAGCGCGAATGTGCTCGCAACCGTAACGGGGCTGACGTCGGTGATGGTTTCCGACGTGCCGCTTGCCTGCAGTTCGCCAAAGCGCGCCTGGCTCGCGGCGCGCGCCTGCGCAGCAAACGCCAACCGCGCGGCTACCGGCTGTGACAGGAATTGCGCCTGCCAGCGCGGGTCGCGGGTCTGTGTACGGAACTGCTGGTAAGCGAGATCGTCGGTGCACATCACGTCGCCATGGCCGATCAGCGTCGGCGTGCCGTGCAGCAGGATCACCGCGGGGTCGGGGAGGATGGTCATCCCTGCGCGACGTGCGTACGCGTTGCCGACCAGAAAATCGCGGTTGCCCCGAATGAAATAGACCGGCACGCCGTCATCCGACAGCGCTTTCAATTTCTCGGCGACGAAGGTGCCGACATCGGTTGGGTCATCGTCGCCAACCCAGGCTTCAAACAGGTCGCCCAGGATGTATAGCGCCTTTGCTTTGCGCGCTTCGCGCTCGATGAATTCACCGAACAATTCGGTGATTTCCGGACGTTCGGCATCCAGATGCAGATCGGAGATGAATAGCGTGGTCATGGCGGCATTGTAGATATAGCTGTGCCGCGAATGCGTAGAGGGCAGCGGGCACGCTGCTCTGCGGCTCCAAATGCCGCTGACGCCGCATGCCCGCCACCCTCGCCGCAAACTGTTCGGCGGCTTCCCAAACGCGAGGAGCGAGGCCCACAGGCTAAAATGGCCACACTCCGATTGACCAAGCGCCCATGACCGTCCGTACCCGCTTCGCCCCCAGTCCCACCGGCTACCTGCACATCGGTGGTGCACGCACTGCGTTGTATTGCTGGCTGCAGTCGCGCCGCAATGGCGGCAAGTTCATCCTGCGCATCGAAGACACCGACCGCGAGCGCAGCACGCAAGCCGCGATCGACGCCATCCTGCAAGCGATGGAATGGCTTGGGCTGGATTACGACGAAGGTCCGATCTACCAGACCGACCGGCTTGATCGCTACAAGCAAATGGCCGAACAACTGGTCGCCTCCGGGCATGCGTATTACGCCTATGAGAGCAAAGCCGAGCTCGAAGCGATGCGCGAGGCGGCCATGGTCGCTGGCGGCAAGCCGCGTTACAACGGCGCCAACCGAACAGAGAACGCAGAGTGGCGCGACGACCCGAATCGGGTGATCCGCTTCCGCAATCCCGATGATGGCGTGGTCGCGTGGGATGACAAGGTCAAGGGCCGCATTGAGATCGCCAACAGCGAACTTGACGACCTGGTGATCTTCCGCCCAGACGGCTACGCCACCTACAACTTTGCAGTTGTCGTCGACGATATCGACATGGCGATCACTGATGTCGTGCGCGGCGATGATCACGTCAACAACACCCCGCGGCAGATCAACATCTACCGCGCACTCGGTGCAGAAGTGCCGGCGTTCTCGCACTTGCCGATGATCCTGGACGAGCAGGGCGCCAAGTTGTCCAAGCGCACTGGCGCCGCCGATGTGATGCAGTACCGCGATGCCGGTTACCTGCCGCACGCATTGCTCAACTACCTGGTGCGGCTGGGCTGGTCTCACGGCGATCAGGAAGTGTTCTCGATCGCGGAAATGAAGTCGATGTTCGATCTTTCCGACGTCAATGCCAAGGCCGCGCGGCTGGATATGGCCAAGCTTGGCTGGCTGAACCAGCAGTACCTCAAGAACGATGCGTCTGAAGATGTTGCCAAGCACCTCGAATGGCATCTGCAGCAAGCCGGCTATGACCTTGCGAAGGGCCCAGCACCTGCCGACATCGTCATCGCATTGCGCGATCGCGTGCAGACGCTGAAAGACATGGCCGAGCGTGCCTCGGTATGGTTTCTTCCGATCACACACTACGATGACAAGGCAGTCGCCAAGCATCTGACCGCAGCCGCGCGTGCGCCATTGACGGACATGCGTGCGCGACTTGCAGTGCTGGAGGCGTGGACTGTCGAGGACATCGATACTGCATTCCAGACAACAGTCGAGGCTTCTGGCCTTGGCATGGGCAAGGTGGCGCAGCCGTTGCGCGTGGCGATCACCGGCACCCAGGTCAGTCCGGATATCTCGCACACGATTTTTCTTGCAGGAAAAGCCGAGGCGCTGGCGCGGATTGATGCCGCACTTGCAAAAATCCCGGCGGATGACTAGATCAAGGTCATGGCCAAAACCACCAGCACCTCGAAGTCACACGCCTGCATCGACCCCAAGCATCATGTGCACGATGCCGCTGGCTTCGTGCGTGCCGTTGAGCATGCCTGTCACGAACGCGGCCTGCGACTGACCGAAATCCGCGCGCGCGTGCTGGGTTTCGTTGCGGCCGCAGGCAAACCGATCAAGGCCTACGACCTGCTGGAGCTGGTGCGCGAAGGCGAGGGAGCCGGTGCCGCCGCGCCGCCGACGGTCTATCGCGCACTGGATTTCCTGCTGGCCAACGGATTCATCCACAAGCTGGAATCGGTCAATTCGTTTGTTGCCTGCCATCACCCGAGTACCGACCAGCACTCGGTGCCGTTCCTGATCTGCAACCGCTGTCATTCGGCGGTGGAGCTGGAGGATCGTGAAGTCGTGGATGCTCTGGACGCACGCGCCCGCGCACTCGGTTTCGTGCCGCAGGCGCAGACGCTGGAAGTGCATGGCCTCTGTGCGAAGTGCGCGTCGGCTGCCTGAAAAGTCGGCCATCGGGCGCGGCATCTCCGCGCCCGACCAGCAGGTTGCGAAAAGGTTCTAGAAAAACATTCGGATGCCGAAGCTGACGGCCCGACCTGGCAGGACTACGGCGTCCTTCAGGAACGATGTATGCACGCGTGCCACCTGATTGGTCAGGTTGCTTGCATCGGCGAACAATTCCCAACTCAGGTTTCCAGCGTCGAAGTGACGGGTGGCGTGTGCATCGACCAGCGTGTAGCCGTCGGTCGGCGTCTCATTTTGTGCCACCTTGTCCTGCCGGTTGTTGCGGGTCGCTCCCAAGGCTGCACGCCAGCCAGTATGCTCCCAGCGCAGCTGCGCGCCGAGCCTTGACGGAGGAATGCGCGGCACGTTGTCATCATTTCGCAACGTCGCGCGCACGGTGTCACCAAACACACGCAAGTCCCAATCGCCTTGGTCAGTTGCTGCCAGATGGAAGGTCGCCTCGCCTTCAAAGCCACGGAAGCTTGCATTTGCCTGCGACCACTGATGGATCGGCAGGAATTCATCGGCTTCGTCGCGATACACGCTGTCGCCAGTGTCGATCAGGTAAATGAAGTCGTTGAACCGGTTGTAGTACGCGGACACTTTGGCATCGACACGCTTCGACTGATAGTGCAGGCCCAACTCCAGCTGATTCGCTGCCTCCTTGGCGAGGTTGGCGTTGCCGATCTCGTAGGCAAGCGTAGCGATGTGTGGGCCATCGGCAAACAATTCCTCTTCCACCGGCGCGCGCTCGGCGTGGTCCAGGTGTGCGGTGAGGCGCACACGCTCGGTGAGCTTCCAACCACCGGCCAGCGACAGGCTTACGGGGGTGAAACTGCGGCTTGCGGCGCCAACCGGGCTTGACTTGACCGTGTCCACACGGGCGCCAAGATCCAGCTGAAACCCATTCCAGCTGCGTCTGGCCACGCTAAACAATCCGAAAGCGCGCGTACTGGTTTGCGGCACGAATGCCTCTTCGCCAATCGCGGCAAAGGTACTTGCGACCCCTTGCACCCCGACAGCGCCTTGCCAGCGATCGGTGCTGCCGAAGCTCGCCTCCACGCGGGCCTCATTGGCATTCTTGTTGAAGATCGTGCCGACCTCGTCGCCCTCGAACTCGGTGTGCTGGTAGCCGGTGTGGGCAGCAGCAAAGCGCAGGCCGTTGCCTTCGCCCCATAAATCGCGCAACGCACCTTTCATCTCGTATCGTTCCTGGCGCATGTCCAGATGCACGCCGCGTTCGCCGGCAGCAAGGTTGCCGGGCTCACCCGGATTGCCGTAAGCGTCGTTGAAGCGCGAGGCGGACAAGCCGACGAAGCCCCAGTCGCCCAGCAACGAACCTCCGACCGCACCGGAGTGCGTATCGATGAAGGAATTGGCTTGGCGACCGTCACGGGTCTCGTAGTCCAGCGCATTGCGGTAGACCGCATCGGCATGCAGCGCGAATGTGTCGGTTCCGCCGTCAACCCGCGCCATCGCGGTGTTACCGTCCTGGTCGCCGGCGTAGAAGCGCGTTTCCGCACGACCGCTGAAGCCGTTGCTGATCGCGTATTCTGGGATGCGGCCATCGACAACGTTGACCGCGCCACCGATCGCACCGCTGCCGAAGAGCAGGGTGGAGGGTCCCTTCAGTACTTCGATCTGATCGGCAAGGAATGGCTCTATCGCCGGTGAGTGGTCCTGGCTGACGGTCGACACGTCCTGGGTCGACAATCCGCCAGCCAGCACCGCCACGCGTGGCCCATCCAGTCCGCGAATGATCGGCCGGCCAACGCCGGGGCCGAAGTTCGAACTCTGCACGCCGGGCATGCTGGCGACGGTCTCGCCAAGACTGGCCGCGCGGTTCTCGTCAAGACGCTCCCCTGAAAGTACCTCGGTTGGCTTACTGAGGGTTTCGGCGGTGTCCTTGAACAAGCTGCCCGTCACGACCACGCCACTGATGTCCTTGACGTGATCGTTTGGGGAATGGCGGGGATCGCTGGCCGGTGGAGGCGCTGTATCTGTAGAAGGTCTACTGTCTTGAGCGATGGCGTGGCCAACAGGAGCCAAAGCAAGCATCAACGCGACAACCCAAGTCGTGTGCTTGAGCGGAGCAGCTGGACGCATGTAGATATTCCTGAGTTTTGCCGTGACGATGTAAATGTTATAACATATCAAAACTCCATACCCATACGTGTCTGAAGTCACCCCAGTGATGAATTCCCGACTCCACTTGCTACTTGATCGCCTGGGTGCCACGGGCTCGATGCTATGCGCGATTCATTGCGCACTGTTGCCGATCCTGATCGCCGTGCTGCCGTCGCTGGGCATTGCGACGTGGCTAGGTGACGGCTTCGAACGCGGCTTCGTGGTGTTCGCCAGCCTGCTTGGCCTGTTCACCCTGATCCAAGGCTATCGCCGGCATCGCGCTGCGCGCGCGCTGGGTTTGCTGGTGCCGGGGCTCGCTGCGCTGTGGTTCGGGATCGGCTTTGAGCCGCTGCACCACGCAACAGTGCCGCACGCGGTGATCATGACGTTTGGGGGCACGTTGGTGGGCTTGGCGCACCTTGCCAACCTGCGGCTCAACCACGGCCACGTGCATGACGCGACCTGTGCGCACTGATTTCACTGCTTGGCAGTGACTGCAATCTCAAGATCTATAAAGCAGATCCTGGTCCCCATTGCGTACCCCCCCATCCCCCGCCCTGCGGTGTAGCCCCCGTGCCAAGGGGCTGAGGTGGAAAGTCCATGTTCGCCGTGGACTAGCATGCTAGAATTGCGCGCTTCGCGTTCCCGTTGGTGGGGACAGCGGACTGCGAATTCCAGATATCACCGCCAGCGCTGAACGCGCGGCCACACACGAACCAGGAGCATCACGATGGGCAAGGGCGACCGCAAGACTGCCAAAGGCAAGCGCAATATCTCCAGCTACGGCGTTTCGCGTTCACACGTCGCCACCAAGGCCACTGGCACCGCCACTGCGGCCGTGGTGAAGAAAGTGACCAAGGCGCCGGCCAAGAAGGCTGTTGCCAAGAAGACTGTCGCCAAGGCCTGAGCACTCACTGATTCAAGCCGCGTCGCGCTTCAAGCAAGGCCCCGCTTCGGCGGGGCTTTTGCGTTATGGGGCCATTACCGTGTGATTGAACGACCTGCGTTCCGCACGTCAGCCGTCAGTTGGCCACCGAGCCAGTAGCAGAGTTCTGCTGGCTGGCCGACACTCCAGCGCACGAAATCCGCACGCATCCCTACCCGCAACATGCCGCGGTCTTGCAGGCCCAGCGCACGCGACGCATGCACGGTCGTCCCGCGCAGGGCTTCTTCCGGCGTCAGTTTGAAATGGGTGCAGGCTAATTGCATCGCCTGGCGCAGGGACAGTAATGGTGATGTGCCGGGATTGCAGTCGGTGGCGACCGCCATTGGAACGCCATGCTTACGCAGCAGGTCCAACGGCGGCAGTTTGGTCTCTCGCAGCACATGGAACGCACCTGGCAGCAATACAGCTATGGTGCCGGCATCGCGCATGGCGATAACGCCGGTTTCGCTGGTGTGTTCGATGTGGTCCGCCGACAGTCCGCTGAATTCCGCCACCAGCGCCGCGCCGGCTAAATCGCTCAGCTGGTCGGCATGCAACTTCACCGGCAGGCCTAGCGCACGTGCCGTTTCGAATACGCGCCGGGTTTGCGCCGGCGTAAATCCAATGCTTTCGCAGAACGCATCCACCGCGTCGACCAGGTCTTCCGCGTGCAGGCGTGGCAGCCACTCGATGACGGCATCGATATAACCATCGGCATTGCCGGCGAACTCAGGCGGTAATGCATGTGCTCCGAGGAACGTCGTGCGGATGTCGATGCCGAGTTCGTTGCCGATCCGCCGTGCAACCCGCAGCATCTTGCGTTCATTGTCGAAGTCCAAGCCATAGCCCGACTTGATCTCCAGCGTGGTCACGCCATCGCGAACCATCGCGCGCGCGCGCGGCACCGATTGCGTGAATAGTTCGTCTTCACTCGCCGCGCGGACCGCGTGCACGGTCGAGAGGATGCCGCCGCCGCTGCGTGCGATCTGCTCGTAGGTCGCGCCCTGCAAGCGCAGCTCGAATTCACTGGCACGGTCGCCGGCAAACACCACGTGGGTATGGCAATCAACCAGGCCGGGCGTGACCAGGCCATCGGCTTCGGTGACCTCGCTGGCCAGCGATGCAGGCGAATCCGGCAACGCGTCGCGGCTACCGACGAATGTCAGCACGCCGTTCTTCCAGCCCAGCGCGCCGTCTGCAATCAGCCCGTAACCGGCATCGGCATCCAGCGTTGCCAGCGTGGCGCCAAGCAGCAGCGCGTCCCATTTCTCGGAATTGATACTCATGTTGGATCTACCGGAAGAGTGGCGGGTTTGGACACGGGCGCGGGTAGCAAGCGCATGGCCAGCGCCTTGTAAACGGGCGTGTGGCAGACCAGCGCCGAACAGCCGCGTGCAATGAGGACCGTTGCCAGGATTGGCAGCAACAGGTCGCTGCTGTCCGTGAGTTCCATCGAAATCACTGCCGAGGTCAGTGGCGCCTGGGTGACACCGGTCAGGTAGGCGCTCATGCCCAACAGCACGATCACCGACGCGTCAACGCTTGGCAGCAATTGCGCGATGTTGTGGCCTAGCCCGGCCCCAACGGCGAGTGCCGGCGAGAACAAACCGCCCGGAATGCCTGCGAGATAGGAGACAAGGTTGGCGGCAAGTTTCACCACGCCGAAATCCTGTCCGACCACTGCGTGGCCTTGCACCAGGCTGCGAGCCTGTTCATAGCCGGTGCCGAATGCGCCTGCACTGAAATACACGCCAAGCAGCGCCAACACCAAGCCGCAACAGGCCGCCATCAACACCGGGTGCCGCGAGCGCAGGCGGCCCAGCCAGCGTGGCTTGCCATCCACGACCGCAAGCAGTATTCGGCTGAACGCGCCGCCGGCCAGCCCGCACAGCGTGCCGCACAACAGGATCGCCAGCCAGCCCTGGCCAAGTGGCAGCGTTGCGCTGACGCTGCCGAAATAGGTGTAATTGCCAAGCACGGTCAGCGATGCCACGCCGCCAACAAGCACCGCCGTCAGCAAGGTGCCGGAGAAGCGATGCTCGAAGGTGCCGCTGAGTTCCTCGATGGCGAAGACCACGCCGGCTAGCGGCGTATTGAACGCAGCGGCAATCCCGGCGGCGCCGCCGGCAAGCATGAAGCGCGCCGAATCATGGTCGTTGCCGAAGCCGAAGCGCCGCCCGAACGCATGCATGATGCCGGCGCCGACATGCACGGTTGGTCCTTCGCGACCGATCGACGCGCCGCCCAGCAGGCCACCGACAGTGAGCAGGAGCTTCGCCGCCGATACCTTCAGTGACAGGTGCTGCTCGCGTTCGGCCTGCGGCATGCCGAGCGCCGCGATGACCTGCGGAATGCCGCTCCCGCGCGTACTCTGCAAGCCGCGAGACGTCACCCACGCCAGTGCGGCGAATACCGCTGGCGTCAGCAGTAATGGCCAATACGGTGAATGGTGCTGGACCTGCTTGAAGACCGAGAACGCAGCATCGCTGGCATAGGTGAATAGCATCGCGGCCAGTGCGACCACCAGCGCGCCGCACCACAGCGCTGCGCGACGCTGCCAGTTCTTGCCAGACAACAGGCCATCGATGCCGTCAATTTGCGGGTCTGCCATCGAACGATTGTAAGGGGTCGCATCGCACGCGCCCGCAGGCGACAATCCCTGCATGTCGAATCTCGTCATCGAAAACGTATCCAGCTGGTCCTTGCCGGGCATTGCCAACCTGCATTCGCACGCATTCCAGCGCGCGATAGCGGGACTGGCGGAACGCCAGACCAATCCTGCTGACTCCTTCTGGACCTGGCGCGAAACCATGTACGCCATGGCCGCGCGTTTCAATCCCGACCTGCTGCATGCGGTCGCCAGCCAGTTGTATGTCGAGATGCTCGAAGCCGGCTATACCAGCGTCTGCGAATTTCACTATATGCACCACGCGCCAGATGGCCAGCCATACGCGCAGGCCGATGCCATGTCGCAGGCGCTGATCCGTGCTGCGCGTGATACCGGCATCCGCATCACGCTGCTGCCCGTGCTGTACATGACGGGCGGCTTCGACGGCCGCACACTATCGCCACGCCAGCAGCGCTTCGGCCACGATGTCGATAGCTACCTGCGACTGCTTGAAATGTTGCGCGTTGAGCAAGGCGAGGGCGTGCACATTGGTTGCGCACTGCACAGCCTGCGGGCCGTGCCGGAAGCCGCGATGCATGAGGTGCTAGCGGCGTTGCCGAGTGACAGCCGCATCCATATCCATATTTCCGAACAGACCGCCGAAGTCGATGAATGCATGTCCCTGCGCGGCGCGCGCCCAGTGCACTGGCTGCTTGACCATGCCGAGGTGACATCGCGCTGGACACTCGTACATGCCACGCACCTGGACCACGCGGAAGTGCAAGGCATCGCACGTAGCGGCGCGACCGTGGCGATCTGCACGACGACGGAAGCCAACCTAGGTGACGGCCTGTTCCCGCTGCGCGCTTATCTTGATGCCGGCGGGGCTTGGGGCGTGGGCTCGGACTCGAACAGTTCGATCTCCCCGGTCGAGGAACTGCGCTGGCTGGAATATGGCCAACGCCTGGTCACGCGTCGCCGCAACATCGCGGTTTCCTTGGCGATGCCGAGCGTCGGTGAAACCCTGCTGCAGGGCGCGGTCGACAGCGCTGCCAACAGCACCGGTTACGACACGGATGATCGCGTCAAGCTGGACGCGAACGCACCGATCCTTGCCGGCGCAACGCGTAGCGATGTGGTCGATCGCTGGTTGTTCAGCGGCAACCGCAACATCGTGCATGAGGTTGAAGTGGCCGGGCAGCGCGTCGTCAGTGATGGTCGCCACCGCAATCGCGACGCAATCGCCGCCCGTTATCGCGAGGCGATGAAACAGCTGCTCGTGTAGGAGCGGGAAAAGGGGTCAGAGTGAATTTCCCGGGAGAAGGGGTCAGAGTGAATTTCCTGCCGACGATTTCTGATCGTTCCTGATCCTGATCAGGAAACTTCACTCTGACCCCTTTTCCGCTCGGCTAGAACAAGCCCGCTTGCTCGCCCGCCATCGCACCTTCCAGCCGCAGCAGGATCTGCTTCACCGGCAACCCACCACCGAAGCCCGTCAACGCGCCATCGGCGCCGATCACCCGATGGCAGGGCAGCACGATTGGCAGCGGGTTGCGTCCATTGGCGGCACCCACAGCACGTGTCGCCGTCGGCTTGCCAACACGCTGCGCGAGTTCGGCATAACTGATCGTGGCGCCATAAGGAATGCGTGCGAGTTCCTGCCAGACTTCCAGTTGAAACGTGGTGCCTTGTGGCGCCAGTGGCAGCTCGAAGCTTGTGCGCGTGCCGGCGAAATATTCATCCAGTTGTGTTTCAGCAGCTTGCAGCAGCTCGTTGTCGCCGCCACGCCAGTCGGTGCGGTCAGCGGGATGCCGGTTCTGATGAAACTCTATGTGGCGCAGGCCTGTTTCATCGGCCGCAATGATCAGTGGTCCTGCCGGACTTTCAATCCGGCGATGCAGGATCACGGCGCGGTGTCGCGCAATGCGGGCAGCAACGGTTCCAGCGTGCCGTCGTTCGCTGCGGGTGTGATGTGCAGCAGGCGCGCCATCAGCGGATACACATCGACATTGTCGAACGCGGGCAACTGCGTGCCGCTGATGAAGTCGGGACCCGTGGCTACGAAGGTTGCACGCATCTCCGGCGCTTCCGGTGGGTAGCTGTGTTCGCCGCGCCGCTTGCTTGCGTTAGCTACCTCATGCGTGATCACCCGCCAGCCCGGATCGGCCTGGCACAGGATTGCCGGTACGCGTGGGTGCTGGCCGTATTGCCAACGTGTGGGCAGGTCTTGCTTGCGCCAGCATTCGTAGTGATCGTGGCGGCCAAGCAAAGCCTTCTCTACTTGCTGCACATGTCCCAGTCTTGGATTCAGCCCAGCCAGCGGACCGGTATGGACGCTGTCGAATGTATCCGCCGGCACCAAGTCGTCCAGGTAGCGCACGTCTTCGCCGCGCACGGTGATCATGCCGTGGTCGGAAACCACGATCAGGTCGGTAGATACATCCCGCCCGCGACTGCTCAGGCCAGTACGCAGGCGTGCCAATGCAGCATCGACAACCTTCAATGCTGCGATGGATTCCGCGGAGTCTGCACCGGTGGTATGCGCCGCCACGTCGTAATTCTCGAAGTACAGCGTGATCAATCCTGGTTTTTCCGAGGCAGGCAGGTCCAGCCACGCCAGCACCTGGTCCACGCGGGCATCGGCCGGCAACTGCTTGTCGTAATCCCGGTAGTAGCGCGGGCGCTGCCCGGCGATCTCAGCCTCGGAGCCGGGCCAGAACATTGTCGCGGCGATGCCGCCTTGCTTTTGCAAGGTGACCCAGATCGGTTCGCCGCCCCACCAGCGGCCATCCAGCGCGGTGGCTCCCTTGGACACGAACCTACCCAGCGCGGCATCAATCATGTTGTTGTGGACCACGCCGTGATGGTCTGGCCGTAGGCCTGTGACCAGCGTGTAGTGGTTGGGGAAGGTCTGGGTCGGATAGCTCGGCGTCAGCCACTCGGCGCGCACGCCGGAAGCTGCCATTTCATCCAGTGTCGGCATCATTCCGGTGCCGACTGTCGTGGCGCGCAGGCCGTCGACTGATATCAGGATGACTGTCGCTGGCACCGCTGGCATGGCGACGGTTGCTGCTGTCGAAGCACTGTGCAGCGCGGGCGCATGGCTACAAGCCGCCAGCAGCAGGCCAGCAAGGAAGAGGGGAATTGATCGCATCAATCAATCATACGATGCGAAACGGACCCGGTCAGGATGCAGTGGGATAATGGCCGTCTTGTCCACGTTGAAGAGTCCGGCCATGACCGCATCCAGAAACGATCCTTCCCGCGTCATTCGCGCCCCGCGCGGCAGCACGCTCACCTGCAAGTCATGGCTGACCGAAGCGCCGTTCCGGATGCTGCAAAACAATCTTGATGCTGAAGTCGCCGAGAACCCGGCTGAGCTGGTCGTCTATGGCGGCATCGGCCGCGCCGCGCGTGACTGGGATTGCTATGACGCGATCATCGAGTCGCTGAAAAACCTCAATGATGACGAAACCCTGCTGGTGCAATCGGGCAAACCCGTCGGCGTCTTCCCCAGCCACGCCGATGCGCCGCGCGTACTGATCGCCAATTCCAATCTGGTCCCGCATTGGGCGACGTGGGAGCATTTCAACGAACTCGATAAGAAGGGTTTGATGATGTACGGGCAGATGACCGCCGGCAGCTGGATCTACATCGGCAGCCAGGGGATCGTGCAGGGCACCTACGAAACCTTCGTCGAAATGGGTCGTCAGCATTACGGCGGATCGCTGAAGGGTAAGTGGTTGCTGACTGCGGGCTTGGGCGGCATGGGCGGCGCGCAACCGCTGGCCGCGTCGCTTGCAGGCATGAGCAGCCTCAACATCGAATGCCGCCAGACCAGCATCGATTTCCGCCTGAAGACACGTTATGTCGATGAGCAGGCAACTGACCTCGACGACGCGCTCGCCCGTATTGCGAAATACACCGCAGCTGGCGAAGCGAAATCCATTGCCTTGCTCGGCAACGCCGCCGAAATTCTGCCGGAACTCGTGAAGCGTGGCGTGCGCCCGGACTGCGTGACCGACCAGACCAGCGCGCACGATCCGATCAATGGCTATCTGCCGATTGGCTGGACGGTCGAACAGTGGCTGGCCGAACAGAAAGCCAATCGCGATGGCGTGCGTGATGCCGCCAAGCAGTCCATGCGCGTGCACGTGGAAGCGATGCTGGCCTTCCACGCTGCCGGCATCCCGACCGTGGATTACGGCAACAACATTCGCCAGATGGCATTCGATGTTGGTTGCACCAATGCGTTCGACTTTCCCGGTTTTGTGCCGGCCTACGTGCGGCCACTGTTCTGCAAAGGCATCGGCCCGTTCCGTTGGGTTGCGCTCAGCGGTGATCCGGAAGACATCTACAAGACCGACGCCAAGGTCAAGGAACTGATCCCGGACGATGAGCACCTGCACAACTGGCTGGACATGGCACGCGAGCGCATCGCGTTCCAGGGGCTGCCCGCGCGCATCTGCTGGGTCGGTCTTGGCATGCGCGACAAGCTAGGCTTGGCGTTCAACGAAATGGTCCGCAATGGCGAACTGAGCGCACCTATCGTGATTGGTCGCGATCATCTGGACAGCGGCAGCGTCGCTTCGCCCAACCGCGAAACCGAATCGATGCAAGACGGTTCCGATGCCGTCAGCGACTGGCCGCTGCTCAACGCGATGCTCAACGTCGCCAGCGGCGCGACCTGGGTGTCACTGCATCACGGTGGTGGCGTTGGCATGGGGTATTCGCAGCACAGCGGTATTGTCATTGTCTGCGATGGCACCGAGGCTGCTGATAAGCGCATCGCCCGCGTGTTGTGGAATGATCCGGCAACCGGTGTGATGCGGCATGCGGATGCGGGGTATGAGATTGCGAAGGAGTGTGCGCGGGAGATGGGGGTTAAGTTGCCGATGATTTAGTATTTGGAACCAGCTATTGCTCTTCATGCTGAGGGTTATTCCTTAGTAAAAGTCCCGCGTACTTCACAAGCTCTGCGTAGTTTGCAATAGAAGGCGGATAAATTTCCCTGCGATTGTATTGATGAGGCGACTCTTCATTTATCGCGTGCAAATTCCCCTCCGGATACAAAAAAATATTTATCTCTATTTCGCGGAGTTTAATCAGGTTTCCTCGACTCCACTCCAGGTACTTCCATAGCACTGCCGACAGCTTTACTTTTTTGTTGTTCGTGACTACGTCGTGCTCATGGCTAGGTTCGTTGTGCTGGATGTCCGGGTCAACATTGAACGCCTCACTGCAAATTTCCAAGAATTCTTTCTGATCGATTTTATGGTCGGAGAATCTTCGAAAAAGATCCGGCTTTTGGTGCCGCAAAGCAGATAAGAAGAAAAGCCAAAGGACGAATATTTTTCTGTCCTCTGGCACACTCGCTGCCACAGCATTCGCGATCGAGAACACTTGTTTTTGGGACCTGAGATCCAAATCGAATGCGTCAAAAATGAGACCGATTGCATGTTCAGCTTTCGCGCCTGAATAGAAACCCGAGTAGGTCGGGAGCCCTAACTCGAGCTTGCGCCCAGTGAATAAAGCTGTTTCTTTTAAGAGTAGCTGGGCATAATTTGAGTTGCTAGGATTTGGAAGGGTATATGTATGATCGAAAAATCGCTTTAAATACCCTTGTCCATCGAAACCTGCGCCATACAAACCACGAACAGATTCTTTAAGTTGTGAGACGTTCGTAGAAATCACAAAACATATATTTGCAACACCAAATATGTGTTTTATTTCTTCGAGAAGTCGGATGGCGTAAAGGGGGCGGCAGCGATCAACTTCGTCTATGAAAACAAATAATGGAAGTTTGGCATCAGCTTTTTTTGATAGCAGGGAAATTACCTCACAAATTGATTTCTTAAAGTCTTCAATTGCGATTCGACGTGTGCAGTGTGATTCAAGCGATTTTTTAAAGAACTCATCGAGACTAGAATCAACGAGATCAATCGTAGCCTTCTTCGCTTCTGTCGGAGTGGCGTCCTCAACAGATGTATCAAGTGCATCGAAAATTTCATTAACGGCGATGCCCGTAGTTTTTCTGATTAGCCCAGTCGCGATTATTTTTGATGTCGGAACGATTGCTCGCCTTAACCCGCGCAATGCGGTAGAAATCGATGTGTTTATTTTTATCGCAGCTTGCGTCTTCTTATCAATTTTCTTTATCCATGCGCAAAGCACCTCATGAATTGCTGACATAAGTGCCACGACCGCTTCGTCTCCAATGTCATGTTGCCATGCATCGAATATAACGACCGGATGTCCCGCGTTTCTAAGATCTTGTGCCCAATGGTTAATAAAGAAGCTCTTGCCTGTTCCCCATCCAGAATCCAATGCGACGGTCATGCCCGATGAATTGTTAGAGGCATTCCGATTAGATTGTTGAGTCAAACTTCTCGTTAAAAAATCAGCAAGCCTGTCCCTCTCTAATACGTCTCCGTCCCAGCGACTTGTGTTTTGATTTTTGCTCGGGTCAGTCATCGGAAAGCCTCCAAAGTTGGCCAACACTACTTCTTTCCGGTCGAAAAAGGGGTCGAAAAAGAGTTCAGAGAACATTTCCGTTTGAAGCAAAAATGTTCTCTGCCCCCTTTTTTGGCACTATTTTGCATCGTTGGGCGCAAACGAACTCGCTAACGCCAGCGCCTTTTCCAGCATGGGGAAATGTTCTCTGACCCCTTTTTTGGTGAAATCCGGGGCAGTCCACTCTGACCCCTTTTCCCTGCCGACCCCGGTTTAGACGCCCTCGGGAAGATTGGAGTGTTGGTGCTATCTGTTCAGTCCTTTGACGGACTCGACCTGTCGGCGGTCTTCTGCCGGCGGCAGCGCTCGCTGCAATAGCGCACGGCCTCCCAATTTTTCTCCCACTTCTTGCGCCATTCGAATGGGCGTTGGCACACCGGACAGGTCTTGGTTGGCAGGTGGGGTTTGCGATGCATGGGATCAGCGTGACTCCAGAAAAAGGGGTCAGAGAACATTTCCGTTTGAATCGCGCCGTAACGTTGGGCTACGCGTGGAAAGAAATTCTCTGACCCCTTTTACTGACTCTCGATCTCGTCCGCTACCGGTCATCACGCAGTGCAACGGGTCTTGCGTCGAACCACGGCAGCGTGTGTTGGATCAGTGGGCCTATCAACAACACGTAGGCGATCGTCCCGACGCCCAGTGTGCCTCCCAGCAGGAATCCTCCGACGACGACGCTGCTTTCGATAAGTGTGCGTACCAATCGCACCGAACGGCCGGTGCGGCGCACCAGGCCAGTCATCAGGCCGTCGCGTGGACCCGGGCCGAGGTGCGCGCCCAAATAGGCTGCCGTCGCAACAGCGTTTAGCAAGATGCCACCGATCATCAGGGTCACGCGCGTGGCCATAGTGGCGTCAAGTAGGCGGTCGCCTATCAGTCCATTGACGCCGTCGAACACCAGTCCGATCAGGATGGCATTGCATACCGTGCCGAAACCGGGCTTTTGCCTGATCGGGATCCACAGCAGCAGGACAATCACGCTGACCGCGATCGTGACCCGACCCATCTGCCAGTCACCCTGCAAGGCAATGCCTTGGTGCAGCACATCCCAAGGCATTAGCCCGAGATCGGACTGAAGCATCATCACCATCGACACGCCGTAGGCCGTCAGTCCGAGGAAAAGCTTGAGCAGGCGATTCAGCATGGCCGCGCATTGTAGTCGAGGGATTGAAAGGGGGTCAGGTACATATCCCCGCATTCACTGCGCTTCCTGCATGCTGCGCTAAGGTCGAACACGTCCTTCTGACCCGATCCGCCCCGCTAAGGAGTTCCACGCCGATGTTTTGGGAAACACTGTCGACCGCCCGTGACCTTGGGCGCCTTCACGAAGTGACCTCGGTGCTGGCACGTTACGGCTTTGGCGACATGGTCCGTCGCTTGGGCATGACCAACGCGTTGGAGCACGCCGGCAAAATCGTCCCGCTTGATCGACTCAATGAACTGGTGGCGCTGCCGCCGCCCCAGCGCGTGCGCTGTGCGATGGAAGAGATGGGCCCGAGTTTCGTCAAGCTCGGCCAGGTGCTGGCCACCCGCGTGGACCTGTTTGGACCGGAATGGATCGCCGAATTCGAGAAGCTGCAGAACCGCGTTCCGGCGTTGCCGTTCGAGGAGGTGCGCGAGCAGCTGGAAGCCGACTTGGGTGCGCCGCCAGAGCAGGTATTCGCGGCCTTCGACTCCGAGCCGCTCGCAGCGGCTTCAATCGCCCAGGTGTATCGCGCGCGCTTGCACGATGGCGCCGAGGTGGTGGTGAAAGTCCGCCGGCCAAACATCAAGCCGCTGGTCGAGGCTGACATGCGGCTGCTGCATGCGCTGGCGGCGATCATCGAGTCCGAGTCACCGGACTTGGCGCGCTACCAGCCGCGTGCGCTGGTGAAGCAATTGCAGTCGTCGCTGTCGTTGGAAATGGACCTGGCCGCCGAATGCCGGCATGCCGAACGCATTGCCGCATCCTTCGCCGACGAGCCGGCGCTGGTGGTGCCAGCCGTCTACTGGCACTGGACGGGCGAGCGGGTGAACGTGCAGCAGTTCATCGACGGCATTGCGCTGTCCGACCTGGATGCGCTGGATGCTGCCGGTGCGGACCGCACGCGCATCGCCAAGATCGGCGCACAAGCCGAACTGAAGATGATGTTGCTGGATGGCTTCTTCCACGCCGATCCGCATCCGGGAAATGTGTTCTGGTTACCCGGCGACCGACTGGCACTGATCGATTTCGGGATGGTCGGGCGCCTGTCGGAAACACGACGGCAGCAGATGGTGGATTTGTTTGATGGCTTGGTGCGGCGCGATGCCGAGCCCGTCGCCGAGGTGCTGCTGGACTGGTCGGTCGACGACCGCGTAGATGACGATGCGCTGACCCAGCAGATCGAGGTCTTCATCGACAATTACCATGGCGTGCCGCTGAAGGAGCTGCACCTTGGCACGATGATGGGCGAGATCACCGCCCTGCTGCGCGAACACCGCGTTGCATTGCCGCCGGACCTGGCGCTGATGGTGAAGGTGCTGGTGACGCTGGAAGGCATGGGCCGCCGGCTTGACCCGAATTTCGACATGGCCAGCGAGGCCGCACCCTTCCTGCAACGAGCGATGCTGGCGCGGTATTCTCCGCTTGCACTGGCCCGCAAGGGGCGCCGCATGGTCGGTGATTCCCTTGGCCTGCTGGCCTCGCTGCCCTCGGATCTCAAGCAACTCGTGCGCATGGCACGGCGCGGCCGGATGAACGTGAACCTGGACGTCGAGCGGCTGGAGAAGTTCGGCCAGCGCGTCGAACATTCGGCCAACCGGCTGGTGATCGGCGTGGTCATCGCCGCGTTGATCGTTGGCTCATCAATCGTGATGACCGTATCGGGCGGCCCGACGCTGCTTGGCCTGCCGGTGTTCGGCCTGCTTGGTTTCCTGGGTGCGGTGGTCGGAAGCTTGTGGCTGCTGTTCTCGATCTGGCGCAGCGGCGGCGGTCGTTGAGCGAGTAATGGGCCAAAAAAAGGGAGTCCACTCGGTTCCCTTTCATTGCGCTTCGCGCGACGCGGCAACGCTTCAGGAGGGTGAGCCGCAGTTCAGCGCTTGTAATCAGTCCTTGTCAGCGGCATCGGCGACGTGCCGTTTTTGACCCACTGCACCGCAAGCTCAGCTAGCCGGTAGATCTGGGCGTGCTCACCAGCGCCGTTGCGAAGCTCCGCCGCGCATGGATGCAAGCTTCACTCAAGGCATTGTCTGGGCGTGGCGTTCCGCTTCACACGTGGACCGGGATCGATGCGGGCATGGCCTTGACGTCACGGTCCCAGCTCACCGCGCTGTTGTCGCGCATCTCGCTGGCGATTCTCCCGGCTATTCGATACAGCTCGCAAAGCGCGGCATTGGTCTGCTCGAGAAAGTCTGGATTGAACTTTGATCGATGAAATCCGAAATTCTTGCCGATTGCTTCGACCTTTTCCCGCATCGAGCTTGCAGGTGTTGAAGGCCGCCTTGAGTCATCCAGCGATGCGGTCGTCAGTACGTCATCAAAATTTTCTGGCAGGGTCTTGCGTTTACGCATTACGAGAGTCGCGTTTGGAAAAATGTGGCGACTTGAAATGATCGCGGCGCCCCAATTGTCGTATCCCCGGATGTCTTTCCGACGTGGATTGCGTTGGTCACTCGACCACCCATGACGCTTCATCCATGAAGCTGAATTGCACAGACACACCACCGCGGTCAGCATGCAAAGCGCATCGGGTGTCGCACGAATGACAAGCCGGCAGGTCCGCGAATGGATCGCGGACCTGCGCCCTGGTGCTGCTCTAGAACGTCAAGAACAAGCTCACGCGTGCACCCTGATCCCGCACACTGCTGGCGAACTGACCAATGTAGCTGGCACTCATGGTGATGCTCTTCGCCACCTTGAAGTCGATACCCAGGTCGGTCGTCACCGCATGTCGGGCCATGGGTACGCCGGTGACCGCGAAGCTGTCGCTGGCGCCAGCAAAGCGCATCTTGCCAAGCGGAGTCAGGTCACCCCAAGTCTGCTGCCACGCCACACTGGCATGCGCGTTAATGTGGCCAGCGGTATCCAGCACCAGCGTATCGTGCAGCCCCAGCGTGGCGACGTTCACCGATGTGCTGTTGCCGGTGACCGCCAGTGCGGCCGCTCCGCCAGTCTCTTGCAGGGCATCGTTGTGGACCCGCACGTGCGAGATGTTGACGAACGGCTCCAGCTGCTGACGTGTGCTCACGTTGAACTGGTAGCCGCCTTCCAGGTAGGCGTGGGTGGTTTGCGCGTGGTGCTTGCTGGTGAGCCCTTCGCTGTAAGTAGAGAAGGCTACCGCGCGATTACTGTTGACGTCTTGCGACGAATACACCGCGCCGGCACGCAGGGCGAACGCACCGAACGCACTGCTGGCATAAACGCCGATATGGTCCGCACGCACGTGCGCGGAGGAGCTGATGCTGTCGGCCTGGATCGAGCTTTGGCCGCGGCCCAGCGCTGCTCCCAATCGGGTGTCACTGCCTAATGCCAGGTCAGCACCGACCAGGAAGCCACTGCCGTTGGCCTGCATCAACGCGGCGTTTCCGTCGCTGTCATGGTGTCCCCGATGTCCCCACGTGCTGACCCACACGCTGGTGCCTTGATCGGTCACGCCCTCGACGCCGTTGTGATCCAGGCCGAGCAGGTGGCGGTTGACGGCATCGCGCACATGGCGGCTGTCGTCGATCATTGCCGTGCGCGTGCTGGCGTGAATCTCGCCGCTGAGCTGGTTGAAGGCTTGCTGGGCGGTGGGTGCATCAAGTTTGACCAGAGCGTCATACAGCGGATTGCCAAAGCCCAGCACGCTGGCTGCGTTCGCTGCCGCGCGTTGATTCCGTGTGTGTGCCACGGTGCTGAAGCTGATGTCGTTGCGCTGCAGCGACAGATTGACCGCGTTGGCGGTGTAGCTCAGGACCGGATTGAGAAAGGCGAGACTGGAGGTAGCCGTGGCGAACTGTCCGCTAACGCCACCGGCGGCAGTGAGGATGGTGTAACCAGTTTGCGGTGCCCAGTTGCCTGTTTGCGCCAACACCACCGTGCTACCGCCGAGGAGCGTCGCGCTGCCGCCTACCTGCAGTGAGCTGGCCTGACCGGCTGGCGTCGCGTCGATGTTGAACGTACTTCCGGCGGCCTGTGTGTAGTTGCCCTGGATCGTGAGCGTGCCGATCGAGCCACCTGGCCACACTCTGCCCGCGTTGATCACGTTGCCGCCGATCGTGCCATGGCCGCGCAACGTGCCGCCGACAGCTACTTGCACGTTGCCGCCGAGGAACGCCGACGGCGTCGTGGCATCGCCCACTTCCAGCGTGCCGTCCTTCACCGTCGTGTTTCCGGTAAACATGTTTTGGCTATCGAGTACGAGCAGAGCGGCGCCGGTCTTGGTCAGTGAACCGTTGCCAGAAAGCGTGCCAGCGAACGTGCCGGCGGTGTTCTGCGCGATCACCAGCGCAGCGTTGTTGACGATGTTGCCGTGCAGGCTGGTGGTATCGCCCTGCAAGGTACCGCCGCTGATCGTGGTACCGCCGCTGTAGGTGTTGGCGCCGCTGAGCGTGAGCACGCCGCTGCCGCTCTTGGTCAGCGAGCCGTTACCGGAGACCGCACTGTCAAACGTGCCGGCAGCGTTTTGATTGAACACCAGCGCAGCGTTATCGACGATGTTGCCCTGCAGACTGTTGGTGTCGCCCTGCAAGGTACCGCCGCTGATCGTGGTGCCGCCGTCATAGGTGTTGGTGCCGCTGAGCGTGAGCACGCCGCTGCCGCTCTTGGTCAGCGAGCCGCTGCCGGAGATCGCACTGGCAAACGTGCCGGCAGCGTTCTGATTGAACACCAGCGCAGCGTTATCGACGATGTTGCCGTGCAGGCTGTTGGTGTCACCCTGCAAGGTACCGCCGCTGATCGTGGTGCCGCCGCTGTAGGTGTTGGTGCCGCTGAGGGCGAGCACGCCGCTGCCGGTCTTGGTCAGTGAACCGTTGCCAGAAAGCGTGCCAGCAAACGTGCCGGCAGCGTTCTGATTGATCACCAGCGCAGCGTTGTTGACGATGTTGCCGTGCAGGCTGGTGGTATCGCCCTGCAAGTTGCCACCACTGATCGTGGTGCCGCCGCTGTAGGTGTTGGCGCCGGCCAGGATCAAGGTGCCAAGGTCGGTCTTGGTCAGGCCATGGATGCCAGCCAGTACGTTGCTGATCGTGGCCGTATACCCGGCGCCCGTCGCGCTACCGTCGCCCACGCGGATCGTCGCAGGACCGACCATGGTGAGCGTGTCGCCGGCCAGGGAATATCCGTCGCTAGCGAACTGAAGGCCCGTGGCACTGACGGGGCTGGCACCGCCGTTGTCGTCTACCGTAACGGTACCAGCGGCACCACCGAAGATGGCAAAGCCTGGCTGCGGGCTCATGGCTGCGGAGATGCTGCCGCTCGCATCGGTCCAGTTTGCCGAGGTCGTCGTCCAGGTGCCATTGCCACCGGCCCCACTGTTGGCATTCCACAGATTCAGCGTCAGCCCGGTGCCATTGAGCAGGTTGACCTGCTTGCTGGCGGTCAGATTCTGGATGGTGTACGTGCCACCCGGCGTTGTACCCAACGTGATGCCGCCGTTGCTTTGGGTCAGCGTGCCGCCGTAGGTAAATAGATTGTAGAGGCCCGCACCGTAGCCCCCAGCATCGGTAATGTTGAGCGTGGCACCGTTCAGGTTGAGATTGCCACCGACATTGACGCTGTCACCGCTGCCGAAGGTGGTGGCATTTGCACCGGGTGCGCCAAACTCATAGTCCAGCACGCTGCCTTGGGCGGCAGTGAAATTGCCAGTGACGGTCAGGGTGCCGATGCTGCCGCCGGGTGCCAGATGTGCACCACTGGCGACAAGGACGTCACCGCCGATCGTGCCGTGCCCACCAAGGCTCGCTCCTCCAGCAACGCCAACGTTGCCGACAATTGACGCACCCGCGTGCGCGCTGTCGCCAACCAGCAGCGTGCCGTTGCTGACTGTGGTGCCACCGGCATAGGTGTTGGTGCCGCTGAGGATGAGCACGCCGCTGCCGCTCTGGGTCAGCGAGCCGCTCCCGGAAATGGCGCCGGCAAAGTTCACCGCGTCGTTGCGATTGAAAGCGAGCGAACCATTGTTAGCGACGTTGCCGGTGATGGCCCCTCCGCTGCCAATCTGCAGCGAGGTGCCGCTGCCGATCGTGGTCGTGCCAGTGGCGTTGATAGCACCGCTCACGACGATCCCAGCGTTGTTGTTGAGCGTGATGTTGGCGGCGGAAAGCGTGCCGGTGATGGCGAGCGCTTGCGCATTGGTCAGTGCGAAATTGGCCGCGCTGAAACTGCCCAAGGTATCGAGTTGATTGGCGCCGTTCAGGCTGGTGTTACCGATTGAACTACCCGTCAACGTTCCCCCGGTAAGCACACCACCGAACTGGCTGATGTTG
>JBBSRO010000024.1:0-44059 GCA_038242955.1 Lysobacterales bacterium
CTGCTCATACGGGCGGAGCGCGTGAGGAACGCACAATGAAGCGAATGCTCATCAATGCCACGCAGGCTGAAGAACTGCGCGTGGCGACGGTCGACGGTCAGAACCTGTACGACATCGACATCGAACAGCCGTCGAAAGAAAACAAGAAATCCAATATCTACAAGGGTCGGATCACCCGGCTTGAGCCATCTCTGGAAGCAGCTTTTGTCGAATATGGCGGTGACCGCCACGGCTTTTTGCCGCTGAAGGAAATCTCCCGCGACTACTTCCAAGCCGGTGTTGACGCCAACAAGTCGACGCTTAAGGAACTCCTGCGCGAAGGCCAGGAAGTCGTGGTCCAGGTGGACAAGGAAGAGCGCGGTAACAAGGGCGCCGCCCTGACCACGTTCATTTCGCTGGCCGGCCGTTACATGGTGTTGATGCCGAACTCGCCGACTGCCGGTGGCGTGTCGCGCCGGATCGAAGGCGATGACCGCGCCGAACTCAAGAAGGCGATGGATTCGCTGGCGATTCCGGACGAGATGGGCGTAATTATTCGTACTGCCGGTGTCGGCCGTGACGCCGAGGAACTGCAGTGGGACCTCGACTACCTGCTGTCGATCTGGCGAGCCATTGCAGAAGCGGCGCTGACCAAGCCGGCTCCGTTCCTGATTTATCAGGAATCGAGACTGATCGTACGCGCCCTTCGCGACTACATGCGCAGCGATGTCGGCGAGATCCTGGTCGACACGCCCGAGATGTACGAGGAAGCGCGTGAATTCGTCGAACAGGTGATGCCGCACAACCTGCGCAAGCTCAAGCATTACACCGACGACACGCCACTGTTCAATCGCTTCCAGATCGAATCGCAGATCGAAGGCGCTTACGAACGCACCGTGCGCTTGCCCTCGGGCGGTGCGCTGGTCATCGACCAGACCGAAGCCCTGACCGCGATCGACGTCAATTCGGCCCGCGCCACCAAGGGCGGCGACATCGAGGAAACGGCTTTCAATACCAATCTGGAAGCGGCTGAAGAAGTCGCTCGCCAGCTACGCCTGCGCGACCTTGGCGGACTCGTGGTGATCGACTTCATCGACATGTCCTCCAACAAGCACCAGCGCGATGTCGAGAACAAGCTGCAGAACGCACTGAAGTACGACCGCGCGCGTGTGCAGATTGGGCGCATCTCACGGTTCGGCCTGCTTGAAATGAGCCGACAGCGCTTGCGCAATAGCTTGGGCGAAGCAAGCCAGATCGTTTGCCCGCAGTGCGAAGGCCACGGCCGCATGCGCAGCATCGAATCGCTGTCGCTGTCGATCATTCGTGTCGCAGAAGAGCACGCGATGAAGGACAACACCGGTCAGGTGCTGGTTCAGGTTCCGGTGGAAATCGCCAACTTCCTGCTCAATGAAAAGCGCGGGGCGCTGCGCGAGATCGAACAACGGCATCACTCCCCGATCGTGATCGTAGCCGATGAGCAGCTGCACACGCCGCACTACGAAGTGACCCGCATTCGGGATAACGAGATGGGCGAGGAAACCGCTCGCCCGAGTTACCAGCGCGGCACTCCGCGCAAGGTCGCCACGATTGCACTCAGCAAGGCCCAGCTCAATATTCCGCCGCTACCGGCGGTGACTAAAGTCAATCCTTCGCAGCCTGCGCCGTTACGCGATCCCAAGCCGATGCAGGAAGAACAGGCGCGCCAAGCACCTGCTATCCATGCGGCATCAACACCGGTCCAGACCGGTGGCGTGGTTGGCTGGCTTCGCGGTTTGTTCGGGGCCAGCCCAGCAACCACCGAGTCGCCCACTAGCGACGATTCCAAGAGTGGTCGCCGTGAAGGCCGCAACAACAATAACCGCCGTGACGACCGTGGTGGTGGTCGTGGTGGCCGTACCGGCGGCAGGGATCGTGACAGCAATAGGCGTGGTGGCGCGCAGGATGAAGGGCGCAGCAGCAAACAAGTTGAACCTCAGAAGCAGGCGCAGCCGGAAGCCCGTCAGCCGAAGCAGCCGCGCAATGAAAAACCTGCGAAGCAAGACAAGCAGGAGAAACAGGACAAGCAGCAATCCCAGCCGAAGCAGCCGAGGCAAGAGCGCACGAAGCAGGATCGGCAGGACAAGCCAAAGACCGAGAATCCTGCTGTCGCCGAAGCAGTCGTCGCTGCAAGTGCTGTCGTCGCTAATGAAGCGACCACGCTCATGGCATCCGACATGCCGGTGGTCGACAACTTGACACAAGATCAGCCAATGGAGTCGCAGGTTCAGGCGAATGACGACGGCAGTGGCGAGGCAGATGGCGAAGGTGCCAACAAGCGTCGCCGTGGTCGCCGTGGTGGTCGCCGGCGCCGGCGTGGTGGCGATGCAGCCGCCAACGCCAGCGACACCACGCACGATCAGGATGCGCCAGCAGACGAAGCGCTCAACGCCGACGGCTCACAGCCAGAATTCGATTTCGACGATATCGAAGCTCCGGCACCCAAAGCCATCAAGCCTCCCAAGGCAGTCGCCGTCGAACCGGAAACTGCTCAGCTTGCTACCCCCCAAGTGAAGGCTGAAGCACCCTCGCCCCCAGCGACCGCCAGTGCCTCTACTGCGGACGCCAATCCGGACATCGAAGTCAGCACGTATGTAGCGGAAACCATGCCAGGGCAGACGGCAACACTTGTTGCGAATGCATTCGAAGCCATCGACGACACTGCTGCGATGGAAGCGAGAAGTGAACACGCTCCGCAGGCACCTGCCGAACTAGCAACGCAGGTTGACACGGTTGCAGAAGTTGCCGTGCCGGGGCCCGTTGTGGTTGTCGTACCAGCGCATGTTGCTGTCCAAGTAGTGGACGCTGTTTCAGCAACGATCGTGGATCAGGCCGTGGAATATGCACAAGCTGAACCCATCCCGGCTGAGGTCGCAAGCACCACCGCCTCAGATGTGGACAGTCGCGCCGAACAATTGCGTGGACTGTTCGACACCGCACGGATCAGCAGCGACGACGCTGATGCGCCGCTTACGGTAAACACCCAAAGCCAGACTCAGTCCGAAGAAGAAGCCACCCGCAACGCCTGATGTGGCTTGAACTGCATGCGCCGTCAGTGCACGGCGTATGCAGCATCGACAAGCCCGTACTGACTTATCAGACGGGCCAAGGCGATGTTGTCGCGGACTGCCAGCTTCTCGAACAGACGCGACTTGTGCGTGTTGATCGTCTTCGCACTCAGGCTGAGATGCTTGGCGATGGCTTCCTGGCGCATACCTTGATTAAGCAGCAAGGCCACTTCCATCTCACGTGGCGTCAATGCGTCGAATGGAGACCCTTGGTTGCCGCTGATCCCGGACAGCGCCATGCCTTGGGCGATCGCATTGGCCAAGTATTTCTTGCCTCGCGACACGTCGCGCACCGCCCGTACCAGCTCATCGGCGTCGCAAGCCTTGCCCACGTAACCTGAAGCCCCCGCTTCCAGCAGACGGCGCGGCATCGGCCCATCCTCCAGCACAGACACTACGATCACACGGGTTCCGTAGTCACCGCGCGTGATCCGCTCAGTGACTTCCAGCCCGCTGATCCCGGGCAGATGCAGGTCGCAAAGGACGACGTCAGGCTTGAGCTTGCGGATCTGCGGCAAAGCTTCCTCGCCACTTTCGGCTTCGCCGATCACCTCTATGTCGCCCGACTGAAGGAGAGTGAGACGCAGGCCAGTTCGCACCAGCGCGTGATCGTCAACGATAAACACCTTGATTCCCATGACTGCTCCCCGTTTGTGATGGGGACACGCTACGCCGCCGCGTAGCGCGAGCCAAGACGGGAATGCCGCGCTGGGGGGTAGGAAAAGTCCTACTAGCCGAACTAAGAGAAAACTTTGGCGGAAGCGGTGAGATTCGAACTCACGGTGGGCGCAAACCCACGGCAGTTTTCAAGACTGCTGCCTTAAACCACTCGGCCACACTTCCTTGGGACGAATTGTCGCATGACTCCGCCGAATTTCAGGGCTTCGACAGATCGGCAGCATTGCCGCTCTGGACAACCAGAGACTGCCGGCAGACCGGGTGAGAGACATGAATGGCCCGAATCTATCTCACCGCTTCCGCCAATTTTCTTGCACGCTTAAGCCTCGACAGGCTGAGCCGGCTTCCTGTTCTTCGGATACACCCCACCCGGACACTCTGCACACTCAAGGCGCGCAGCATCCAGCATTGGCGGCAGCATCTCCGCCAGGAAATCGATGAACACCCTCACCGCAGGTAGCAACCCACGACGTGATGCGAAGACTACATGGGCAATACCCTGTGGCAACCGCCATTGCGGCAACACGACCTCAAGCTCGCCACGACGCACGGCATCCGCGCAGACGGTCTCTGGCAACAGCGTGATGCCGATGCCGTCCCGCGCCATCGCCTGCATCATCGGAAAGTCGAAGCCGGTGATCCGCGGTTGCAGTTCGATCCGTTGCACGTCTCCGTCCGGGCCATGCAATTCCCAGCGCTGGCGGGCCTCGTCTTCGCTGATGCTGAGGGTGACGTGGTTGGCGAGTTCTTCTGGCGATTGCGGGCGCCCTGCCCGGTCCAGGTATGTCGGACTGGCGACCAGCAATTCCTGGATCTGGCCGAAGCTGCGCATCACCAGGCTGCCATCGTCATCCAGCTTGCTGCGCACGCGCAGGGCGACATCGATGCCTTCATTGATCACATCCACCCGCCGGTTGCCGACGATCAGCTGCAGGCGCACTTTCGGATACCGCGCCATGAACTCCGGCAAGAGTTTCGGAAACTGTTGCTGGGCGATCGCAACCGGCACACTGACCCGCACGGTTCCACGCGGCTCCACGCTCAGTCGATCCACGGCTTCGCGCGCGGCCTGCGCTTCGGCAAGCATCGATTGTGCATGCCGGTACACGCTGTTGCCGACATCCGTCACCGAAAACCGTCGCGTCGAGCGCTGCAACAAGCGCACGCCCAATTCTGCCTCAAGCGAAGTGATGCGGCGGCTTAGCCGCGACTTCGGGATGCCGAGCGCGCGCTCGGCCGCGGCAAACCCGCCGTGGTCGACCACGACGGCGAAGTAGTACAGGTCGTTGAGGTCATTCATTTCTCATCCGATCCGCTCGACGCCACCCATGTATCCACGCAGCACCTCAGGCACGTCAATGCTGCCATCGGCGTTCTGGTAGTTCTCCATCACCGCGATCAGCGCACGGCCAACGGCGACGCCTGAACCATTGAGCGTATGCACCAGCTCGGGCTTGCCGGTTTCCGGGTTGCGCCAGCGCGCCTGCATGCGCCGCGCCTGGAAGTCTCCACAGTTCGAGCACGACGAGATCTCGCGGTAGCTGTCCTGCGATGGCAACCATACTTCGAGGTCATAGGTCTTGATCGCACCGAAGCCCATGTCACCGGTGCACAGCAGCACCTTTCGATACGGCAGCCCCAAAGACTCCAGCACGACCTCGGCGCAGCGCGTCATGCGCTCGTGCTCGTCGGCGGATTTGTCGGGCTTGGAAATACTGACCAGCTCGACTTTTTCGAACTGATGCTGGCGGATCATGCCGCGGGTATCGCGGCCATGGCTGCCGGCCTCGGCACGGAAGCACATCGAATGCGCAGCCATGCGCAGTGGCATGCGTTCTGCATCGACGATGTCGTCGCGCACGATATTCGTCAGCGGAACTTCGCTGGTCGGGATCAAATAGCGTTTGTGGGCAGACTCACCATCGCCTACTTCGGTCGCAAAAAGATCATCTTCGAACTTCGGCAATTGCCCCGTTCCGCGCATCGACTCGGCATTGACCAGCAGCGGCACATTGGTTTCCTCATAACCATGTGTGTCGGTGTGCAGGTCGAGCATGAACTGGGCCAGTGCGCGATGCAGACGCGCCAGTTGTCCGCGCAGCACGGTAAAGCGTGCACCGCTCAACTTGGCCGCAACGTCGCCATCCAGCCAGCCGTTGCGCGCGCCGAGTTCCACATGATCCTTGACCTCGAAATCGAACGTGCGCGGAGTGCCCCAGCGATGTTGTTCGACATTGGCGGCCTCGTCCTTGCCGACCGGCACCGACGCGTCCGGCAGATTCGGCATGCCAAGGGCAATCGTTTCGATCTCGGTGCGAAGTTCATCCAGCCGCGCTTCCGATGCTTTCAATTCTTCGCCGAAGCCGGCGACTTCCGCCATTACCGCAGACACATCCTCGCCCTTGGCCTTGAGGATGCCGATATGCTTGCTGCGCGTGTTGCGCAGGTTCTGCAGTTCCTGGGTGCGCACCTGGATGTGCTTGCGTTCGGTTTCCAGTGATTCGACCTTCGGCACATCAAGAGCAAAGCCCCGGCTTGCAAGCAGGCGTTCGGCGAGTTCGGCGGGATTGTTACGCAACAGGGCTGGATCGAGCATTGGCGGGTCTTGCAGCGGATGAACGCGCATTATCGCCCGAGTGGGCGCTGCTTGCAGATCCACGCAGTGGTCTTGTCGGCAGATCGACATCGCTATGCCAGAATGCGGCCATGCCTGAAACGCACCCACTGCTCAAATCCCTGCTGTCGCCGCGCAACCTGAAGTTGTTGGCCATTGCCTTTGGTGCCGGCCTGCTGCTGTTCCTGTTCCTATGGATGGACCAGCGCAACGACACCGATTTCTTCAAGGCCGGCAGTACCGGCACAACTTCGGCAGAGGATACGGGGCTGCCTGTGCCATTACCGGCCGATGTGGCACACGACGACCACAATGCGAGTGGCCTGCGCTTGCCACCTCAAGGCCAGCGGCCAACCCTGTCGGCGGGCGACCAGCCACGCCTCATCGAACCTGTGCCGCCAGTCGCGCCTGCAATGCCGCCCCTGGATTCACCGGCCCTCGCGGGCAACAGCACGTCTCCGGTAGCGATCAGCCGGCCAGCACCGGTTTACCCGCAAGAAGCCATGCGCCGAGGTATCGGCGGAACCGTTCGCGTACAGGTTACGGTCGCTCCCGATGGAAGCGTCGAACGAATGGATGTCACCCAATCGAGCGGCAACCGCTACCTTGATCGGGCAGCGCTAAGCGCCGTGCGCCGTTGGCGGTTCAACCCGGCCGTGCACAATGGTCAACCGGTATCAGCAACGGTGGTGATACCCGTGGACTTCGCGCCCTAGAGCCCGGCTGCAGGGCAACGCTGGATCCGCAGTTCAGGCGGTACGCAAACCGAACCCCGTACTGCGCGCCAGTGCATCGAAACCCGGGAACGATGTTGCCACGTTGGCAACATCGCCGATCAGCACTTCGCCATCCGCCAACTGCGCGGCCACCGCGAATGCCATCGCGATGCGGTGATCGCCGTGGCTTGGGATGACGCTGGCACTGCCCTGAATTTCGCTGCCATGGATCGTGGCACCATCGGGCGTTTCGTCGATGTGGATGCCAAGCGTGCGCAGTCCGGTCGCCATCACTGCGATGCGATCGGATTCCTTGACCCGCAATTCCGCTGCGCCGCGCACGATGGTCATGCCTTGCGCGCAGGCAGCCGCCACGAACAAGATCGGAAACTCGTCGATCATGTCCGGTACGTGTGAGATCGACACTTCGATGCCGTGCAACGGCGCATGGCGAACACGCAGATCGCAAACGGGCTCTCCGCCCTGCACGCTTGCCGCCTCTTCGGTGATGTCCGCGCCCATCATCCGCAGCACATGCAGCAGACCGGTCCGCCGCGGATTCATGCCCACTTGCCGCAGCAGCAAGTCGGAGTCTGGGACCAGTGTGGCGGCAACCAGGAAAAAAGCTGCCGATGAAAAATCTGCAGGCACGTGCACTTCGGTGCCATGCAGGGTCGCACCACCGCGAATCGCCGCGACGCAGGGTCCGAATTCGCAGGGCACGCCGAACGCAGTGAGCATGCGCTCGGTGTAGTCTCGGGTCGGGTGCGGCTCGGTGACACGGGTTTCGCCATCGGCATACAGAGCTGCAAGCAACACTGCTGATTTCAGCTGGGCGCTGGCCACGGCCAGATCAATGTTCGTACCGCGCAGCGTTTGTCCACCAAGGATGTGCAATGGCGCGCAGCCTTGGTTGGAATCAACCTGTGCGCCCAAGGCAGCCAACGGATCAATCACGCGCCGCATTGGCCGTTTCGAGAGCGATGCGTCGCCGACCAAGGTGCTGTCGAATGACTGTCCCGCCAGCAAGCCGGTCAGCAGGCGCATCGCGGTGCCCGCATTACCGCAGTCCAATGGCTCACTTGAACCGCGCAAACCATGCAGGCCCACGCCATGGACGATCCGCACACCATCGCTGGGCGCATCAATGCGCACGCCTAACTGGCGGAAAATTGCAGCCGTTGCACGGGTGTCTTCGCCTTCCAGGAAGCCGTGGATGCGGGTCACGCCATCCGCAATCGCGCCAAGCATGATCGCGCGATGCGACACTGACTTGTCACCGGGCACGACGAGTTCGCCATGCAATGCGCGGCCCCGTGTCGCGATCCAGTCGGTAGAGGCGGTCATGCCAACACCTCGTCTAGCACCGCCAGCAGGCGTTCGTTTTCTGGTGCGGTGCCCACGGTAATCCGCAGGCATTCGCCCAGCCCGTAACCACCCATCGGCCGGAGCACCACGCCGCGCGAGACCATGCCGGTTTCGACCTGCGCGGTTTGTTCGCCGAATTCGACCAGCAGGAAGTTGGTCTGCGATGCCGATACTTGCAAGCCGCGTGCGCGCAAGGCCGCAGACAATGCATCACGTTGCACAGCATTGCCGGCGAGCGACGCTTGCAGGTACGCACCGTCCTCGAGCGCGGCTTGCGCGGCAGCCAAACCAAGTGCATTGACGTTGAAGCTTTCACGCACGCGTTCCATCACCGCGATTAGCCCAGGATCAGCGATGGCATATCCCACTCGCAGGCCGGCCAGCGCATACGCCTTGCTGAAGGTCCGGGTGACAACCAAATTTGGATAGCGTATGACCATGGACAAAGCGCTGGCGTAATCCGGCGCATCCACGAACTCGGCATAAGCCTCGTCCACCACCACGATGACCTCCGTCGGTACCGAGCTCATGAACTCAGCGAAGTCATCGGCCGCGAACCAGGTTCCGGTCGGATTGTTGGGATTGGCCAGGTAAACAAGTCTTGTACGCGGCCCCATCGCTGCACGCAGTTCGGCAAGGTCGTGGCCGTGCCGCATCGCATGTCCGCGCGGCAATGCCGGCGCCGTGCGTAACGTTGCCCCTGCAGCCTGCGCGGCCAACGCATAGACCGCGAAGGCGAACTGCGATGCCACCACCTCATCACCGGGACCGGCGAAGACCTGCGCGAACTGCATCAGCAACTCGTGCGAGCCATTACCGAGCAGCAGGCACGAGGTATCGACTCCGTGGAATTCCGCCAATGCGCGCTTCAAGTCGCCGCCCAGGGGGTCAGGATAAATGTGCATGCCGGCCAACGCATCAATGATCGCCTTGCGTGCACGCGGACTGGCGCCGTAGGGATTCTCGTTGGAGCCCATCTCAACCAACCGCGCATGCGTTGTCTGTGCGACGGTCTGCGAAAACTTGCGGCGCAACGCCACCAGATCATGGCCCGGGTCGTAGGCGCGCAATCCACGCACGCCGGCATTGGCGAGTCTTTCGAAATCGATCATGGCGTTAGAGGATCGCGACTGGATAGGAACCCAAGACGCGCACGTCGTCACCCTTCTCGCCGATTTCAGCCAATGCATCCTTCAACGGAGATTCTTCACAATGGCCAGCAACATCGATGAAGAACGCGTACTCCCACACGTGGCCATGTGCAGGCCGGGACTCGATCCGATTCATGCTGATGCCGCGCCGCGCCAGCGGTTCCAATACGCCGTAAAGGGCGCCTGGACGGTCGTAGATGAACACAAGCAGGGAGGTGCGGTCATGGCCGGATGATGGGAACGATTGGCGGCCGACCACGATGAAGCGGGTGGTGTTGTCGCTACGGTCCTCGATGGGGCCGGCAATCTTCTTTAGGCCGTAGACATGCGCGGCCGACTCACCGGCGATCGCAGCAGCATCGTCAGCCTTTCTAGCACGCCGTGCCGCCTCTGCATTGCTGGAAACAGAATGGCGCTCGATGTGCGGCACATTCGCACGCAGCCAGCCCGAACACTGCGCCAGTGACATCGGATGTGAGTAGATGCGCTCTACGTCTTCGATGCGACCCGTGCGCGATAGCAGGAACTGGTTGACGCGCAGCTCCACCTCGCCACAGATATGCAAGGGCGAAGTGAGGAACAAGTCCAAGGTCATCTGAATCGTGCCCTGCCCCGAATTCTCCACCGGCACCACGCCGAAATCGGCATCGCCTGCAGCGACGGCCTCGAACACCTCTTCCAGGCTGGCAAGCGGCAATCCGTGCGCAGAATGACCGAAATGCTTGTGGACCGCTTGCTGGCTGAAGGTGCCTTCCGGACCGAGGTAGCCGATCTTGAGTGGCTCCTGCTGCGCCAGGCACGCGGACATCACTTCGCGGAACAAACGCACCAGCACTTCGTCTGCCAAAGGGCCGTCGTTGCGATCCACGACCCGGCGCAGGACCTGTGCCTCGCGCTCGGGACGGTAGTAATCGACCGCCGCGGCGAGTTTCCCCTTGGCTTTGCCAACCTGGTGCGCCCACTGCGCACGTTCCGCAATCAGCTCCTGGATCTGCCTATCGATGCCGTCGATTTGCTCGCGGACCTGGCCCAAGTCGGGCTGTGTCTCGCTCGCCTTCGGAGCCTTCGGAGCCTTCGGAGCCTTAGTGGCCTTAGTGGCCTTAGTGGCCTTAGTCGCCTTAGTCGCCTTCGGAGCCTTCACGGGCTTCGGGGGTGTTGGAATTCTTGCTGTTGGTTTGTTAGCCATGACCTGCCTGGAACCCACGCATGTAATCGACCAAGGCCTGCACGCCCGCTTCGGGCATCGCGTTGTAAATCGATGCGCGCATGCCGCCGAGTGCGCGGTGACCCTTCAGACCGATCAGGCCTGCGGCCTTGGCACCGACCAGGAATTCCTTGTCCAGCGCCTCATCGTGCAGGAAGAACGGAACGTTCATGCGTGAGCGCACCCCGGTCTCGACTTCGTTTCGGTAATAGCCGCCCGAATTGTCGATGGCGTCGTATAACGCCGCCGACTTGCGCGCATTGCGCGTGGCGAATTCGGAAACGCCGCCTTCTTCTAGCATCCACTTCACGGTCAGCCCGAGCAGGTACCAGTTCCAGCTAGGCGGCGTGTTGAGCATCGAATCTGCTTTCAGCTGCAGGCGATAGTCAAAGATGTCCGCGCGCGGCTGGCCTTCGCGCGCCAACAGGTCACGACGCACGATCAACACGCCAATACCCACAGGTCCCAAATTCTTCTGCGCACCGGCATAGATCACGCCAAATTTCGAAATATCCAGCGGCTCGGACGCAATCGAGGAACTGAAGTCGGCGAATAGCGGAACGTCGCCAACATCGGGAATATCGCGAAATTCGACGCCGTGGATCGTTTCATTCGCAGTGATGTGAACATAGGCCGCGTCCTTCGTCAGCGACCAGTCGCTGCGCGCCGGAATGGACCGATAGCCGCCCGGTTCGCCATCGGCCGCGATGTTCACGTTCACGCCGACCCTGGCTTGCTTGATAGCGGTCCTGCCCCAGTGGCCGCTCACCACGTAATCGACAGTTTGGCCTAGCGTCGCGAAGTTCAGCGGCAGCAAGGCCTGCGTAGTGGTCGCGCCGCCAGCAGTGAACAACACGGCGTAATCATCAGGAATCGACAGCAACGTGCGTAGGTCGGCCTCGGTCTGTTGGGCTACGCCAATGAACTCCGGCCCGCGATGGCTGAGTTCGACGATCGATGCGCCGGCATCGCCGAATTCCAGCATCTCTGACTGCGCCTGTCGCAACACGGATTCGGGCAGGGTCGCCGGACCCGCACTGAAATTGAATGCACGCGACATCGTCTGACTCCGGAATCCGAGGGAATTCGCAGTATGCCGCAGCGCAGCATCGCGCGCGAAGCCGTTTCCTCAGTAACTAATCCGTGGAGACTTTTCCGATAGCTTTTGAGCTTGGCGATCTCAGAACTTCTCGTCCAACATCCGCCGGATCTCGCTTTCAATCGAATCCTTGAACATCGCGGCCATGAAACCGAGTTTGGCATTCACCTGCACATCCTTCGGTCCCAGCGCGATGTGGCCATCCACTCCGGCGCGGGAAAAGTTCAGGACGTCGCCATCCCAGCCACACTGCATCTGGAAACGCTCGGCAAGTTTCGCCGCCACCTCTTCGACCACCTTGCGGGCCTTGGGCTTTGTCAACGCATGGGCATGGCGGATATCAATATGGGACATGGGTGATGCCGGAGTAGCAGGAGTTGCCTCATTGTGCCGCGCGATGCCATCCACGACCAGCGATGGCCAGATGATTGCAAGGCCAATGCCCATCGCGCGCGCATGCTAGATTTCTGTCGATGAACGAACTGCGACTGCGTTTCTGCGATGGCGAACAACCCGACCTGATGCTAGGTGCCGGATTGCACGCGATCGGCCGACAGCCGACCGGGATGGCCCCGGTGGATGCCGAACAGCCGTGGCTGTTGCAGTTATGCAATGACCGGCGCGGAATCTGGATGACGGTGGCCGATGACCTGCGTGGCGTCCATGTCAATGGCCGCCCGGTGCAACACGTGGCCATGCTGCGCGCAGGCGACAGCATCCATGTTGATGGCGGCGAGTTGCTGCTGACCGCAGCCAATGAACCTAGCAAGACATTGCCGGCGCCCACCACTACTCGCGACACGGCATGGGCTGGCCAGCGCCCGATCCTGCGCGGCATCGGTGGCCTAAATCATGGCCGCAGCATCAGTCTTGAGAAGCCGTGCCGAATCGGCTGCGGTAGCGACGCCGACATCCGCATCGAAGGCCAGGGCATCGCCAAACACCACGCGCGGATCGAGGCGATCAATGGCCAAGCGGTGCTGCGTGATGCGCAGGCCGATGTGATGGTCAACGGGCATCGCACCAGGCAGGCTCTGTTGGAGGCCGGTGACCAGATCGCCTTCGGCGTGCAGCAACGTTTCGTGGTCGAGGGCACGCCGCTGCGCGAGACGACAGGGAATACTGCGATGCATTACCACGCCGACGATGGGCATGCAGCCGATGAGTACGCAGCCGGCTCACGCCGACGTGGAATGGGCCGCATACCGTGGTTGTTGCTTGCCGCAATCCTTCTCGCCGCGGCACTGTCCGGCTTGTTGGTATTCGGTGCACGCTGACTCAATCAACCTGGAACGGATCGGCTTCCCCGGCGAATAAACGCGCCATGGCCGCCGATTCATGCTGGCGGATGTCCGCGAGAAAGCCATGGGCATCGTCCAGCCCCGCAAAGGCCTCGAACCCGCGTTCAAGGAATAACTGCAATTCGCCCAAGCCAGCGGCTTTTGCAGGCACTCGCGACAGCCTGAGCAACACGCTGACCCCAGGCATTCGCAACGCCGCCGCTAGTCCCTGCCCGACATGGTCGATCAACGCGATCTGGCGTGCGCGCAACCGCGGCAGTCCGACGTCACGATAAGCCTGCGCATACAGCGCCTCATCAATCTTGCGTCGGCGTGGCGCAAGTTTTTGCAGTGCCTGCGCCATGCGCAAGTCCAGCGCATGGGTCAAGACGCCCAACTCAATGCCATCGGTCACCGTGGCGACCAGCGCGGCCGGCAACAAGAGCTGCATCATCGGCATGACCTTGGCGATATCCGCATCGCGCTGAGTGAAATCGCGGTCGCCATAGACGTCACTGAGGAAGAAACTCGCGGCCGGCCGGCGCGCCGGATCCTGCAGGAAGCGCCCGAAACTGCGTTCAATGCGTTGGGTCTGCCACGCCTGCAGAGGTTTCAACCAGCGCAGGCGGTTGCGGGGCTCGCGCTGAGGATCGTGAAGCGCCTGGTGGTAGACCAGTCGACGCGACAGGCGCGCAGAATGATCTAGCGCACGGATGTTGCCCTGGTGGGTAGTACGATCAATGGTGCGAGCCATGCTGCCAGTGTCTGCAGCAATCGGCATCGACGCAATACTCGGCGACGCTCCGTTACACTCGGGATCGACCAGATTCGACGCAAGCGGACCACGCCTGATGCTTTCATTGCATGCCGCAAAAAAGCGCCGCAAGAGCGGCCAGCCCCCAAAGATCGGAATCGCAATAGCAGGGGGGGGGCCGATCGGCGCAATGTACGAACTGGGCGCGCTGCGTGCGCTGGACGAAGCGTGCGATGGCCTGGACCTTACGCGCCTGGATTGCTACGTGGGCGTGAGCTCCGGTGCGTTCTTCGCCGCTGGCTTGGCCAATCGCATGGACACCGCCGAGTTGTGCCGGATCTTCATCAGCGGCGACAGCCCGGACGTGAACTTTCGGCCGGAAACCTTCCTGCGCCCCGCGTTCCTGGAGTACATGCAGCGCGCGGCAGCAATTCCACGACTCACGGCAAGACTGACTCGCGACTTCTGGTTTGGCCGCGGTGATTCACGGTGGTCGGACTTGATCAACCGCATTAGTGGGCTAGTACCGACCGGCCTCTTCGACAATGCCGAAATCGAGCGCTTCCTGCGCGATGTATTCACTCGTGGTGGTCGCACGAATGATTTTCGCCAGCTTGATCGCGCGCTGTACGTGATCGGGGTGGACCTCGACAGCGGCGAGGCAGTGCGCTTCGGCGACAAGGACTGGGACGACCTTCCAATTTCACAAGCGGTGCAAGCCAGTGCCGCCCTGCCCGGTCTGTACCCCCCCTGTTGAATTACTCGACAAGAGTGGGCGCAGGCGCCATTTCGTCGATGGCGCGTTGCGCAGGACCATGCATGCATCGATCGTGCTTGATCGCGGCGTCGACCTGATGCTTGGCATCAATCCGCTGGTTCCATTCAATCCAGGCAACGATAGCGAGGACGTCGCGCAATTGCATCGCTTCAGCGACCGCCGCATCGCGGAAGGTGGCCTGCCAGGCGTGCTCTCGCAAACCCTGCGGACCATGCTGCAGTCGCGCATGCAGGTCGGTCTGGCCCGCTACGCGACGCAGTATCCCAACATCGACCAACTGGTGTTCGAGCCCAATGCCGACAACCGTGAGCTGTTCTATACCAACATCTTCAGTTTCTCCGCACGCAGGCGGATTTCGCAACTTGCTTACCGTAATACGCTGACGGACCTTCGCAAGCGGCGCGACGTGTTGGCTCCGATCCTTGCCCAACACGGCATCACCCTGCGCAGTGATGTGATTGTGAACAAACCACGCTCGATCCTTGCGCACCTGCCTAGCAGCCAACGTCAAACCGAAACCACGGCACGGCTCGGACGTGCGCTGGACGAAATCGAACACCGCCTGGGCTTGCCACGCACCATGGTGTGAATGCTCTAGACAGCGGGGCGATGCTGATTGCCAATCCACAAACCGCGCGTCGCCGATGACGCCACAAGAGGACACATGGCCAAGCTGAAGAAAACTGCACGCAAGAGCACCTCAGGCAGCTCGAAGGATTCCAGTGCAAAAGACTCCAATGTGCAAGCTGAGCGGCTGGGCAAGTCGATCACCGAATCTGCGCAACAAATTTGGCTGGCCGGCATGGGTGCGTTCAACCGCGCACAGGCCGAAGGTGGCAAGTTGTTCGAGAGCCTGGTCCGTGATGGCCTTTCGCTGGAACAGACTGCGCGCAAATTCGCCGGCAATCGTGCCGACGTGGTCCGTGACGTTGTCGAAGGCCGCGTTGGCCAAGCCAAAGAACGCGCCGCAGATACTTGGGACAAGCTAGAAAGCGTGTTCGAGGTTCGCGTGCAGCGCGTTCTGGTCAAACTTGGCGTTCCCGGCCGCGAAGAGCTCAGCACCCTGTCCGAGCGCGTCGAGCGGCTGACCGCAGAACTGCGCAAGGGCAATGGCAAGCCTGCCGCGAAACCAGCCCAAGCTGTAAAAACTCCGAAGGCAGCACGTAAAGTCGTGAAGCAGGCCGCCCCCAAGCCGGCTGCAAAGGCATCCACCAGGAAGCCGCGCAAGACAGTTGCCAAAAAAAGCTGATACCGCTCAGTAATTGACTGTCCGGGGCCGCCTCGGACTGTCACGCAAGCGCGGTCAGTCCAAGATTCCACTGGTTCCTCTCACGCAATGCTTCCGGATTGAGGGGCATCTGATTTCGATGCGTGGCGTGAGGCTGGCATCGCCGGTTCATCCGTTCAGGGCTATAGTTTCCAGCCTCTGCTTCATCTCTCCCGGACGGTTTCATGTTTCCGTTTTTGCTTGGCATTATTGTTTTTACGCTTGCTGGTGCAGGCGCCACCGCTTGGTTACGCCGACAGCCTTCCCAAGGTAGCGACCTGCAACAGGGGCTGGACTACCTGGCAGGCCTGCGTTGGGCCGATTTCATTCGTCTAGTGTTGCGGGCCATGCATGCTGCCGGTTATGCAACCATCAGCGACGATGGCACTCCAAACGATGGATTTGCCTCTGATGGCAAGGACATCCTGCTCAAGCGTGGTTCACAGCGAACCCTGCTGTCCTGCAAGCATGGCAGTTCGTCGGTAGTTTCCGCGCAAGCCGTGCTTGGGCTTGGCAAATCCGCTGAATTGCGTGGTGCCACTGCGTCGATTGTGGTGACTCCAGGTCGCTTTGATGCGGAAGCGCGGCGTGTTGCCAACCAACAGCAGGTGGAATTGATCGATGGGGAACACTTGTGGCCGAAGGTCAAGCCCTTCATTCCCGAACAATCCCTGCCTGGCAGCACCAAGGCAGCCAACCCCAAGGCACCGTTGTTGGCTTGGACCGCGGCTGCCGTACTGGGCCTGGTAACGGGACTGGTGGCCTACAACATGCAGGCGCCGATTGAATCGACAACAGATGCGAACGCGGCAACATCGCAAAGTACCGCAAGCAATCACGCGCCTGATGCACGCAGCGAGGCACCTGCAGCTGCTGGCACCCAGCAGGTTGAGCAGGTCCCCACCGATGCTGCTGCGCTTGATAAGCGCAGGCGTGAAGCAGCCGACAGCATCTCGACGCTGTTTGGCGTACAGCGTGCGATGTGGTCGACGCAATCCACGCTTCAAGTGAACTTGAGCAGTTCCGAATCAGATCCAGTGTCCGAGCTTTGCCCGTTGCTGGAAAGATATCCGGAACTTGCTGCGTCGCGCGTCCAGCTGCAGCCGCCCCCAGGCAGTGATCGCGCGGTGCGCTTTATCCAATGCCGGTCTTATTGATGGCGCGCAAATAGGAAAGCGCAATGAAATGGGGACCGGGGGGATGAAGCGCGCTTCATCCCCCCGGTCCCCATTTCAATCGCAGGGCACCATTTACGGCTCACCAATGCACGCCACGCATCAGCGAGGCAAACGCGATCTGTTCACTGCTCGGCTGCGTCTCGCCCTTGAGCGCGGCCCGGTCACCCTTGGCTGCGGCAGAGTCTGGGAACAGTTCGAACGCCGTGCTCATGATGACTTCGTAGGCCTTCGGCGCCAGCGCATTGATCAGCGCACTGAAGATGCCCAGCCGCGTCGCAATCCGGCTGGGTTTTTCGATGATGCCCTTCACAATCAGGTCCGCCGCCTCGTCCGGAGTCAGCGTCGGCACGCTATCGTACATTTTGGTCGGCGCGATCATCGGCGTCTTCACCAGCGGCATGTTGATCGTCGTGAAGGAAATCCCCTTGCCAGACAACTCACCCTGCGCGCAGCGGCTGAATGCATCCAACGCGGCTTTCGATGCCACATAGGCCGAGAACCGCGGTGAGTTGGCCAGCACACCGATCGAACTGATGTTGATGACGTGACCCTTGCGGCGCTGGATCATGCCCGGCATGAAGCCCATGATCAGGCGGATGCTGCCAAAATAGTTCAGCTGCATGGTCCGTTCGAAATCATGGAAGCGGTCGTAACTGGCCTCGATAGAACGCCGGATCGAACGCCCGGCATTGTTGACCAACACATCAACTTGGCCATGTTCCTTGAGGATGGTGGCAACCAGCCGGTCGCAATCCGCCATATCGGCCAGATCAGCGATGTATGCGAAGACCTTGGCAGGAGCCGCCTTGCCGCCCGCCGCCTTCATGGCATCGCGTGCCTTGAAAAGTTCTTCCTCGCCACGCGCCACGATCACAGTAATCGCACCAGCCGCGGCGACCTTCTGCGCGCTGGCAAGGCCAATGCCGGACGAGCCACCGGTGATCACCACCACCTTGTTGCGCACCTTGCCCTTCAGGCTGCGGTCAATGAAAAGGTCGGGGTCAAGGTATCGCTCCCAGTAATCCCACAGCCGCCACGCATAGGTGTCCAGCGGCGGCACCTTGATGCCGCTACCCTTCAGCGCACGCTCTGCTTCGCGGTTGTCGAAACGAGTCGGATAGGTGATGAACTTCAGCACCTGCTTCGGGATCTGGAAGTCACGCAGCAGCATGCCCATGAAGCGCTTGAGTGGGGGCAGGTTGCCAACCGCCATGCGGACGCTGGCAGGCACGAACGCGAACATCCGCGCATCGATGCGCATAGTCATCTGCGGCGCATGGCCAGCGCGCGCGAAGGTATTGAGCACCTCGCCAACTCGCATGGGCTCCGGGTCAGTCAGATGGAAGGTCTGCCCATCAAGCTTGGGCTTGTGCGCGATGTGGTCCATCGCATCGACCACGAAGTCCACCGGCACCACGTTGATGCGCCCGCCTTCCAACCCCAGCGTCGGCATCCACGGCGGCAGCATTTCGCGGAGCTTCTTGAGGAAGGTAAAGAAGTAGTACGGGCCGTCAATCTTGTCCATTTCGCCGGTCTGCGAATGACCCACCACCATCCCGGGCCGATAGATCCGCCACGTGATGCGGGTTTCGTTGCGAACCAGACCTTCGGAATCATGCTTGGTACGCAAGTAGGGATCGTCCAAGCCCTCGGCCTCCTCGAACATGTCCTCGCGGAAGACGCCCGGATACATGCCCGCTGCGGCAATTGAACTGGTGTGGTGAAAGCAACTCACCTTCAGCACCGCCGCCAGATCCAGCGCGTGCTGGGTGCCGTCGATATTGGCCACGCGCTGGCTCTCTGCACTGGCGGTCATGTCGTAAATCGCAGCCAGATGAAAGAAGTGCTGCATCTTCTTGGCCGACAGCGTGCGGACCTGCGCAGCGGTAAGACCACATTTCGGAGCGGTCATGTCACCGGTGACCGAGATCACTCGCTTGGGATCCCAACCCATTTTTTTCGACAATGCCGCGAATTTCTTGGTCGATGCCTTGCGCACCAACACGTGAATCGTGCCCTTGCGCTTGAGCAAGTTGCCAATCAGGAAGCGCCCCAGGAAGCCAGTACCACCGGTGACGAAATAACTCATGCCTTGCGCTCCATGATGGCTGTAGCGCAATTGTGCGCTGCGTGACCGCCTACGTTGCCAGAGCGGAGCGCCATCGACAATTCACTGCCGTATTGAGCCGTGTTGACCCTCGTGGGAGCGCATGCTCTTATCGCACCAGACCGTAGGGAGCCAGCCAATGTCCGATCTCGCCGCCCAGTTCGAACAAGCCGCCAAAGACGTGCACGCCTTGAGCGAGCGCCCCGATAACGACACCCTTCTGCGCCTGTATGGCTTATACAAGCAAGGCGCCGAGGGCGAAGTCAGCGGCCCGAAGCCGGGTTTTTTTGATTTCGTAGGCACTGCCAAATACGAAGCATGGGCCAAGATCGCCGGCACCAGCCAGGACGATGCGAAGCAGCAATACATCGACCTGGTCAAGACACTGACCGCTTAAGCGCGGCCGAAGGCGCCTACGCAAAATGGCAAGGCAGACAAGACAACGCATCCTCGATGCATCGCTTGCGATGTTCAACACGCAGGGCGAACCCAACGTCACCACCAACCATATCGCTGATGAACTCGAAATCAGCCCGGGCAACCTGTACTACCACTTCCGCAACAAAGACGACATCATCGAGCACCTGTTCGCGGGCTACGAAGCGCGAATGGATGCCGCCCTCGCCGCGCCCAGCGGGCGCTTGCCGGGCCTGGAAGATGTCTGGCTACAGTTGCATCTGGTGTTCGAGTGCATCTGGGATTACCGCTTCCTGTATCGCGATCTGGTCGACATCCTCAGCCGCAACCGCCGCCTGCGCATGCGCTTTGCACGCATCCTCAAGCGCGCCGACGAACAAGCGCATCAAGTCATGCGCGGACTGGTGAAGGCGGAAGTGATGCGCGCCTCCGCCGATGAAGTGGATGCCGCCGCGACCAATATTCTGGTGATTGCCACGTTCTGGATGAACTACGCCGCCGCCCGAGGCGACAAAGACGAACATGCCTCGATCCGCGATGGCATCGTGCAAGTGATGATGCTGATCGCGCCATTCCTGCGTGATGCCGAACGCCTGCACATGCATACCCTGACGCGCGCGTATTTCGACTGAAGCTTGTCGTCCGCGGCCCATAGATCAGCCTGCTGCCGGTGCAGCGCCCGCCGCGCTGTGTGAACAGTGGCCTCGGTAGCCACCGGACCCCACCCCAATGCAGGAAAAACCAACGGGTGTCCCAGGCAACGGATTGGTCCGCGACGCCACTTGGGCCAGTCGATAGTTAAACATCGCAAATGCGTGCGGTGGTCAACACGGTCCTGGCATCTGGCTTCCCCGTTTCCACCGGTTGGGGCCGCAACTGCACCAGATCTACAACGACGCCTACAATCAGAGCTATGGCGACAAACACCCAGCATCCTACGGCCAGCCGGCGAGCGCGTTTTGGCCTGAAATCTGGGAATTTCTCGAACCTGCCATCGAGCAGGTACGTATCACGCAGGAACCACTGACCTTCCACGACTCACTCTTGCCCCTCGTCAAACATGGCGAGCACGAGGCGTGCTGGTTTGACTTTTCCTGCAGCGCGATGCCGGGGTCAGACGGCCAAACACTGGGAGTGGTCGCCATTGCGGTTTAGAAGATCCGCGAGGTGGTCTTGTCGCGTCGACATGCGACCTGCCACATACCATTGGACGCAATGACCAACGGCAGCCTTGACGCGCTTGGGCAGGTCCTTGATCAACGCCAGCGCGCCAACCGGTTGAATGCTGCTGCGGCGGTACTTACGGCGCTAGATCCTGTGACAGGCGCGCCGACCGAAACGGTATTCCAGATTGGCAACTGGCCTGAACTCGTTGCCTGGACATGCGCGCCCCGCCCGTTAGCTGGACAGCTGACGCACGCCGATGTGTACGATGTTGCGCGGCCGGAGGAGATCGCGCGCAGGGCAACGCTGATCACGTTGCTCGACGATCGCCCACAGCCGATCGCGTGACTCGCGCTTGCCCGCAACCAACTGGTCGACCCAGCCGCGGTCACTTGGACTTCGTCACAGCACTGTGCGCGCGCTTACAAAGCGTGTTCACGCATGCAGACATACTTGGTGTTTACCACCGCCGGATTGCCGAACAGGATTTGCTGTATCGGTTGCTGTTCGACAACATCCTCGATGCGTTGGTCTACGTGTGCGCAGACGGCGGCGCGGATGCCAGCGAGACGATCCTGGCCGCCAACGAGGGAGCCTCCCGCCTGTACTGCTAGTCGCTAGACGAGCTGCGCGGGATGCCACGCGACCAGCTGCAATTCACCGACGACGAGGTGTTCCACCAGGCACGGCTTGACTGGAAGCGCCAACTTTTTTTTCACGGATGAACTCACGTTCTGGCGCAAGGACGGCACCGCGGTCGCGGTCGAGTTGAGTTCGCGGCGGGTGGCGAGCCCGAATGGATCGAAGCACTCGGTGAATATCGTGCGCGACGTCTCCGCACGTGCCCACGAAGTCGTCGAGCGCGCCCGCCAGGCGCGCTTCGAAGTCGTCGCTCAGCTGACTGCCGCCATGGCGCAACGACTTCAACAACTTGGTCACCGTCGTCCAGGGCAGCTCAGCTCACTGTTCATCGACCTGGACAAACTCAAGCTAAAGAAACGAACTGCACGGTCACGCCGCTGGAGAGGAAGCATGGCAACAGGTGGGACATCTCTTGGCGGAACGTCTCGACGCAGGCTTGGCCGCCCGCTTCGGGGGCGAGGAATTCGTTTGCCTGTTGCCAGCATTGGATGAGAATGCCGCGCTGCTGTTCGTCCACTCACAGCGCGAACCCCTTTCGCAGGATCGCTACGGCCCGCTGATGTTCAGTGGCGGCATCGCCCAATGGCGTCCGCACGAAGATCTCAGCGAGCTGCTTGTTCGCGGCGATGCTGCGATGTACCGCGCCAAACACGCGGGTCGGGATTGCGTGATGCCCGCAGAGTAATTACCCGTGCAAGGACAGGCGGCATCGGCATCCTTGAGTAACAGATCGCCACAAGCAACAACACCCGCCTGCGCGGGCGACGTTGGGTTATCCACCGGTTTAGCAGTACCGAGGCAGAAGCCACTCAGCTGGCTGTCTTTTTCTCCACGGGCTTGGTCAGCTTACGGCTGACGCGACGCAGCGTTGGCTTTCGGGCCGAACTTGCCCAGATCCATTTTGTCGACCATCGGCGCCAGCAGCGTTTCCGGGTCGCTGCTGAGCTTCTGCACCTTCGGCTCAAACTAAGTGCGTACGCCGTGCGCACTGGCACTTAAGTTGGCTTCGGCACGACGCAGTGCATGGCGCGCGTCGGCGACGGTGTTTTCGACTTCGCTGCTCGTGCGCTTCACGGCCGCTTTCGACTCACGTCGAACCGCCACCAGTGCACCAAACCATACAAGCCAAAGATAACGCGCGGTCGGCTCGACGATTGCAGCATTGTTGTTTGGGTTCACCTTGCTCGTACTCGCGGCCCTGACAGGCTCCGTGGAGGGACTAGATTTGCCAGGATTGGGGCGCCAGCGTCGAGTAATCACACGAGCCAAGTCACTGCCAGCGCAGGAAAAGCGCAAGGTTAAATTTCCGGCCAATGACACTTGGATTGCTCCTGAACGTCAGGAAAAGGGGTCAGAGTAAATTTCCTATCGGCGATTCCCGAATCGTTCTAGGTATCTGTCAGGAAACTTTACTCTGACCCCTTTTCCGCGGGATGCTGCGAACTTGACATCAAGACAGGGAATCAGCATGGCAGCGAAGAAACGTGGCGCATCCAGTTGGGCAGCATTCCCGCATGACGCGAAGGCTTACGTTTATGCCGGCGGTGCCCTGAGGAAAGCGTGGACGAAACTCCACGTGGGCGACTGCGAGCCTTACCCCGATACCCAGCGCGCGGCAGCCCTGCTCAAGGCAGCTGGCAAATCGGCACCCCAGCTCGATGCCAACGCTCTCGCTGAAGCGCTGCAAGGTGCCTGGCGTGCATTCCACCATGGCGATTTCGAGGCCGCCTTCGATGCCGGCACGGCACTTGGCGCTGTCGGAGCATCAGTTGCGGTCAAGGCACTCGGTATCCATGCGACCCATCTGGTCGATGACCAAGCCGAACAGCTCAGTCGCTATGAACAAGCAGCCACCCTTGCCGAAGCCGCGATCAAAGCGCTGCCCGAAGAACCCAACAGTCACTATCGCCACGCCTTCGCGCTCGGTCGCTACAGTCAGGGCCTCAGTATTGCGAAGGCATTGAAAATGGGCATCGCCACCAAGGTGCGGGCATCACTGGATGCAGCCCTGGTGCTGGAGTCGCAGCACGCAGAGGCACATACCGCGCTGGCGCTCTACCACGCAGAAATCATCAACAAGATCGGCGCGATGATCGGCGGCCTGACGTACGGCGCCAAGACATCCGAGGCGGAGGGCCACATCAAGACCGCACTGAAACTGACCCCGGCCTCGCCGATTGCCCACATCGAGCACGGCAACATCCTGTTGTTGCTGGACGAGCGCCGTAATGAGGATGCCGCCGCCAACGCTTACGAGAAAGCCGCCAACTGCAAGCCCGTCGACGCCATGGACGCATTGGACGCTGCTTTCGCGCAGGCGCAGCTGGAGTAATGCTGGGTGGGTGCTTACGCTTCCCTCTGGTGATCCGCACTATCGATGGCGCAACTTGAAAAATTCGCACCAAGCCCACTCAAATCAGAGTCAACACGGCGATCATTGGCACCAACATCCACCAGCACCAGCGAAGATCACGCGTATGACGTTTAGCGCACCTGCGATCCGCCACGACAAAGTTGCAACGAAGGTCCTCGGTTACGCGTAATAACCCTGATACCAGCGCACGAAATTTGCCACGCCCTCTTCTACCGACACCACGGGCCTATAGCCTACGTTCTCGATCAGAGCCGAGACATCGGCCTCGGTATCCGGCACATCACCGGCCTGCAGCGGCAGCATCTCCATGATCGCCTTCTTGCCCAGGCATGCTTCAAGCAATTCGAGATAACGCAGCAGCTCGACCGGTTGTTCGTTGCCGATATTGTAGATGCGATACGGGGCGACGCCGCTGGTGGCTGGGTCCGGTGCCTGGCCGTTCCAGTCGGCATCCCTGCCCGGCACCTTGTCCAGTGTGCGAATCACGCCTTCCACGATGTCATCGACATAGGTAAAGCTGCGCTTGTGCTTGCCGTGATTGAAGACCTTGATGTGCTCGCCGGCCAGGATGGCCTTGGTGAACAGAAAGGGCGCCATGTCCGGGCGGCCCCATGGACCGTATACGGTGAAGAAGCGCAGGCCTGTGCATGGGATGTCATAAAGGTGCGCATAGCTATGCGCCATCTGCTCGTTGGCTTTTTTGCTGGCGGCGTACAGTGTCAGCGGGTGTTCGGTGGGCTGGTGCTCCGAGAACGGCATAGCGAGATTAGCGCCATACACTGAACTGGTTGACGCAAACACCAAGTGCTCCACGTCATGGTGACGGCAACCTTCCAGGATGTGCAGGAAGCCCACGACATTGGTGTCAACGTACACATGCGGATTTGTCGCGGCATAGCGCACACCAGCCTGCGCGGCCAGGTTCACCACGCGCTGCGGTTTGTGCGTGGCGAAGACGGATTCAATGGCGGCGCGGTCGGCCAAGTCCGCGTGAATGTGGGTGTAGTTGGGGTGGTCGGCAAAGCGCGCCAGGCGAGCTTTCTTCAGCGTTACGTCGTAATAGTCCGACAGATTATCGATGCCAATGACTGTATCGCCGCGCTTCAAAAGGCAGAGGACTAGATGGGAGCCTATGAACCCGGCCGTGCCGGTGACGAGAATTTTCATGTGGCTCGAGCGCTGCGGCAGGACACTGAGCTTACAGCGCGAACGAGACTCGTCCCGTTTGGAGATCTCACCCAAGGCAGAGGCCGCGATCCCCTACCGCGAACCCTCCCCTCCGCATGTGCGGCCAGACTGGACGCGCGTGATCAGGCAAAGCCGGCCGGGTTTTGTGTTTGCCAACGCCATGTATCGGCGCACATATCATGGATGGTGCGGGTGGCGTGCCAATCCAGGCAGACGTTGGCCTTGGCAGGATCTGCCCAGTACTCGGCAACGTCACCTGCTCGGCGCGCAACGATCTCCAGCGGAATACGCTGGCCGGTCGCTTGCTCGAAAGCGCTTACCAGCTCCAGCACGCTGGTACCACGGCCCGTGCCCAAGTTAAGGATGTGGCAGCCGGGTGATTCACTAGAGTAAGCGAGTGCCTTGACATGGGCTTCAGCCAAATCAACGACGTGCAGGTAATCGCGGATGCCGCTGCCGTCAGGCGTTGGGTAGTCGTTGCCGAAGACTTGCAAACATTGACGACGGCCAATAGCGACTTGGGCGATGTACGGCATGAGGTTATTCGGCGTGCCGCCCGAGTCTTCGCCGATGCGACCGCTGGGGTGTGCGCCGACTGGGTTGAAATAGCGCAACAATACTGCGCTTGCTTCAGGATTCGCATTGCACCAATCACCAATCAGGTCCTCCATGACCAGCTTGCTGCGCCCGTAGGGATTGCTCACGCGCAAAGGTGCAGATTCGTCCACCGGAACCACATCAGGCTGCCCATAAACGGTGGCCGATGAGCTGAACACCAGTTGCCGTACCCCATGCTCTTGCATCGCTCGCATCAGCGTAATTGTGCCGGCGATATTGTTGTCGAAATAGCGCAACGGTTGTTCGCAGCTTTCACCGACAGCCTTGAGTGCCGCGAAATGCATGACGGCATCGACACCGCCTGCGAATGCGTGCGCCAAATCGAGCGAATTGCGAACATCGCCCTGGACGAAGCGCAACGCCTTGCCGGTGAGTTCCTGCACGCGCTGCAGGGCGATGCTCGAGCTATTACACAGATTGTCGAGCACTGTGACTGCATGACCCGTAGCGAGCAAGGCGACGCAAGCATGACTTCCGATATAACCAGCACCGCCGGTGACCACGACCTGCATTGGACTAGAGCCGTCCGTCTACGGCATCGCGCGGTAAAACGCACTTGACGTCATAAACAACAGACGCCGGCTTGCAGAAACGACGAATGCCATCGCCGCCCAGTGCACGGAATTGATCATGGCCCACGGCAAGGATCACCGCGTCGTAAACGCCCTGCTCCACGTCGCTGATCGGCGTGATGCCATATTCGTGTTCGGCTTCATGCGCACCGACCCATGGATCATGGACATCTACATTCGCGTTATATCCACGAAGTGTATCGATGATGTCCACCACACGGCTGTTGCGCAGGTCCGGGCAGTTTTCCTTGAACGCAAGGCCCAGCACCAGTACGCGCGACTCCACTGGATTGATGCCCTTGCGCAGCATCAGCTTGATGACCTGGTCTGCGACGTAGACACCCATTTCGTCATTGGTGCGGCGGCCGGCCAGGATAACCTGCGGATGGTGGCCCACCTGCGCGGCTTTATGGGTGAGGTAGTACGGATCCACGCTGATGCAGTGGCCGCCGACCAGACCGGGGCGAAATGGCAGGAAGTTCCATTTGGTGCCGGCGGCTTCCAGCACGTCGAGGGTGTCGATGCCGAGTTTGTTGAACAGGATGGCGAGGTCATTGACCAGGGCGATATTAAGATCACGCTGTGTGTTCTCGATTACCTTGGCTGCTTCGGCAACTTTGATACTGGGAGCTTTATGAGTACCGGCCGTGATGATGCTGGCATACAAGGCGTCCACAAAACTCGCCACTTCAGGTGTTGAGCCGGAAGTCACTTTCAGGATACTAGTGAGGCGGTGCTGCTTATCGCCGGGGTTGATGCGTTCAGGGCTGTAGCCGATGGAAAAGGTCTTGTCGCTTGAGACGATGCTTGGTGGTTCTCTATCGTGCTGGATCAACAGATCGAATGCAGCCGGCTCAAGACTGCTGGCATCACCTATAACGGCCAGGTCTTCCTCCCAATCGGCTTCGCGCAACGCAGCTTCGCCGGGCGGCAAGGCCATGAGGGTTGCGTCATAGCGCAGGCCCGAGACGCGCTCCAGGATCGGCACGCAAACTTCTTCGGTGCAGCCTGGGTAGACGGTTGATTCGTAAATGACGGTATCGCCGGGCTTAAGCACGCGACCCAGCGCTTCACTGGCATTGATGAGTGGGTTGAGGTCAGGCCGTTTGGCGTCATCGATAGGAGTCGGCACGGTGACAATAAAGGTCGTGCAACTCGCGATGTCATCCAGGACAGATGTGTACGTCAGGTTCGTGGCGCTGGCCAGTTCGGCGGCATCCACTTCCAAGGTGCTGTCATGACCGTCCACTAGTGCCTTGATGCGCAATGCATTGGTATCGAATCCAATGGTCACGAAACGCTTGCTGAACTCCACCGCAAGCGGCAGACCAACATACCCTAGCCCGACGATGGCAATCCGGGTCGTCGCAAGGCGTTGCAGCGAATCCATGCAGGTGAGCTCCGGTAATCCAGAAACGATGAGCAATTATGCCAGCCCCGAATCGCCTTCGACGCCGGATTGTCTGCGCTTGCGAAATTCCCTCGACTTCAGGCATCGCCACCCAAAGCTTGACTTATAGTCACCAATACTGCGCGTCTTTCGTGCGCAGAACGAATGGGCCTACGCTGCACGGAAGCCACAGTAGCGCTATTGGAATCTCAATCGTGGACGTGCGTGCACAGAAAACAGAAGCCTTGGAGCATACGTGCGTGCTTACAACCTCGTTGGACATGCTCATTTGAGCATTGGCGGCGGTCCGTAGGCTCTTCCATTGCTTGAAGGTGGCGATCCTGTACACTTCGCGGCCAACCGGGCGGTTAGCTCAGCGGTAGAGCATTGCCTTCACACGGCAAGGGTCACAAGTTCGAACCTTGTACCGCCCACCAAGATGTGAAAAAGCCGGCCTTGTGCCGGCTTTTTTGTGCCTTCGCCCGGACGGGCGTGCGGGATCCAGGCAGCCAAAAACTCCTGTTCCTGACTCAGAAACATTCTCGCCTATGCTCCGTGCACCGCCAAAGCAAGGGGGAAAGCGGGGACAGGCTCCGCGACACGCTGCCCTACCAATGACTTCAGGCAACACACATGAATCATGCGTCCTGTAGTAGGTTTATCGACGATATGAGAGTGACCAGCGCTGGGCTTGCACCGCCCTCCCTGCCATTCTCGTGCTGAGATGGCCCGATTGCTGGAGGCGATCGAACATGGTGGCAGACCCTGGAAGAGCGAATAGAGTCATTGTGGCAAGCGCGCTGCTCGCGACGCTCGCTACGTTGGTGTTGGGTTGGGATGTCGCCCAGTCATTGAGCTTCATGTATCTCCCCACCGGATTGGCACCGGAAGCAGCCTCGCTATATCGCGTACCGCTGCTGGCGCCGGCGATCGTGATCGGCGTGATTTTTGCCCTGCTTGGGACCGTGATTCTGAGCATACGGGGGCGCCATCGTGCCGAAACGCGATTGCAATGGATGACGCATCACCTTCCCGGCGCTTTTTTCGCCTTCAGGCTTCCTGAGGATGGTGCCGGCAGCTGTGAATCCCTGACAGCCGGCGCGGGGAATCTGCTTGGTGTCTCCAGCGAGCAGATCTTGCAGGATGCGAGCGTGGCGCATCGATTGGTGGTCAGCGAAGATCGCGAACAAGTGAATGCAGCCCTTGCGCATTCGCGAGTAAGCCTGTCTCCACTTGAAGTGGATTTCCGTATCTGCAAGCCGGACGGCGAGACCCGCTGGGTACGGGCGTTGGCCGTACCGGTGCTCAGCGCTAAGAACGACGTGGTGTGGAACGGACACTTGATCGATATAACCAAAATCAAGTCCAACGAACAGGAACTGTGTACTGCCAACCACTGCTTGGAGCACGCCCAAAGCTTGGCCAAATTGGGGAATTGGGCGTGTGACCTGGGTACTGGCTTAGTGACGTGGTCGGCACAGATCTACCAACTGCTTGAACGCGACCCAATACTTGGGCCGCCAACGCAAGCGGAGGTGATTGCAATGGTGTTGGAGGGGCCAGAGGTCATTGAAGACGCGTTCGAATTGGTGCGGAAAACAAGCAAGCACCACGCTCTCGAAGTATCTGCGCAACGCCCCAACGGCAGCGTGGTGTCGCTTCACGTGATCGTGCTCCCGATTTCCGATGATGCCGGCAACGTGATCGGCATGCGCGGCACGGTCCAGGACATCACCGAACACAAGGCGCTTGAGCAGAAGCTGGTAATCGAGAAAGAGGCGGCGGATGCGGCCAGTCAGGCCAAGGGATCGTTTCTTGCCACCATGAGCCACGAAATAAGGACCCCTCTCAACGGCATGCTGGGCCTGCTGGAGTTAATCAGGCGGACGCCAGTCAATCCTGAGATCCGCAGCGCACTTGAGACAGTGCATGACTCGGGTAGATCACTGCAACGAATCATCGATGACATTCTTGATTTTTCAAAAATCGAGGCAGGCAAGCTTGAAATAACCCCCGAGCCCACGCGCTTGATGGACCTGATCAACAGCGTGCACTGGATTTATGCAGGTAGCGCTAAGAGCTTGGGCCTGGATTTCCGGACGCACGTGGATCCAGACATCAGCCCCGTGTTGATGTTGGATGCATTGCGACTGAAGCAGATCCTCAGCAATTTCGTCAGTAATGCAATCAAGTTCACTCCCAAGGGGAGCATAGAACTGCGTGTTGTATCGGAAGGGCACGACCTCAACCTGGAATGTCTCCGCTTCGAGGTGGTAGACACTGGCATCGGCATCTCTTCGGAAGAGCAGAAAAAACTCTTCCAGGAGTTCGCACAGGCGCATAACATCGCCAACCATTATGGCGGAAGCGGATTGGGCCTCTCCATTTCCCGCCGATTGGCCGAGTTGATGGGCGGTAACGTCAGCATGTCCAGCAAGCCGGGCACGGGCACGACCTTGACGCTACGTATCCTGGCGTTCGCCGCCAACCCCTCGCTCGCACCACGCCTGGGCGAGGATGCTGGCGAAGGTGGTAGCGAGGACGCTGTTGAACACCAAGCTCATTTCCCGGAGCAACTAACACGCGCCGAACCCACCAACGCCACGAGGCTTGCCGGACACCACGAGCCTGCTGCCGCCCCCAGCTCGGACACGCTCATCCTGGTGGTCGACGACCATCCAGTCAATCGCATGGTGATGCACAAGCAGATCACTGCGCTTGGCTATGCCGCCGAAGATGTCGAGGGTGGCGCCGAGGCACTGGAAAAATGGCGAACCGGCAAGTTCTCACTCGTGCTCACTGATCTCAATATGCCCCACATGAGCGGACATGACCTCAGTCGCCAGATCCGGAAGGAAGAAGGCGAGCTCGACGGCCGCAGAATTCCGATCATTGCCTGTAGCGCGAATGCGATCCCGGGCGTGATGCAGGAATGCCTGGATGCTGGCATGGACGACTACATCGCCAAGCCGATCAAATTACTTGGACTGTCCGAGAAACTGGACCGGTGGTTGCCGGCCTCCGCTGAAAGGATCCCAGCCAGCTCAACGCCGTACCAGGCGCCGAGTCATTCGGAAAATGGGGAAAGCGAAGCCCGCTCAGGCACCCAAACACGTCACTTCGTCGCAAAGAACGAGTCCGCCATCACGCAACGCACGCTTGCCCACTTCCGGGAAGTCAACGATGTGGATGTAATGCATCTCATGGAAGCGATCGAACAAGGTGACATGGGAACGGTCACTCACTTGGCCCATCGCATCAAAGGCGCGTGCGGCTTCATCAATGCGACGGGGCTGGCGTCAGTTTCCGCCATGATCGAGCAGGCCGGGCGCGCAGATGATCGCCTCGGGGTAGCATGGCTCATCGATGTATTTAAGCTGGAACTGGAGCAATTGAATGCAACCATCGACGCATGATGACAAGCGCTTGCCTGACGGGAGCCTGCGGCTGGTGGGCAAGGACCTGCGTTTTCTCGTCGTCGAGGACCACGCATTCCAACGCAGCATGATGGTGGAGATGTTAGAGAGCCTGGGTGCGCGCTCGATTCACGAAGCTGCTGACGGGTTCTCCGCGCTGGAAGTGACGCGCGAACTGGAGCAGCCTTTCGACATCATCGTCACTGACATCGACATGCCCGGGATGGACGGCATGGCCTTCATCCGCCGCCTTGGCGAGGCCAAGGTGCGCGCGTCACTCATTATCACCAGCGGTCTGGAAAAGTCGCTCCTCGGCACAATGGTGACGATGATCGGTGCGTATGGGATGCGCTTGCTGGGGACCGTGGAGAAACCACCAACCGCGGAACGCTTCGCCGAGTTGATCACCACGCACTGGAAAACCCGTCCCGCTCCAGAGAAAAAGAAGCAAGGCCCGTCGACCTTCACGGTAGAACAGGTGATGGAGGGCTTGCATGCGGACCAGTTCGAGCCTTACTACCAGCCGAAGATCGACCTGAGGACCAGGCGCGTCAAGGGAGCGGAAGCGTTGGCACGCTGGCATCATCCTCACGGTGGGGTCGTGCTGCCTTATGCGTTCATTGCGCTTCTGGAGGAGGCCGGGCAGATCAGCGAATTGACCTGGATCATGCTGGCTAAAAGTGCAGAAGACTGCCGCAAATGGCGGGACGCAGGGCTCGACATGAATGTGTCGGTCAACCTTTCCGTGAAGCTCCTGGACGACCCCGCGATTGCAGACGCAATCACCTGGCAAGTGACGCAACAGGGCCTGGATCCCAAGCACATGATCCTCGAGATCACCGAATCAGCTGCGATGAGCAGCGTAGGCCACGTACTGGAGAACCTCATCCGCCTGCGCATGAAAGGCTTTGGTCTTTCGATCGATGACTATGGCACCGGTTACTCATCGATGCAGCAGTTGACACGCATACCCTTCACCGAACTCAAGATCGATCAATCCTTCGTGCTGCATGCAGCACGACAGGACTCCAGCCGCCTGATCCTGGAGTCCAGCCTGGAAATGGCGCGCAAGCTCGGCATCACATCGGTCGCGGAGGGTGCAGAATCGGCCGAGGACTGGAACCTGTTGCGCGAGTGCGGTTGCGATCTTGCCCAAGGCTTCTTCGTCGCCAGGCCTATGAAATCTGCTGATTTTCCTGAATGGGTGCGGACCTGGGCCTGACTGCGCAGGACAGATTTAGTCCAAGCCCAAGGCACGGACGATCTGCTCTACCAGTTCCGCAGGTTGTGTCAGCACAGTATCCAGGTGCAGTTCCGGCGCTTCCGGGATTTCATACGGCGAGTCGATCCCGGTGAAGTTGTGTAGTTCGCCACGCCGGGCCTTGGCGTAGAGGCCTTTGACGTCGCGCTGTTCGGCAACCGCGAGTGGCGTGTCGACGTAGGCCTCAAGGAACTCGCCTTCGTTGAAGAGCTCGCGCGCCATGCGCCGCTCTGCGCGGAATGGCGAGATGAAACTGACCAGCACGATCAGGCCGGCATCGGTCATCAACCGTGCCACTTCGGCGACGCGGCGAATGTTTTCAACGCGATCTTCGTCGGTGAATCCCAGGTCCTTGTTAAGTCCATGCCGAACGTTGTCGCCGTCCAACAGATAGGTGTGGTGACCCATCGCCAATAGACGCTTCTCGACCAAATTGGCGATGGTCGATTTACCCGAGCCGGACAAACCCGTGAACCATAAACAGCGCGGTTGCTGGTGCTTGATGCGGCTGCGCGCGGTTTGGTCGACATCGACGTGTTGCCAATGGATATTCCCGGCTCGGCGCAGGGCGAATTCCAGCGTGCCTGCGGCGACGGTGGCATTGCTCTGTCGATCGATCAGGATAAAGCCACCTAGCACCTGGTTTTCGGCGTACGCCTCGAATGGCACTGGCTGGTCCAGGTGCAGGTTGCAGTAGGCAACTTCGTTCAAGTCGATCGACTTTGCCGCCAGATGCTCCTGCGTGTTCACGTCGACCTTGTGCTTGATCTCGGTGACCGAGGCACTCACCGTGCGCGTGCCAATCTTCAGCCAGTAGGGCCGACCGGGCAGCAACGGATCCTCGCCCAGCCACAGCACATGCGCGGCGAACTGGTCGGAGACCTCTGGTGGCTGCCTGGCAAACGCGATCACATCACCGCGGCTTGCGTCGATCTCATCGGTCAAGGTGAGCGTGACGGCCTGACCCGCTTGTGCGATGTCAAGATCGCCATCGGCGGTGACAATCCGCGCGACCGTTGAACGCGTGCCAGAGGGCAATACGACGATCTCCGCGCCCGGCATGACGTCACCTGCGGCCACGGTTCCGGCGAATCCGCGAAAGCTCTGATCTGGGCGACAGACCCACTGCACCGGCATGCGGAAACTGATGTCAGCGGCGTCTCGCTCGACTTGTACGGTTTCAAGATGGCCAAGCAGGCTTTCGCCGCTATACCACGGCGTTGCCGCGGATGGGGCGAGCATGTTGTCGCCTTTCAGCGCAGACAACGGGATCGCGGTGACATGTTCAATACCGAGTGTTTCGGCCAATGCGAGATAGTCAGAAACGATGTCATCGAAGCGCCCCTGGCTGTAATCCATCAGATCCATTTTATTGACGGCCAGCACAACATGGCGAATGCCGAGTAGCGACACGATATAGCTGTGCCGGCGGGTCTGGGTGAGTAGTCCCTTGCGCGCATCCACCAGCACGATCGCGAGGTCGGCGGTCGATGCGCCGGTGGCCATGTTGCGGGTGTACTGCTCGTGGCCCGGACAATCGGCAACGATGAACTTGCGTTTCTCTGTACCGAAAAAGCGATACGCGACATCGATGGTGATGCCCTGCTCACGCTCGGCGGCCAGCCCATCGACCAGCAGCGCGAAGTCGATGTCCTCGCCTTGGGTACCGTGGCGGCGGCTGTCGGCTTCCAGCGCGGCGACCTGGTCGTCAAGCAGCAAATGCGTGTCGTGCAGCAAGCGGCCAATCAGCGTGCTCTTGCCGTCGTCCACGCTACCGCAGGTGATGAAGCGCAAGAGGCTCTTGGTCTCGTGTTGTTGCAGGTATGCGGCGACCTGCGCGCTGGCATCGTCAAAGCGCATCAGAAATAACCCTCCTGCTTCTTCTTTTCCATCGACGCGGACGGGTCCTGGTCGATCACCCTGCCCTGACGTTCAGACGTCGTGGCCACCAACATTTCGGCAATGATCTTTTCAAGCGTGTCAGCGCTGGATTCGATCGCACCGGTCAGCGGATAGCAGCCCAAGGTGCGGAAGCGCACGGTCTTGAGCATGGGGGTTTCGCCATCACGAAGTGGCAAGCGTTCGTCATCGACCATGATCAATGCGCCATCACGCTCGACCACGGATCGTTCCGCTGCGAGATACAGCGACGGCACCGGGATGTTCTCGCGATAGATGTAGAGCCAGACATCGAGCTCGGTCCAATTGCTGATCGGGAACACGCGCACCGACTCGCCCTTGTGGATGCGGGTGTTGTACAAGCTCCAGAGTTCTGGTCTCTGGTTTTTCGGATCCCAGCGATGCTGTGCGTTGCGGAAACTGAAAATCCGTTCCTTGGCGCGCGACTTCTCCTCATCGCGGCGGGCGCCGCCAATCGCCGCATCGAAACCGTGCATATCCAACGCCTGTTTCAGCGCCTGGGTTTTCATGACATCGGTATGCACGGTGGCGCCGTGACTGAAAGGACCAACGCCTTGGGCCACGCCATCGGGATTGGTATGCACATGCAACTGCACGCCGACCTCTGTCGCGCGCTGGTCGCGGAACGCAATCATCTCGCGGAACTTCCAGCCGGTATCGACATGCAACAACGGAATCGACGGGCGGGCCGGGTAAAACGCCTTGGCCAGCAAATGCAGCAGTACCGAGCTGTCCTTACCAACCGAGTACAGCATCACCGGGTTGCGGAACCCGGCGGCGACCTCGCGCAGGATGTGGATGCTTTCGGCTTCCAGCCGGTCGAGATGGGTAAGCTCTTGCTTCAAGCCTTCGGCCTTGCGATGTCACGGCCGCTCAGGATATCAAGTGCACTTGCCAGTGCGCAGGCTGAGTACATGCGGGGGCGGCATGAAGCCATCACTGCGTGATGGTTGCCAGAAATCGCGGAACACGGCGTGGTCAGGGATGCCAACCAGTAGTTCGCCACGGCTCAGGAACGGATACAACGCAGCGATCGAACGCACTTCGGTCGGTGATACACGGCGCAGGATGTGTTCCGGGCCCAACTGGTCGGGATGATCCAGGCCGGCCGCGCACAGCAGGTCGCGCAGCGCATGCAGCGTGTTTTCGTGGAACTCACGCACACGGGTAGCCTTGTCGGGCACGTCGAGCTTGCGCCAGCGGCTCGGGTCCTGGGTCGCGATGCCGGTCGGACAGCGGTCGGTATGGCAGGTCAAGGACTGGATGCAGCCCAGCGCGAACATGTAACCACGCCCGGCATTGCACCAGTCAGCCCCCATCGCCAGCGTGCGCGCCATGTCGAAGGCGCTGACGATCTTGCCGGCGGCGCCGATCTTCACCTTATCGCGCAGGTCAAGGCCAACCAAGGTGTTATGCACCAGCCTGAGCGCTTCCTGCATCGGCACGCCAACATGGTCGATGAATTCAGCTGGCGCTGCGCCGGTACCGCCTTCCGCACCATCAACCACGATGAAATCTGGCAGGAGTTCCGGCTGTGAAGCGGCACTTTCCTGCATCGCCTTGGCGATACCGAACCATTCCCACGGATGACCGATAGCGAGCTTGAAACCGGTGGGCTTGCCGCCCGACAGCTCGCGCAACTGGGCGACGAACTGCAGCAGGCCAATCGGTGTTGAAAACGCAGTATGCGCGGCTGGCGAAACGCAGTCTCGCCCCATCGGCACGCCGCGGGTCATTGAAATTTCCGCGCTCACCTTGGCCGCTGGCAGCACCCCCCCATGGCCAGGCTTGGCGCCCTGCGAGAGCTTGATCTCGATCATTTTCACTTGCGGATCGCTGGCCGCCTTGGCGAAGCGTTCAGCGCTGAAGCTGCCATCGTCATCGCGGCAACCGAAGTAGCCGGAGCCAATTTCCCAGACTAGATCGCCGCCGGCCTCACGGTGATACGGCGAGATCGAACCTTCGCCAGTGTCGTGATAGAACCCACCGGCCTTGGCACCTGCGTTGAGCGCGCGAATTGCCGCTGCCGACAACGAGCCGAAGCTCATCGCCGAAATATTGAACACGCTGGCCGAGTACGGCTGCTTTCTGGATGCACCCACCAACACGCGAAAATCCGGCGAGGCAATGCTGGTAGGCGCCATCGAATGGTTGATCCATTCGTAATCGACGCTGTACACATTCTGCAGGCTACCGAACGGACGCACGTCGTTGACCCGCTTCGCCCGTTGGTAGACCAGCGCACGCTGCTCACGTGAAAACGGCACCTCGACGATGTCGGACTGGATGAAGTACTGCCGGATTTCCGGGCCGATGGTTTCCAGCCCATAGCGAATGTGGGCCAGGATCGGATAATTCCGGCGCAACGTTTGCTTGTGCTGGAACATATCCAGAGTGCCAACCGCGGCAAGCGCGCCAAAGATGGCAACGCCCCACCACCATTCAAGCTGCCAACGGGTCAGCGCCAACGACACCAAGGTCATGACGATGCAGAGGATGTACGCGGTATATCTGCTCATGCGCGAAGCATAGCAATCCGTCGCGGCGTGGTTACGACCCGCGCAGGATTACCGACGGTGGCGACTTCAACACGCCACGCGTGGCCCACATGCCAGCCGCGACTGCAGCGGCCATGCCCAACCCGCCGCCCACGGCTGCCATTAACCAATCCGGTTCCCATGGCAGGTTGAACACGCGCGTGGCAACCACGCCAGACAGGACCGACGCCGCCAGCGCGGCCACCACACCGGATAGCAGGCCAAGCGCGGCGAACTCCGACGCTTGCGCCAGCCGCAATTGCCGCCCTCGCCCGCCAATCACCCGCATCACCGCGCCTTCGTGCAGGCGTTCGTCCTGGCTCGCACTGACTGCAGCCAGCAACACCAGCACGCCAGCGGCGAAGGAGAACCAGAACACCACCCGCACCACGGTCGCGACCTGGTCGGCGGTACTACGGACTTGCTTGAGCACGGCATCGACATCGATCACCGACACATTCGGGAAACGCGAGACAAGTTCAGCGGTGAAGCGCGGCTTGTTGGGCGGTAGGTGGAGCGCAGTGATATGGCTGGCTGGATAGCCCTTGAGCACACCGGGCGAAACCACTACGAAGAAGTTCGGTCGGAAATTCTCCCACTCGATTTTACGCAAGCTGGTGATGCGCGCATCGAGTCGCTGGCCGGCGATGTCGAAACCGATGCGATCACCCAATGACCAGCCCAGTGACTTGGCGAAGCCCTCTTCCACCGAAATCTCGGTCTGTGCAGATCCGGCAACCGGCCAGAACGTGCCAGCCACGATCTTGTTGTCAGGTTGCAATGCATTGGTGGTCGACAAATTGAATTCGCGTTCCGCGAGCGACTGCGCACGCTGGCCAGCTGCCACGTAATCGGCGCCGCGCACCGCCTCTCCGTTCCGGGCAATATAGCGGGCACGCACCATCGGAAAAAGCTCGGGCGCTTCCAGTCCATTGCCACGAATGAAGTCCGACACTGCGGTCAGCTGATCATCCTGCACATTGATGATGAAGCGGTTCGGTGCATCCGTAGTCAGTGTGCTTTGCCAACGGTCCAGCAGGTTGCTTTGCACGAAGGTCAGCAGCAGCAACGCCATCAACCCGAGGCCCAATGCAGAGACTTGGGCAATACTGGTACCCGCGCGCCGACTGACGTTTGCCAACCCATAACGCAGTGGACCACGCAGGCGTGTGCGCACGCGACGCAAGAGCAAGATCAGCAGCCATGCCAAAATCGCCAGCACTGCGAGGGTTGCGGCGATGCCCGTCAGCATCGCAAAACCCAGCGCCGCCGAGCCCGCCTTCCACCACAGTAATGCAGCCAGGCCACCCAGCCCCGCAATCGCCACCAGCCATGCGCTTGGCTCGGTGGGATCAAGGTCACGACGCAATACACGCAGCGCAGGCACGCGGCGCAGCGCCAACACCGGTGGCGCACCGAATGCGAGCAATACCAGCATGCCGACCGCCAGACCTTCGGCAGCAGGCATCCAGGCGGCAGGTGGAATGACCACGCCTAATTTCGTGGCCAACCATGCACCGACGCCCCACTGCAACAGGAATGCCAACGCAATACCAATAGTGCAAGCCAGCAGGCCCAGCAGGACAAGTTCTCCGACGTGGATTGCCACCAGCGTGCGCTGGCTGGCACCGAGGCAACGCATCACCGCAGCGGCCTGCAAATTGCGTTCGCTATGCCGACGTGCGGCCATCGCCACGGCAACAGCAGCCAGCACCACCGACACGAGTGCAGCTAGCCCAAGGAAACGCCCGGCGCGATCAAGTGCGGAGCGGATTTCCGGGCGCGCATCGGACGCAGTCTCCACGCGCAGGCCGCGCACATTCGTTGACTTTACTTCACTAGAAAAATGCGCAAGCGCGGGTGCATCGCCCGCCACCGCCAACCGGTAGCGCAGGCGACTACCTTCCTGCACCAACCCTGTGCCGGCAAGGTCGCCCAGCGCCACAAAGAGCTTCGGTGCCACGCTGAAATAGTCGACGCTTGCATCGGGTTCCTGCAGCACCAGCGCGGCGATCCTGAAGTGCGATTCACCTAACGCGATGACATCGCCGATGCGTGCTCCAAGGCGATCAGCACCCGCACGACTCAGCCACGCCGAGCCTTCTGCCGGAAGGCCAACTGCCGCGCGCTCGATGCCATCGCCGGTGTCGATGCGGAATTCACCACGCAGCGGATAACCCACGCCTAGCGCACGCACTGCGCCCAGCTCAAGACGTTCGTTGGCGCCGCTGCCGATGCGCAACATGCTGGTGAGGTCGCGCGTTTCGCTGAAACGCAGGCCATTGCGACGCGCAGCATCCGACAGCGCCGGTGGCAATGGTTGGTCGCTGCGCAGAACCACATCACCGCCCAACAGGCGGTTCGCTTCCTGAGTTAGCGCACGAGCCGCGCGATCAGTGACGAAGCCGACTGCGGTGACTGCAATAACCGCCAACACCAGCGCAGCCAGCAGGATGCGGATGTCACCCGACGCCAAGTCACGCCGCAACTGTCGCCATGCCAGCTTGGCAAGTTTCATGCCGCCACCAGCCGCCCGCTGTCGAGCCGCAACGTGCGGCTGCAGCGCAACGCAAGGTTTTCGTCGTGCGTGACCAGCACCAAAGTGGTGCCTTGGCGCGTATTAAGGTCGAACAGCAGGTCGATGATGGCTTGCCCGGTATGCGTATCAAGATTACCAGTAGGTTCGTCCGCAAACAGCAGCGATGGCCGGGTAACAAACGCGCGCGCAACTGCAACGCGTTGTTGTTCGCCGCCAGACAATTGCCGTGGGTAGTGCCCCAGGCGCTCGCCGAGGCCGACCTGTTGCAGGATCGCGCGCGCGGGCCCTTCCGCATCGTCATCGCCGCGCAGTTCCAGCGGCAACATCACGTTTTCCAGCGCGGTCAGCGACGGCAACAACTGGAAATTCTGGAACACGAAACCGACCCGCTCGCCGCGCAGGCGCGCACGACCGTCTTCGTCCAACTTGGAGAGCTGGGCACCGTGCAGGTTGACCTCACCGGTGCTGGGTGTATCCAGGCCCGCCAGCAGCGACAGCAAGGTGCTTTTGCCGGAACCGGACGCGCCGACAATGGCCACGCTGTCGCCGGCATTGATGGCAAACGACACGTCCGCCAGGATGCACAACGCGCCCTCCGGCAACGGCACCGTCTTGCCAAGGCCTGTCGCGCGTAGGGCTTCATTTGCGTGGACAGCCGGCGTTTCGGAGGGATGGTCCATCATGTCGGCCATTCGGTTAAGTATCCTGGAGTGCGTGCATGTCGATGAGGTATGGCGGCTATCGAGCGATCTTGCAATGGGCGATGGCGCTTTCGCTGTGGTGCGTGGGTGGTTTCGCATTCGCTCAGCCAGCATCGACGCCGCCAGCCAGCGTGGCATCAAAAACCGGGAATCGCACAGTATTGGTAGTGGGTGATTCGCTTTCAGCAGCGTATGGCATTGCCGCGCACCAAGGCTGGGTCGCGTTGACCGGGCAACGCCTAGCCGCGCGCACCCCACCTTGGCAAATCGTCAATGCCAGTATCAGCGGCGAAACCAGCGCTGGCGGTGCGGCACGGATCGTGGCCGAGGTCGTGCGCGTGAAGCCTTCAGTCGTCGTCATCGAACTGGGCGCAAACGATGGCTTGCGCGGGTTGCCACTACGCGAACTGCGCCGCAACCTTGCGCGCATGATCGGCGCATCGCAAAGCATCGGGGCGAAGGTGCTGGTGATCGGCATGCAGCTACCACCGAACTATGGCGCCACCTATACGCAGGAGTTCGAACGCGGGTTCTGTGATATCGCAAATTTGCTGGATGCCACGTGCCTTCCGTTCCTGCTGGAACCAATCGCACGCGACCGCACTGCGTTCCAGGACGACAACCTGCACCCGGTGGCTTCGGCACAGCCCGCGCTGCGCGACCACGTGTGGCCAGCGCTGGTGCCGTTGCTGGATTGAGGTTGAATTTAAGCTGGACTGAGGTTGGTTCGAAGCGTTGCGCGCTGATCTACTTTGGCGGCGTCTTCGGCAGTGACCTCGGACTGGGTGACGCTGTGCAGGTCAACCGCCATCCTCCAGCGGCGTCAGGTCGAAGGCAACCGTGACGCGCGACTGCTCATCTTTGAACGGCACCGTGCCATGCCACATGTATGACGGAAACAGCGCCAGCTTGCCCGGTTCGGGGCGGACCACGCGCCTGGGCGGCAGATTCAACTGCAGCTCCTCAGGCGGTTGCCCAAACTGAATGCATCCAGCCTGGTCCAGTGCGGACGCAGCCCTCATCGACGGAGGCAAGGCCACGTAAAAGGCCGAGCTGATCCAGCCTTCCGGGTGGATATGATTGACGTGATTACCGGACGACCACAATTTGACCGACCACGAAGCGCCAATGCGGACGCTTCTCGCCTTGCGCATCAGGAACGGATGCGAAGCATCATTTGGCAAGGTGGCTAGCCAACGCTCGCTACCGTGTATCAGTGCTGCCAGGGTGGAAGCCAGTAACGGATCGGAGCCACCAAACAGGGTACCGGGGGTCTGCGAGCCGCCACGAAGACTCTGCTGGAGTGGCTCATGCCGGGCTTTGTGCCGCTGGCCCAGGTTCGCCGTGAGCGCCTCGAGAAAAGCCGACTGGTCCGCAAATTCCGGCGGCGTGTCGATCTCGACCAGGTTCACCAGTTGGTCGTAGTCGCAAAGCCAGTGTTCGCGGGGGTCATCCAGCAGCCTCCAGGCAGTAGAAAGGTTCGCCCAGGCCTCCTGGTTGCCGGGCTCGAGCAAGGTTGCCTGAGACGCTATGTCCGCTGCGGCATCCCATTTGCCGGCTGTCAGCAAATGACGCGCATGGGAATTCAGGAACGCAGGCACCCGATGGCCCCAGTCAGCATGCAGCTGTGCGTAGAGCGCTCCCGCTTGATCCCGGCGCCCGAGCATCTCCAGCGCATTGGCCTGAGACCAAGCGAGCACCGGATCATCAGCGCGTGCCCTCAACGTCTGTAGCTGGTCCAGTGCTTCGTCGGCTGCGCGCGCGTACAACAGGAACTGTATGTACGCCGCACGCATGGCATGGTGATCGGGCCGGCGCTTGAGCGCGTCCCGGAACAAATCGAACGGACACTCGTCACATTCCGCCGCAGATCCGTGCTCCCAGAGCAGGTTCGCCAGCGTCACTCGACCCGCGACGAAATCCGGATGTTCATGCACGATCTGCTTGGAGAGTCGCACAGCTTGGTCGAGCTTGCCGTCATCAAGCAGGCCCCCTACCAGCGCGTCGGCCAGTTCGGGGCTGGCGTCTCCGCGCTTCTGGACACGTTCAAAGCACGCAACCGCCTCGTCCGGACGACCTGAAAAGCGTAGGACCGTGCCCAAGCTGACCGATGCCGTCGCATGCCCGGGTTCCAGGTCCATCGTCTTTCTGAAAGCATTCTCCGCAGCCTCGAGGTCGCCGGCCGCGTACGAGGCGCTGCCCAGCCCATTCCAGGCTTGGATCGAATCGGGTTCCAGCTCCACCGCTCGCTTGAGTACCAACCGGGCCTGCGAATGATCACCAGCGCGCAACGCAGTGAGACCCAACTCGCTCCAGGCCTTGGCGAAATTCGGAGTGGCTACAGTGGCACGCCGCAGTACCGCAATCGCGGGCTCCAGTAGCCCAGCCTTGCGCAGCATGACTGCATAGTTGAGCAGGATCATGGGATGCTCGGACGAAAGTTCGAGCGCGCGTTGGAACGCCTTCTCAGCCTCAGCCACGCGTCCCGCTTCGGCGTAGCACAGCGCGAGGAGATGGTGCGCATCAGGCGCCATTGCTGACTGGGCGGCTAGCCGCTGAGCAATCGGGATGGCCTCATGTGCCTGCCCCGACTGCAAAAGCCGCGACGTGTTTTCAAATGCCGTCGCCTGCGACGCATCGAGGGCTTGCGGCGTGCCTTGCATGGAATATGAACCTTTACTGGACACGCCGCGCGCGCAGCGCAATGTTTTTTGGCGTCAGCAATACATGGCTGCCGAACGTAGCCTCGCGGATCGTCACCCGATCACCGACGATCAAATGTCCTTTCATCGTCCCTTCAGTCAGCAGCCATACTTGGCCACTGTCCAGCGTGACCAAACGCTGCCCGGTCGGGCGCACGCTCACACGCGCGACTGACGCTTCGACTCGGTCAGGTGCCAACACGCTCATCCGATCCGGATCACGCAGCTGCACTTTGTTCAAACCAAACTCCTTGAGCGCCCTTTCCTTCTCCAACGCCATGTCGACGGCACCGGCCACTGGCGGGAAGGCTGCGTCGTAACAGGCGAGGCGCTCGCCCGCGGCAGTGACAGCCGCGCAGGAATGGGGGGCTGCTTGGGGAGCCGCCACTACGGGCGCCACGGCGAACAGCAACGCTGAACACGCAAGAACGCGCAAGAGATGCAACATCCGACAACTCCTTTGAAAAACAGATAGGGCAGAGACGGCAACAAGTGCAGCAAGTATCCACGCCGTACTGCGATCATCTCGATGTTCACCAATTTCATGCAGGTAAACAACCCTGCAGCCTTGCGCAGTTGGAACCCTTTACCGCGGCGGCATGATCTCCAACTGCCCAACGGGTTCCGTCGGGGAAAAGACCTGGAAGTTCGAGACAGCTGAGTCAGGTTGTTCTCGATGCTGCGCAGCGGGGTGCGCATCTTGGACGTGGGCACTGGCAATGGTGTCGTCGCCATGATCGCCGCAATGAAAATTAGTCATTGGACCTCTGGAAGCGACTCTAACGCCCGCAACCACGGCACCTCGACCACTCACCTACGGGAGTGCGTCTCTTGCGAAAGCCGGAGACGTTGATTGCCGTGGTGCCTGGATCGGCCAACAGCCGAAGCCCATGAATATCGAATGTTGCTGGTGCCCGGAGTCGGAATCGAACCGACATGATGTCGCCATCGAGGGATTTTAAGTCCCTTGCGTCTACCAGTTTCGCCATCCGGGCGGCTTGTGCATGGTGCCGCAACTGTTGCACAACGCAACTCCCCAAAAACAAGAATCCCGGCCGGAGCCGGGATTTTGATGTTCGGTTCGATGCAGGTTCGATCGAATTTGGAGGCCGAGGTCGGAATTGAACCGGCGTACGCGGATTTGCAGTCCGCTGCATAACCACTCTGCCACCCGGCCGGATGACTGAAAAAGCAAAGCCCCGCGAACGGGGCTTGCGTGAACGTTTCCGTTCAAACCTGGAGCGGGAAAAGGGACTCGAACCCTCGACCCCGACCTTGGCAAGGTCGTGCTCTACCAACTGAGCTATTCCCGCGTTGAGCCGCACATTCTAGCGCCGCTTA
>JBBSRO010000025.1:0-42430 GCA_038242955.1 Lysobacterales bacterium
GCTGGTCGCGGTAACGAACCCGACAGCAGCATCGGTGCGGAGCTCTACGTCGTGATCGGCCAGGCGCCGCGCGCACTCGATCGCCAGCTCACGGCGGTCGGCCGCGTGATCAAGGGAATGGAGCTGCTCAGTGCCACCCAGCGCGGCCCGGAACCGATGGGCATGTACGACAAGCCGGAACAACGCACCACCATCAATGCAATTCATCTGGCCAGCGAAGTGCCTGAAAGCGAGCGCACATCGCTGCAACTGCTACGCACAGACAGCCAAGCCTTCATCGACGCCACCGAAGCCCGGCGCAACCGGGTGGATGATTTCTACAAGATACCTTCCGGCCACATCGACTTGTGCAACGTGGCGTTGCCCGTGCGAACGCCGCCAGCCACGTAAATTTTCCTGCATGAAAAAGGCGGCCAGTGGCCGCCTTTTTCATCTCACACAAGCGGATCCTTGTCCTCAGGACTTTTGAGGCCCGCGAATCCCGAACGCGTGACGCGCTCATCGTGTTCGCGTTGACCGAGCTGGGCCACGCCCTCCGATCCGGTGCTGCCATCCAACCGCCGCGCCGCACACGTGCCCAACACCCGACCTGCACGGCCAGCAGCACGGCACCATCACTCGGCGTTCGCTCGCTGCCACCTAGCCTGAAAACACCCCTACCAAGAGCAACCGACATGACCATAATGAAGATGCGCATGACTGGCAGCCAAGACGATGTCCGCGCGATTTCCAACATGCTACAGAGCATTGAAGGCATCGAACATGTTGAGGAAATCGCCGACTTGATGCCACACATGGACGATCCGGATTCAAGCTCTGCTGGCCTAAGTGATCTCAGTGGACCTGACATGCACGAAATCGAAGTCGACGTGCCCAATGCGGCGACCGGGCGCAAGGTGCGCCAATCGGTCGAAGCATTGGCATTTGATATGGACGTGCTTGTGGAATTCGAGCAGGACGAAGAGTGACGCGGTAGCCGGACCGAAGGCAACGCGTGTCTTGGAACACGCCCATGACCTTTCGCACCTTGCCAGCGGCTAACTGCTCTCGCACTCTAGAGACTTCGTGCCGCCATCCCTGCTGGAATCTACCCATGCACCTGTCGCGTGTTGTCGCTGCCCTGCTTGCCATATCCGCGTTCTACAGCCCGATTTCGCATGCAGATACGCAGCAGGCGGTGACGACTCCTGCCTGCCTCACCATTGCGATGGCTGGGGCCGATGCCGCATCGGTCAAGGTCGCCAGCAGTCCCGATGCGTGGGGCGGCGCGCGCACTGGCAAGGAGGCCACGCTGTCCGACCGCGTCGTCGACTACTCCATCGATGCGACCCTGGACCCGGTCAAGCACACCATCACCGGCAAGCAGGTCCTGCGCTGGCGTAATCGCAGCGCGCAGCCGGTGTGCAGCATCTACCTGCACATGTACCTCAACGGGTTCGAAGGACCAGGCAGCACCTTCATGACGGAGCAGCGCGCTAGCGAGCGCGGCTTCCGCAGCAACGTGGCGACCAAGGATGGCGAGTACGGTTTCATCCGCCTGGACAAAGTGCAGCAAGGTGGCGCCGCGGCAAAATGGGCCTTCGTGCAACCTGACGGCGGTCCGGCAACCGACCGTAGCGTGGTCCGCATAGACCTGCCGCAGCCGGTCGCTCCCGGCGCGACGACTGCGCTGGACATCGATTTCTTCGACCAGCTACCGCGCGTGGTCGCACGCACCGGTTATTACGCCAGCTTCCACCTGGTCGGGCAATGGTTCCCGAAAATCGGCGTGCTGGAACTTCCCGGCGAACGCGGCGCCACCGCCCCGCGCTGGAACGCGCACGAGTTCCACTTGCACAGCGAGTTCTACGCGGATTACGGGAACTATGACGTTCGCCTGACGGTGCCGAAAGGCTATACCGTCGGCGCCACCGGTGAACTGACAGGCAAGCCGGTCGAGCGCGACGGCAAGGTGACCTCGCGCTATGTGCAGGGCGACGTGCACGACTTCGCATGGACTGCAGACAAGCGCTACGCCAAGCCACTGACCAAGACCTGGAATGGGCCGAACGGCCCCGTGCTGGTCAGCGTGCTGTACACGCCGGAATACGACTTCAATGCAGAACCCGTGCTGCAGGCGACGATCGATTCTTTGAAGTATTTCTCCGACACCCTGGGCCCCTACCCGTACAAGACCGTGACCGCGGTAATTCCGCCATATGGCGCGGACGAAGCTGGCGGCATGGAATACCCGACTTTCTTCACCGCCGACAGCACCAGGCAGGTCGAGCCTGGCACCGCCGGCCGTTACATGCTGGATTTCGTGACCGTACATGAATTCGGCCACGGCTATTTCTACGGGATCATTGGCTCGAATGAGTTCGAGGAGCCCATGCTCGATGAGGGCATGAACGAGTACTGGGTCCAGCGCATGATGCGGTCCCGCAAATCCGTCATCAATCCTACGCCTTCGTGGCTGCAGCGCCTGGGCATCAATTTCTTGCTTACTGATGTCTTCGACATGGAGCGACTGGGCGCCAACCTGAACGATCCCGCCGATCCGCTAGGCGACAATTCCTGGACGCGCCTGTCCAGCGGCAGTTTCGGCACTGTGTATACCCGTACGGCAACCATGATGCGGCAGATCGAGGACATGGTCGGCACGCCAGCGATGCAACGCGCGATGAAGCTGTACTACGAGCGCTGGAAGTTCCGCCACCCCTCGGTTGCGGACCTGCGCGACGCACTTACCGAAGGAACAGGCAAGCCCGACGTCATCGACGCCAACTTCAACAGTTTCGTTTATGGCACGGGCCGTTTCGATGATCGCGTGGCCAGCATCGACAGCCACGAGGTCCTGCCGCTGGCTGGTTACCGCATGATCCAAGGCAAGGTGGTGCTGCGTGGCAACACGCAGGTGGACAAGCAGATCAGCGACAGCCGTAAAGCGTGGAAGGCCAAACACCCGAAAGCAAAGGACTGGGAGGGTGCTTTCCCGTACGAGACCGTGGTTGTGGTGCGCCGTGAAGGCCTCGCCATGCCACAGACACTGCGGGTGAACTTTGCCGATGGCAGCCACCGCGACGTGCCCGTCACCAGCACCGGCAGCTGGCAACGCTTCAAGTTCGTTGGACCAGTCAAGGCAATATCCGCGCAGCTGGACCCGGACAATGTCTTGCACATGGATCGGTCCAAGCTCAATGACAGCCGGATGGTCAAGGCCGACAATCGGGCATCGCGGCGCTGGTTCGGTGATTTCACCACCATCCTGCAATCTTTCTTTGCCCTGTTGGCTACGGTCTGAGGCGCGCCATCATGACGACTGCAAACTCTCCCCTGCGCGCAAATACCGCTCTCTCCCAAGCAGTGCGCGGCGCGATGCAATGGCGGCTTGGTCTGCTCTGGATTGCCACCACAGGCCTATGCGCCCTGATTGGCGCGCTTCCGGCGTGGAACTGGTTGGGCAGCTTGTTGGATCAATCGCTGCTCGGCGGCGCGGTTGGCAGTGGCAACGCCCCCGGATTGCTGATCGAGGCAGTGATGGCACGCGATGCGCCGCTTGGCTTGCTATCAGGTGGCATCCGCTTTGCGACGCTACTCATGCTGCTGCTCGCGCCGCTGCTGGCCGGTGCGACTATCGCCGCTGCGCGTAGCCGGGAAACACTGGGCTTTGGCGACTTGCTGCGTGGCGGCATCGGGGAATATGGCCCGATGTTGCGCATGTTGATCTGGTCGGTGATCCCGCTCGGCATCGCAGTCTTGGCCGCCGGAGTGATCATAGGTGTCAACGAAACCGCCAACGCACAGGCAGTATTGGCCGCTGATATGGACACAGGTCGCCGCGCCGGAGTGATCGTCGGCGGCATCCTGTGGGTGTTGGCACATGCCAGTCTTGAAGCGGGCCGCGGCTGGCTGGCTGCCGACGCGCGTCTTCGCTCGGCAGTCAAAGCATGGTGGCGCGGCCTGAAGCTATTGTTGCGGCGGCCGTTCGCAGTGCTGTCGGTATATCTGGTGACTATGATCGTTGGCCTGCTATTGGCCGTGCTGATGATTAGCGTGCGCCAGCACATCGACGCCAATACCGGGTTAGGTTTCCTACTGGCTATGTTGGCAGGTTTCGGCATCACTGCCGCGCTCGCTTGGAGCCGGATTGCCCGCCTGTTCGGCATGCAGTCGCTGGCCCAGGACATGCACGCGCGACGCTGACCCGGGCAAAGAACGCCCGGGCAGACTAGACTCCCCCATCGTTTGCGTTCAGCTGGGGGTAGGACACGTGGGGTTCTTTGATTTCCTGAGACGCAAGAAAGCATCGCCCAAAGTGGCGCCGAAAGCGGTAGCGCCAATCCGCGCGCCCTATGTCGCGCCGGTGATGCCAAAGCCCACGCAGGACGCTCCCGCAACTCTGTCGGTGCCATCCGCACAGGTGCTACCTGCAATGGTGCCGCCTGGTCTGGTGCCAGCGGACGCAGCAACTGAACAACCAGCAGTCACCGCTGCCGCCGCCCCGGAAGAGCCCGAGCGTGACGGCCCGGAACGCCGTGATCGTGTTCGCCGCAAACCACGGGAGGGCACGCGGGTACTGGTGATCGACGACTCCCCGACCATCGTTGCCCTGCTCAAGCGGATGCTGCAGCAGAACCAGCTGACCGTACTCGAGGCCTTCGATGCGGAAAGCGGTATCGAGATCGCTCGCCGCGAAGTCCCTGACATGATCTTCCTGGACATCGTATTGCCGGGCATGGATGGGTTCAGGGCCCTGCGCACGCTGCGCCGCGATCCGATTACCAAGGACTTGCCGATCATCATGATCAGTGGCAACGCACAGGCGACCGAGCAGTTCTATGTGCAGCGCATCGGCGCCGACGATTTCATGAAGAAACCATTTTCGCGTGCAGAGGTCTTCAACCGAATTGAAGCCCTGCTGGACGAAGATTGCATCCCGCGCCACACCGTCAAGCCAGGCACACGTGCCGAAGCCGCCGCGAGCGCCTGAGCGAGAAAGCTGCTGGTAATCCAAAAGCAAAGGTGGAGCGGAGGTGGGGTTTCGCGACGCGAAACTCCACGCTGACCCCACTTTTCTTCAGGCATCGTGGATCAAGGCTTGGTTGGCGCCTTGACCGGTACCAGTCGCAGATCCTGGAAGTCGAAGCTAAAGTCAGTCATCGGCGAAATGGGCTCAATACGCATTTCACGAATTGCTCCATCGGCATCCAGCGTGAAGTTCACGAATGCATCGGCGTTCAAACCGCGATCACGCCAGCGCACGATGAAGGTGTCGTGCTGCCAATGGCTCATATCCCCCAGCAACTCGGCGGTCTTGCTGAACTGCATCTCCAGGCCTTTCAGACCCTGGCGGATCACTACGTCGCCATACCACGGGTCCCGATAGGTCGCGGCATAACTCGCCAGCGCCAGTGACGGCTTGCTGCGAGCGTCGCGCTTGTCGACGTGCTTCTGCCATGACGCATCCGCATTGGCTTGCGACTTCGCATATGACTTGCCGTATGCGGCCAGCCAGTCGGTACTACTCCGACCCAGCATCATATCCAACGCGCGGTAGGTCACCGCATTGAAAGCCACGCCGAGCTCGGCGCTGGTCAACACGATCACGCCGATCTTCTTGTCCGGCAACAGCGTCAGTCGCGATACCTGCCCCGGCCAGCCACCGGTATGCCAGACCATGCGGTTACCCCCATAGTCGGATAGATTCCAGCCCTGCCCGTAACCGTAGAAATTCGGCACTGCCGCCGCCAGTTCCGGGATCGACGACTTACCGACCGGTATCGGCGTCAGCATCGTCCACATCTCGCGCTGTCGAGCAGCGGAGAACAACCGTTTTGCTGAATCACCTTCCCCTGACAGAACTCCGCCAGCCAATTGCAGGTTCATCCACTTGGTCAGGTCGTGCACGCTGGAATAGATTCCTCCAGCACCGGACACGTTGCGCCAGCTGGTCACGCCAACGGGGCGCAATTCCTTGAAGTCGTAGCGGGCATGGCCCGTGGCGACGTTGTCTCCCCGCTTGAGGTCATCACTGTTGTAACGGGTCTCGTCCATCCCCAGCGGCTGCAGGATACGGGTCTGGAGGAATTGCTTGTAGGACATACCGGAGGCCTGCTCGACCACCAGTTGGGCCACGCCGAACAAGATGTTGTCGTAGGCGTACTGCTCGCGGAAACCGCCGGTCAGCGGCACGTCCTTGAGCCGTTCGGCAACCTCGCGGGTCGAATAGGTCGTGGTTGGCCAATACAGCAGGTCCCCCGCACCAAGGCTTAACCCGCTGCGGTGGGCAAGCAGGTCGCGGATGCGCATCTCGTGGGTGACATAGGGATCCGACATCCGGAACCACGGCAGGTGGTCGATGACGCGATCGGTCAGTTTCAACTTGCCGTCGTCCTGCAACATGTTCAGCGATGCCGCGGTGAATGCCTTGGTGTTGGAGGCGATCGCGAACATGGTGTTCGCGTCTACTTGCGCCGGCTTGCCCATCTCGCGCGGTCCGTACCCGCGTTCCATGACGATCTGGCCATCCTGCACGATGGCAACCGCAATCCCGGGCACGTCGAACTGCTTGCGCACCGCATCTACGAAAGCATCGAACTGACGCAATTGCGCGGCATCGGGCACCGAACGGGGCAATGGCGCAATGGTGTCGTCTATGCGGATCGGTGGCGCTTGCTGCGCCTGCAGCGGCATCGCCACTGCAAGAGTGAGCCCAACCGCCAACGCAAGTGTCGTGATGCGCATGCATTCCTCCCATATGAAGCGCAGATTATGCCGCAGCCGGGGTCACGGCGATGCGCCATGGGTATGTCATGCCAGCGTTACGCCGCAGGCAAGAACGCGCAAACCTGCGGAATTCTTACAGGCTTCCGGGCCTTGCTCGAATGGGTTTTGTTATCGACGGCTTCTTCGCCGCCTTCTTTTTCGCCACCGGCTTGCGTAACGCTGCCTCCCACGCATGTTGCGCCCACGGCCGGAACGCCTGTGGTGAATCCAACGCTTCGTCCGGCACAGTCCAATAACTCATTGGGATCTGCTTGCCTTTCGCCTCGTACAGAAATGGCGCGCAACCCGCGGCCTCAAAAGTGGCACGGGTGGCAGCATCCACCTTCAGGTGCAGCACGTCATCAATGATGATGCCCACGATCACACCATCGCGGTAGACGCCATGGCCACCAAACATCGCCCGCGTGGTGACCGGGGAGAAGGCGGAAAAAAGATCATGGATGTGTGGGAGTTGATCAAGATTGGCACGGCGCATGGCGGTTACTTGAAAGGTGTTTGAAAGGTGCCCCGCAAGGCTTGCCTCGGGAACGGTTGTAATAGTGATAATGCGCGCATGGCAAGCAACAACACCAGCAAGGCGCTCTGGCAGATCCACCTGTGCGTGGTGCTGTGGGGGTTCACCGCGATCCTGGGCAAGCTCATCTCGCTGCCAGCATTGCCGCTGGTCTGGTGGCGGATGCTGATCGTGGTTGTGGTGCTGGCCTTCTTGCCCCGCGTGTGGCAAGGCATTGCCGCCATGCCCGTGCGCGTGCGCTGGGCGTATGCCGGCATCGGAGCGCTGGTGGCACTGCACTGGCTGACGTTCTATGGCGCCATCAAGTTGTCGAATGCGTCGGTCGCGGCGACGTGCATAGCCTTCGCCACGCCAATGACTGCGCTGGTCGAACCCCTGCTGACCCGCCAGCGCTTCCAGCCGCGCGACTTCGCGCTGGGCCTGTTTTCGCTGCCCGGCATCTGGCTGATCGTCGGTGGCGTACCCGAGGGCATGCATGCTGGCATCGTGGCCGGGGTCGCGTCGGCATTCTTCGTGGCGCTGTTCGGCACCCTCAACAAGCGCATGGTCGAGGCCGGTGATCCGCTCACTGTTACGGCACTTGAACTCGGCGCGGGCACGCTCACCCTGACGCTGCTCGCCCCTTTGATGCCATTGCTGGTGCCTGCATTCGCCGGCCCGCTGCTGGTGCTGCCATCAGCGGTGGATGGCGCCTGGCTGTTGTTGCTATCACTCGCCTGCACGTTGTTTCCATTCGCCCTGTGCCTGGTTGCCCTGCGCCACTTAAGCGCGTTCACTGCCCAGTTGTCGGTGAACCTGGAGCCGATCTACGCGATCGTGCTGGCGGCGATCCTGTTCGGCGAGCAGCACGATCTCAGTGGGCGTTTCTATGCGGGTGTGGCGATCATCCTCGGCGTGGTGTTCGCGCAAGGCTTGCTGGCCCGCCGGAAGACCCAGGAACACGTGCTGGAGCACCCTGAAGTCCTCGGCGTCAGCGAAGCCAAGCAATTTACCGATTGAACCAGCGTCTGACCGACCTCTGCCGGGTTGCGCCGATGCTCGATTTGCCAGGTTCAATGCCGAGACATGAATCAACTCGCCCAGTAAATGAATGGACGGGCGAAAGATCGACTCACCATGCATCCACGCCGGCACATGCAACGTAACTCCTGCATGCCTCCAGACGAATTGATCAACATGGACATCTACAACGTAGCTAGTGACACCGTCGGGACCACGTTCTCGCGTCGCACATTTCTTTCCACGTGTTCGTTGGCCATCGCCGGGCTGACGCTTGGCTGCAGTCGTAGCAGCGAAGCCGCGGCCACGCCCAGCAAGATCACGCCGGGCAAAGTCAGCGTGGTTGAATTTTCCGATGCCGGCAAACGCTTGCGCACGTTGACCGTTGATCGTCTCATCAAGCCAGATGCCGCATGGCGACAACAGCTGCCGCCATTGTCTTACCAAGTCGCACGACGAGCCGCAACCGAACGCCCATACACCGGTCCGCTGCTCAAGGAACACCGCAAGGGCGTGTTTCGTTGCCTGTGTTGCGATACCGCGCTCTTTGATTCCGCGACCAAGTTCGAATCCGGCACCGGGTGGCCCAGCTACTGGCAACCGATCGCGAAAGAGAACGTAGTCGAGGACACCGACCGCACGCTCGGCATGGCCCGCACCGAGATTCGCTGCACCCGTTGCGAGGCGCACTTGGGACATGTCTTCAACGACGGCCCCAAACCTACCGGCCTGCGCTACTGCATGAATTCGGCATCGCTGCGTTTCGCAGCATCAGCGTGATCGAGCTTACAAGCCGTCGTTCACGACATCGCGCACGTCAAAAAGGACTCCGCATGAACACCATCCGACGCTCCACGCTTGCCATTGCCTTGGTAGCCCTTGTCGGCGCCTGCAGCCTTGCCGGCGCCCGCAGCAAGCCGGTCACACTGCCCGATGCAAAGCTCGATGCACCACTCGCCACTGGCAAGCACCAAGTGGCGGTGTTCGCAGGCGGGTGCTTCTGGGGCGTCGAAGCCGTGTTCGAGCACGTCAAAGGCGTCAAGGATGTCGTTTCCGGTTACTCGGGCGGCAGCGCACTTACAGCCCGCTACTCATTGATAGGCACAGGCACGACGGGCCATGCCGAAGCGGTTCGGGTGGTCTATGACCCGAAGCTGGTGAGCTACGGACAATTGCTGAAGATGTATTTTTCAGTGGCACATGATCCGACCCAGCTCAACCGGCAAGCGCCGGATGTCGGACCGCAATACCGTTCGCAGATCTTCGCTGCCAGCGCAGAGCAGCAGAAAATCGCCAACGCTTACATCGCCCAGCTGACTGCAGCGAGGGCCTTTTCTGCGCCCATCGTCACTAAGGTTGAACTGCTCAAGGCGTTTTACCCGGCAGAGGCCTACCACCAAGACTATTTGCGCCTGCATCCGAATGAACCCTACATCGTCTACAACGATGCGCCGAAGCTCGTGCACCTGAAGCAGTTATTTCCGCAGATGTACAAGGGCGGCTGATTCGCTGGCGGTTCCGGATCAACAACTCACCGATCTGCGGCCGTTCGGTTACATTCGACGCCACGCCCTCGCCACATCGAAGTTGACATGCAACACATCGAGTTCCAGCTTGAACACGAGTTCGTCGAACTCAACCAACTATTGAAACTGGCAGGTCTGTGCGATAGCGGCGGCGCCGGCAAGGCACTGGTCGCCACGGGAGAGGTCTGCGTTGATGGCACGCAGGAATTGCGCAAGACCGCCAAGATTCGCGCCGGACAACGCGTGCGCATGGGCAATGTAGAAATCCAAGTGGGCAGCTCAACGTAGAAACGCGTTTCCAAGTCAGTATTCCCCGTGACACCGGCGGCGGCCTTTACGTGGCTCTTTGAGCGTTTAACATCGGTGCATGCCGTTTGCGGAGACTGCCCGATGTTGTTAATTCTGATTGCCGTGCTTGCGCTGTTTGCGTGGGGCGTGTTCACCTTCAACCGCTTGGTCCGCTTGCGCAATCAGCAGCGCACGGCCTGGGCGGACATTGACGTGCAACTACAGCGCCGGCACGATTTGGTCCCGCAACTGGTCAAGGTTGTGCAAGCCTATGCCGGGCATGAAGCGACCACCCTCCAGGCGGTGACTGACCTACGCAGCCAAGCCGTGGGATTGAAACAACCTGGCCAGATCGGCGAAGTGGAAGCCTCTCTGGAACAAGCGCTTGGCCGCGTGATCGCGCTGAAAGAAGCGTATCCGGATCTCAAGGCCAACCAGAACTTCACGCAGCTACAAAATGACTTAGTGAAGATCGAGGAACAGCTGCAGTACGCGCGGCGTTTCTACAACGGCGCGGTTCGCGACTACAACGATGGCATGCAGCGGTTCCCGGACTTGTTGGTCGCAAAGATTGGCGGCTTCACCGATGTCGCGTTCTTCCAGGCTGAAGCCGACAGTCGTGCTGCGGTCAAGGTGGCGTTGAATCCATGAACAAGATCAGCCGGCCCACCTTGGCTTTCTTGTTCGCGTTCGTCTTCGCGACCACCCTGATACTACTGCCGGCCGCGCCAGCGTTCGCGCAAGAACGCATTCTGAGTTACGACAGCGAATTGCAGATCAATAGCGACGGAAGCCTGGACGTGCGCGAGCACATCAAGGTGCGCGCCGAAGGCAACAGCATCCGCCGCGGCATCACCCGCGACTTCCCGACCCGCTACAAGGACCGCTATGGCAACAGGGTAGTAGTCGACCTGCAGGTCATGGGCGTCGAACGCGACGGCAAGACCGAGCCGTGGTTCACCGAAACGCTACCCAATGGCGTGCGCATCAATACGGGCAATGACGACTTCTTGCCGGTACCCGCCGAATACACTTACACCTTGCACTACCGCACTACGCGACAGCTCGGATTCTTCAAGGATCACGATGAGCTGTATTGGAATGCGATCGGTATCGGTTGGGACTTTGCCATCGAAAGCGGCACTGTCGACGTGCGACTGCCAGAAGCAGTTGCTGTCGATCAATTGAAAACCGAAGGCTATACCGGCCCGGACGGCAGCAAGGGACAGCATTACCAGGCAAGTCTGCCGGGGCCGGGCTTGGCGCACTGGCAACTGACCCGACCGCTTTCTCCGCATGAAGGCCTGACCATTGTCCTGAGCTTTCCCAAGGGACTGGTGCCGGAACCCAGCCGCACCAAGCGTTTCATTGACCTGCTCACGGACAACCTTGGCTTGCTGGTCGCGCTCGTCGGATTGTTTCTGATGGTGGTGTTCTGCGCCCGCCGCTGGATCGCGATTGGCCGCGACCCGAAGCCCGGCATCGTGATCGTGCGCTACGACCCACCACAGGACGCAACACCGGCAGCCCTGCGCTTCATCAAGCGCATGAGGCATGACAACCGTTGTTTCTCAGCTGATGTGCTTGCACTGGCGGTAGCGGGCTTCCTGACTATCGAGCGCGACAAGGGCATGCTCAAGGACGAATGGACGTTGGTGCAGGAGTCCGTGTATGGGTCCAGTAGCCTGCCGGAATCACAGCGCCTGCTGCTCGAACGGCTTTTCGTGAAGGGCAGCCCGCTGGTACTCAAGAACACCAATGCAAGCATCATGCTTGCGGCGCAGTCAGCACAGAACAAGGCGCTGGCTGCGCTGTACGACGGCAAGATGTTCAAGCTCAACGGTGGAAGTACGGGTCTCGCATTCCTGATCTTGTTGGCCACCGGCGCGCTTTCTTTCTGGGTCGCGGGCGGCAGCGGTGTACCGCTCATCGTTGGCGTTCTGGTGATCATGCTGTGCGTCTTGGTAGCATTTGGCTCGCTGGTGGCCGCGCCCACGCCCGAAGGCCGCAAGATGCTGGACGAAATCGAAGGCTTCAAGCGCTACCTCAGCGTGGCGGAGCGCGATGAACTCGCCAGCATGCCCGGCCCCAAAATCACCGGAGCCAATGCACCCCCACCAATGCTCGATGCCAAGCGCTATGAATTCCTGTTGCCTTACGCAGTGGCGCTGGAGGTCGAGGATGCGTGGACCAGCAAATTCACTCTCGCCGTGGGCGCTGCCGCTGCGGCAGCGGCAACCGCCGGTATCGCTTGGTATCGCGGTGGCGCCATCGATAGCATGGCCAGCTTGAGCAAGGCGATGGGCAGCAGCCTGAGCTCGCAGATCGCCTCTTCCTCATCGCCACCAGGAAGCTCTTCGGGCTCCGGTGGCGGTGGCTCCTCGGGCGGTGGCGGTGGTGGTGGTGGCGGCGGCGGCCGCTGAGCCTTCGCTGATATTTTTCCGATGCGTGTGAGATTCCCGGCGTCGCTGCGAATCATGTGGTTGAGGGGCGCAAATGAAGCGCCCGCCACCTGGACCGCATGCGACGCATGGACTATCCCGCAAACATCGCAACGAAGAGGACTGGCGTGAGCGCAAGCACGTCACATCACGTTTTCAGCGACCTGCTGCAGCGCCATGCCGGAATCGTGTTCAAGGTCGCCAACACCTACGCGCGCGGTCGCGACGACCGCGCCGACCTGGCGCAGGAAATCGCCGCGCAGCTGTGGCGTGCGTGGCCGAAATACGATCCATCGCGCAACGTAACGACATGGATGTACAGTATCGCGCTGAACGTGGCGATATCGTACGTGCGCAGCAACAGCCTGCGCCTGCGCCACGACGCGGTGCCGTTGGATGAGCAGCTACACGACATCGCCGATGCCAACGGGACTGATCCGGAAGCCGAACAACAGCTGCGGCTGCTGCGGCACTTCATCGCGCTACAACCACCGCTGGATCGAGCGTTGCTGCTGCTTTACCTGGACGAATGCGGCCAGCGCGAGATCGCCGAGATCCTCGGAATCAGTGAAAGCAATGTCTCCACCAAGATCGGACGCCTGAAGCAGCGCATCCGCAACGAACTCTGAGCACGCTCCGGACAAACAAGGCATGGACATCACAATGGAACTCGACGACTTTAAATCTGCTTGGCAGACACTCGATCAGCGGCTGCAACTCAACAACGCGTTGAAGCTGCATGAGCTGCGCGAGCGCACGCTGGCCAAGACCCGCAGCAACTTGCGACCGCTGTTCTGGGGGCAGATCGCGCAGATCCTGCTGATTGGCGTGCCGGCTATCTTGTTCGCCGCCCTGCTATGGGCCAGCGAACCTGCATTTGTCTCGGTAATCGTGGCTGGCGTTGCGATGCAGGTTTATGGCGTGCTGACGATCATCAGCGCAGGCGTGGTGCTGGGGCAGCTTGCGAAAATCGATCATGCCGCGCCGGTGGTAGAGATCCAGAAACAGCTTGCCCGCACCCGCACGTTGTACGTACGCAGCGGCATGATCTGCGGACTGCCGTGGTGGTTCCTGTGGGTGCCGATCCTCATGGTCCTGGCAGGGCTTTGCGATGTGAGCCTGCTGGACCGAGCACCACTGATGGTGTGGGGCGGTCTGGGCGTCGGCGTGCTGGGTCTGCTACTCACGTTTCAATTCCATCGCTGGATACGTCACCCCAACCGCGCCCACTTCGGACGTGTCATGGATGAAAGCCTTGCGGGTAGCAGCCTGCACAAGGCGATCGCGCAGCTGAAGGAAGTTCAACGCTTCGAGCTGGACTGAGCGGCCTTCGCGGCCAGTGACATTCAGTCGGTCACACTCTCCGTATCAGCCGATGCAGGGGCGTGTTGTTCGATTTGCGAATCAGGCAATGCATCAGGCGATGCCTGCGGCGCAGCTATAACAGGCAGAGGTTCGGATGCGGTCTTCGAAGCAGCCGGTGATGCCGGTGCGGCCTTCGAAGCCACGTTCGAAGTCCGTTGGGATGCGGCTGCGACCTTCGAAGCAGCCGGTTCGTCTTCGGCCGGATCTGCCGTCAGCCGCACGTCGCCCTCGTTTTCCGGAATCTCCGGCATCGCCAGGATCGCACCATCCAGTTCAGCCATCGGACTGTCGTTGGGGCAACGCGTGTCGGGAAAGCCGAACCGCTCGCGCAGTGCCAGCCCGCAGGTATTCATGTCGGCCACGTCCTGATGTTCGCCGGGTTCGTCCTGGGTACATTGGACATCGTAGGCACGGCGGAACGTGTCTCGACGTCGCACGAAATCATTGCCGCAGCGGCGCGCCAGACGAATCCGGTTAAGGTCATCTTCCACCGCATTCGGACCGGACAGACCATAACGATCAAGCTCGTCATCGGTCAGTAGATGCAGCGTGCGGTTAGGCACGGTGGTCATCAGGTTGTAGACCTCGTTGGATGCGCCATTGCGCTCGAGGTAATTGAGCAGCTCGTCGCTGACCCGGCGCAACTCTTCACCGAGCTCCTTGCGGGATGTCGCCGACGAGCCCACGCGCACCATCCGGTGGATTCCAACCGGGCCGGCGATCACGCGCATGTCGCCGGCGGCCAACAACAACACGCAAGCACTGTGGCAAATCGAATCGCTGCGTACCCAGATGGTCCAGTCGTTCTCGCCGATGGCATCACCTGCACGAATCGCGGATTCCACGCTGCCACCAGCGGACCTGATGTCGAGGATGCGCTTGCCGATGCCCAAGTCGGTCGCCACCCTGCCGACGCGCTCCACAAGGGACGCAAAACTCATGGTGATCTTGCCGTCATAGCGAAGCCGAATCAGGCCAGTGGCCCGGCAATCCTGCAGGGACTGGCGCAGGTCGATATAGGCCAGCGACAGTAGTGGCGCGCCATCACCAGCGCGGTAGTCGGAGCCGCAGCTGATCCAAGCATCACCCGCTTCAAGGCGTGTCGGCGACCAGTCGATGTCTGACTGTGGCTTGCGCTGGACTGCTGCTACCGACTCGTTGGCGTCGGCGGTGGCACTGGTCTGTGGCGCCGACTGCTGCGTGCAGGCGCTCGCCACCAAACACAGGACAAGTGGAATCCAACGAAATGACATCAAACCTACCGCTTTCGAGATCGCTCAAGTTTAGTGTGCGCACGGGTGTGGGCATACAACCTGCGATAAACAGCAATCTTTCGCGGCACATGGCGCAACTGGTGTAGAACGTTGCAAATTTCCTGCAAGAGTGTCGACGTGACCCGCGCCCAGCCGTCGCATAGGATGTGGATGCCAATGCATACCCGCCACCCACACTGGAGTTCGACATGGCTTACATCGACGGTTTCGTGATTGCGGTCCCTACCGCCAACAAGGACGCGTTCATCGAGCATGCGCGCGAGATGGATTCGCTATTCATGGAGTTCGGCGCGACCCGCATCGTGGAATGCTGGGGTGATGACGTGCTACATGGCACCCAGACCGACTTCTTCCGCGCCGTTGCAGCCACGGAGGATGAGAGCGTGGTGTTTTCGTGGATCGAATGGCCGGACAAAGCCACCCGTGATACCGGCATGGAAGCGGCGATGCAGGACCCGCGCTTCAGCCCGGAAAGCAGTCCCATGCCCTTCGATGGTGCGCGCATGATCTATGGCGGATTCACGCCGGTATTCGAAGTCAAACGCTGATCCTGTGTAGACTTCAACGCGCCAGACAGGCTTTCCAGCGTGTCTCTACCCGTCCTGCAAACCATTCGGTCGTCAGTTTGCGGGTGATCTTGGCGCTTGCCAGTTCAATCTGTGGCATCAGCGCACGCGGGACGGCCTTGCCGCTGCCCTTCGCATCCGCGATCGCGTAGACCTTCTGGTACACAGCCGTGTTTGCAAAACTGACTTGGCCTTCGCGCTGCAGGTCGGCGCGAATGGCGGCCGTATCCATGCCGAGCCTGTCAGCGATGCCGCGTAGCGCACGCTCGGTAGCGCCGGGCGCATCCAGTCGCGCACCGGGCTTGAGCAAGTCGCCATCACCGATCAATCGCGTGCCCGTTGCGATGCCGGCGGCGCGCTGGAACGCGGCGTTACGGCTGGCGTACCAGCCCGCATTGAAATCGGCGAAGCGATAGCGCATCGCCGGGTAGTCGACCGGATAGTCCAGCAGGTGCTTGATGCCGAAGTACAGGCCACCGCGACGGCTAAACACTTCGCGGCGTATGGAGCCATCAATCGGGTACGGGTAGCCGCGCGCGTGGCGTGCAGCGAAATCGATGCGCACTTGCATCGGCCCACCGGTGTGGATTGGATTGAAACGGCCGAAGAGCCGCTGGCCCATGGGCACGCGCCCGGCCATTTCCTCGAACAGGGCGGACAGCTCTTGTTCGGTACTCAAGGCCGCGATGCGTTGTGCAAAAGTACGTCCATCGGGTGAGCGCACGTTCAGCGCCGCATCCACCACGAGCCTGGGCACATGCAAGGCTGCGGCTCGGCGATCGATTTCCGTTCGCGCAATGCCAGCCAGTCCCGGTACCGGAGGATCGACGTGGTACGTCGACTCCTGTTCAATCACCGCGAGTGCCGCGCACAGGTTTTCACTGGTTGGCTCAAGGTCTTGCGCGGCGAACGCGGCTTGGATGTCGCGTGCCCAGCCAGCGCGATCAGCCAACGACGCTGGCAGCTTGCGCAACAGTTCCCCGCGCACGTCTTCCGGCGTGCGCGGGGGCGTGCAGCCGACCAGCAGCATCACCATGCAGGCAACCAAGCAGTGCTTGCGCCCCACCGAGCTAAGCAACAACTGATCCATCACAACGCGCAATCAATGCGCGCCAGGATCGCCGTTCGGCAACAGCACGATCTTGCCGTCACGCTCGCCGGATGCCGCAGCGGCAATCGCGTCCTTGATCTGGTCCAGCGTGTAGGTCGCCTGGATGCGAGCATGCAGTGCACCGGTGGCGATCAAGCGCACCAGTTCGCCGAACAACGCAGCACGCGCTTGTGGCGTCGAGGTCTTGTACCAACGCGCCAACCAGAAACCGTGCAAGCGGATGCCGCGGAAAATCAGCGATCCCGGCGAGATCGCGCAGGCCTCGCCGCTCATCGCGCCGTAATTGATGATCAGCCCGCCTGATGCCAGCGCTTGTGCGAGCCGCTCGGTCGCCAGCCCGCCAACGGCATCAATGCCTAGCATGATCTTCGCGCCACCAGTCGCGTCTTTCACGCGCTTGGCCAGATCGTCGCCATCGACCAGCACCACATCGCTACCGAGCTCACGGACAGCCTCGCAAGCAGCTTCGCGACGCACCACATTGACCGTACGCAGCCCGCGGGCCTTGGCCAGCTGCACCACGTACCCACCCACGGCGGAGTTGGCTGCGTTCTGCAGCACCCAATCACCCGGCTCTAGATCGGCGAACTCGCTCAGCAGTAGTGATGCGGTGGGCGGATTGACGGTGAGCATCGCCAGTTGGCGTGGATCCGCGCCAGCTGGCAAGGGCAGCAGTTGTGAGGCATCGGCGATCAAATGCGTACTCCAGGTGCCGCTGCCAATCGGCAACAACACCAATTGGCCGGGCGCCAAGCGCGATACATCCGCACCCACTTCCACAACGCGCCCCACGCCTTCATTGCCGCCCAACGCCGGCAACGGCGGCAGCGCGCCGTAATCACCGGTCAAGGTGAGCACGTCTGACGGGTTGATCGGGGCGGCGACCACCTCCAGCAATGCCTGCCCGGCTTGCAGCGCAGGCAGTTCAAACGACTCAGCCGCGATCACGTCCTGCGGCACCGGGCCTCGCTGGTGATAGCGGGCATGTTTCGGCGTGCGCTGGGTCATCGCGGTCTCCGCAAGTTGGCGGGCCAGTTTACCCGCAGCAATCCCGGCCAATTTTCACCCCGCACGGGCATCGATTGCGCGCAGCTGCGATCATGGGCGATGACTTCAGCCATCTCGTTCGCTTCGCTCGCCCTCGACCCCACCCTGTTACCCGGGCTTGATGCGTTGGGCTACACCCAAATGACCCCGATTCAGGCGCAGGCCCTACCCGCGATCCTGGCGGGCCGCGACGTAATCGCGCAGGCGCCTACAGGCAGCGGCAAGACCGCGGCGTTCGGTCTGGGTCTGTTAGGAAAGATCAACGCGACTACCGGCGGCACCCAGGCGTTGATTCTGTGCCCGACCCGCGAGCTGGCCGATCAGGTCGGCAAACACCTGCGCAAACTGGCCACCGGCATTCCAAATTTGAAGCTGTCGGTGCTGTGCGGCGGCATCCCACTGGCCCCGCAGCTGGCATCGCTCACCCACGCGCCACATGTCGTGGTCGGCACGCCCGGCCGCGTACTGGAACTGGTGCAAAAGGATGCGCTGCAGCTGCGCGGCATCCACACGCTGGTGCTGGACGAAGCCGATCGCATGCTCGACATGGGTTTCGAAGAACCGATTCGCGCGCTGGTCAAGCGCACGCCGAAAGAGCGGCAATCGCTACTGTTCTCGGCCACGTTCCCGGACGCGATTCGCACGTTGGGCAATGCAATGTTGCGCGATGCTTTGGAAGTCAGCATCGATGGTGGTGCCAAACCGACAAGCATCGAAGAACGATTCTTCGAAACCGATCCGGCCCGTCGCGCGCCGTTGCTGGCATCGTTGCTGCTGCAGTTCAAACCCGAATCCACCGTAGTGTTCTGCAACATGCGTCGCGATACCGAAGAGGTCGTAGGTTCGCTGGCCCATTACGGTTTCACCGCGCTCGCGCTGCATGGCGAGATGGAGCAGCGTGACCGAGACGAAGTGCTGGTTCGCTTTGCCAATCGCAGTTGCAACGTACTGGTCGCCAGCGACGTCGCCGCGCGCGGCCTCGACATCGACGACATCGGTGCCGTCGTGAATTACGAATTGCCGACCGACGCCGACACCTACCTGCACCGCATCGGCCGCACCGGACGCGCCGGACGCGATGGCTTGGCGTTGAGCCTGGTTGCACCTTCAGAACGCAACCGCGCCACGCTCATAGAAGAGCGTCAAGGCAAGCAACTGCGCTTCGAACGCATCTTGCCGCTAGAGGGCAAGCCTGCCAACGCGCCGCAGGCAAAAATGACCACCTTGCGTATTGATGCAGGCCGTACCGACAAGCTGCGGCCCGGCGACATCGTCGGCGCGCTGACGGGTGAAGCAGGTCTGTCGAAAGACAGCATCGGCAAGATCGACGTTTACGCAACGCGCAGCTATGTCGCGATTGCTCGTTCACACGCGAAAAATGCACTGGAGCGCCTGCGCGCCGGCAAGATCAAGGGCCGCAAATTCCGGGTCAACCTGATTTAGCTATTACGCTGTCTGCTCATGTGAAAATCGCCATCATCTGGCGATGACATGGCCTTGCTTGTACGCACGCCAAAATGTGTCATGACTCCCACTACCATTCATACCATCGGCCATTCAACACGTCTGTTGGAAGAATTCATCGACCTGCTGCAGGCAGCCTCGATCCAGTGTGTGGTTGATGTACGCCGTTTGCCTGGCTCAAACGCCTATCCGCAGTACAACGCTGATGTCCTGCAACAGTCATTGGCCGATGTCGGCATCGGCTACTGGCACTTGACCGCAATCGCTGGCCGGCGGCGTGCGTCAGAGGTACCGAAACTTGAAGAAACTCCGTTCTGGACCAACGCCAGCTTTGCGCGCTACGCCGCTTATGCGCATACCCCTGAATTCCACCAAGGACTGCGCGAACTTGAGCTGCGCGCTGCGCAGCAGGCCTGCGCGCTGATGTGCGCCGAGGCGGTGTGGTGGCGCTGTCACCGCCGGATCATCACCGATTACCTGCTAGCCGATGGTCTCCGCGTGTTGCACATCATGGGCGCTGGCAAGGTCGAGGTCGCCACGCTCACCAAGGGTGCTTGCGTCGTCGACGGTCAACCCGTTTACCCACCGAACGCTACTCCAGACGAAGAAGGACATCAGACATGAGTCATGAATTCAAAGTCGGCGACCACGTCCGCTGGAACTCCGAGGCCGGTCATGTCAGCGGACACATCACCAAAGTGCACACGTCCGATACGCAGTACAAGGGATATACCCGCCACTGCTCGCAGGATGATCCGCAGTACGAGATCAAGAGCGACAAGACCGACCACATCGCGATGCACAAAGGCTCGGCGCTGCACAAGCTCGCGGGCTAACAATGACGGGAGCCCGCGACGCACGTCGCTTGCGTTGGGTCAAGACCACAGGTCCTTGAAGATCTAAAATACCGCCATGACCACGCGCCTGCCAAAAACGTTCGATGCCTCGCTCACTGACCTGCTCGGAGATGGCTGGCGCACCGAAAATGAGACTTGCCTTCACTATGGCAGCGACAGCTCAAAGCGCGGATCGCCCGCCGATGGCGTGGCGTTTCCGACGGATCGCGACCAAGTGCAAGCGCTGGTCCGCCTGTGCCGCGAACATCGCGTGGCAATCATCGCGCGCGGCAAAGGCACCAGCAGCACCGGCGCAGTGATCCCCTACTCCGGTGGGATCGTGGTGTCGTTCGAACGCATGCAACGCATCATTGCGATCCATGCCGCTGATCGTGTCGCGGTGGTCGAACCCGGCGTCATCAATGCCGACCTGCAAGCCGCGCTGGCACCGCACGGCTTGTTCTGGCCACCCGATCCGGCCAGCGCCGCGATATGCACCATCGGCGGCAACCTGGCCTGCAATGCCGGCGGGCCGCTCGCGGTCAAATACGGGACGACCCGAGACAACATCCTGGGACTGGTCGCCGTCACCGGCGTCGGCGAATTAATCAAGGTCGGCAGCGCGACCACCAAGGACGCCACCGGCTATGACCTCACCCATCTACTGGTGGGCAGCGAAGGCACCTTAGCGCTGATTGTCGAGGCGACACTCAAGCTGTCGCCACTACCGCCGCAACGCGCCAGCTTGCGTGCCCTGTATGCCGATGTCGGCAGCGCGGCATCGGCAGTGGCGCGGATCATGGCGCAGCCGATCGCGCCGTCGATGCTGGAGTTCATGGACGCCGCCTGCATTCGGCTTGCCCGTGAGGTTGGCGGCGCCGACCTGCCGGACGCCGGCGCGCTACTGATGATCGAAGCCGATGGCGATGCCGAGAGCCTGCCGCATTCGCTGGCCGCGCTTGAGCGTGCCGCCACGGGCGATGGCTTGCTGGCGCTGGAACGCGCGCAGGACAAGGTCGCAAGTACGACGCTGTGGGAAGCGCGCATGGCGTTATCGCCCGCCTTGCGCAGCATTGCACCCGGAAAGATCAACGAGGACGTCGTCGTGCCCGTTTCGCGACTGCCTGAGCTGGTGCGTGGCATTGAAGATTTGGCCCGCGAATTCGCGCTGCCTATCGTCGCCTTCGGCCATGCGGGCAACGGCAACATGCACGCCAATATTTTGTTCGACCCTGATGACGCGGGTGAGAACGAGCGCGCGCATGCCGCGTTACCTCGTCTGTTCGCACTCACTCTTTCACTGGGCGGCACCCTGTCCGGTGAACACGGCATCGGCATCGCCAAACGCGCGTACATGACCGATGCATTTGATGGTCCAACACTGGCGGCGATGCGTGCGATCAAACAAGCATTCGATCCCGATGGCCTGCTCAATCCAGGCAAGGTCTTACCGGACTAACTGCGGCCGGACTGATCGCAACCCCACTGACCGTGCCTTCCGGCAGTATCGTTAAACTTGCCGCATGTCCAACTGGTATGTCTACCTGCTCGAATGCCGTGGTGGCAGCCTGTACACAGGCATCACCACCGACGTCGAACGCCGTTACGCCCAGCATGTTTCCGGCAAGGGTGCGCGCTACACCCGCTCATACCCGCCATTGCGGATCCTGGCCCGCTTCGAACATCCCGACCGGGCTGCGGCAAGCCGCGCTGAACATGCCATCAAGCAGCTGACACCTGAGCAGAAACGCGCGTTGTGCGCGTTCGACGAGAGTGCTGGCTAGTTTGGCAAGACGCTGAGTCCGCAGTCCTCCTGGCGCGCTTCCCACGCAGCAAGTACTGTCTGGTAATACGCCAATTCATCCGCGTAGATATCCGACACACAGCGTGCACAGCCGCTGTCGCAGCAGTCCATCGGCAGCGGCTTTTCCGGCGCGACCGGACGCGGATCGGCGGTTGCGGTCATGTGTTGTGCAGTACGTTCAAAGCCCCAATACCTCACGCCCCTGCTTGAACACCACATCAACCGGAATGTTCTTCTTCGCGATGCGGTCCAGGTCGCCCTGGAGTTGCGTACCCACCCTGCCGTACTGCTCCTGGAAAGCCTTCGCACCAGCATGGTCGCCATCCCCTTGCAACGTCAGGATCTTCGCTGAAAGCGTATCGACCGCGGCCTTCATCTTGTCGATATCGACGCGATAAGTACCACTGACATCATCACGGGAGAACGCGCCCTGCTCACGCAAGAAGTTGAATGCGACCATGTTGGCGCGACCGTGTGAGTCGCTGGCGCCGAAGCGCACTGAACGGAAGATGCCGGCTAGGAACGTCACGTAGTTGTCGTCCAGCTTTGTAGCGTCCAGCTCACCCATTTCGCCGAGCTTGCCAATCATGTACAGGCCCAGGATGTCGGCTTTGCCTTCTTCAAAGCTACTGGCCAGGTTGGTAAGCGCCTCGCGCACAGTGCCCTTTCCATCCAGCGTTTTCTTGATGCCCAGGCCGTGAGCAACTTCGTGGAACATAACGTCCTCGAAGAACGCATCAAAGCTGATGTGCGTGCGCTGGTCGCTGGCGATCAATTCACCGGCAATCGGCAGGAGGATCGCGTCGAACTTGGCCCGCATGGCGTTCTTCAATTGCAGCCGGCGCGAGCCCTTGGCCAATTGGACTTCTTCGTCATTAGGCAGGTTGATCGCAATCGTCTTGGCGCCGGAATTAGCATCGCCGCCGTAATAAATTGCGTCGTAGGCATTGAGGTCGGCATCAGTGCCGGGCATCTCGGCCTTGTACTTCGCATCCACGGGCAAGTCGCGCTGCAACGCAGGCAGCAGCTTTGCGAATTTTGCCAGGCGCTCACTCCACTCCACATCCTTGACCAGCACGAAAGTCTCGAACGCCGAACGCTTGCCGAACAGCGCATCCTGGTAGTTCTCGATCGGCCCGATCACCAGATCAATCGGACTGGACTTCATGTCCATCCACGCCATGTCGCTGGGCTGGTACTCGTCGTTGAGCAATGCATCGGCACGCAAGTTTAAATAGTCACGAAATCCCTTGTCGCTGGCGACCTGGGAGGCTTGCCGCAGCAGGTCGGCAACTTGCTCAAGTTCGGCCTTGTAGGCGACGTGATACGGCACGACCATTAATTTGCCGGCAGCGTCGCGCTCGATCAGCGAATACTGGCCGTCCTTGCCCGGCAGGTCAGCGGCGTCGAACTCTGCCTTGGTCATGTCGGCCGGATAGAAGCGCGCGCCAGGCGGACGCGGGCCAACGCCATCGACGAACGGCTTGTCCTCATCCAGCCGGTCCCACGGCCCGTAATTGATCTCGGCAAAGCGCTTGGTGGCCGGATCATTGATCTTCGACAGCAACGCGTCCTTATCGCCATACACCTGCTTCCAGAACAGGCCATCCATGATCTCCCCGGCCTGCAGCAGCAGCACGATGGCCTGGCGGTCGCCCGCTGGCACCTTGGACAAGTCGGTGGTCAGTTCGACTTCGGCGTAGGACGCGACTTTGGCGCCGATGGCGCTGCTGGACTCAACAGGTGGCACTGCGTCGGCACTCGCGTCCGGTGCAACGGCGGTCTTCGGCTGGCAGGCCACAAGGCCGCCCGCAAGGGTGAGGGCGATTGCAAGGGTCAAGGGACGCAGGGACATGGCGCAGCTCCGGCATGGGGAAAGCCGAGAAGCTTAGAACAAGCACCGAAAGAAACCGTCAACAGTGACGATGCGTGGATTTCCCCGGCGTCATTCGGCTCACGTCGCCCACCATCAGTGCGTGTGCAAAGTCGGCTCGGCCGCAATCCGGATCACCAACCCGGCACGATCGTCCGTGGTCCAGATGGCGCCGTCGCTGGCGACCGCCAATCCAACCGGTGAGCCTTGTGGACGCCGCCCCGCCACAAGATTCCAACCCGGCGTGAGCACGCGCGCAGTGGCAGACGGCCCGGCCGGATAACGGCGCGCCTTGCCGCCATAAACAGGGAAATTTGCGCGTTGTTGCACAACTGGAACGCCGTCATCATCCGTGGCGAACGCAACGATCCGCCCGCCTACGGAGCGGTACCCGTGCCACGTCATCAACAACGTGCCCTTGAGCGAGGGGAACATCGCACCGTCATACCAGAGCATGTCCAACGGTGCAGCATGTGGCGGCAGCAGCATGGTTGGTGACGCGTGCGCTGATGACTTGCAGTTCATCGCACCGGTAGCTTTCCAACCTGGCGCGGGTGTGGTCATGTCGGCACAGTAAGGCCAGCCATAGTGATGGCCTGCCTCGATCCGGTTGATCTCATCAAACGGTACCCAGCGCTGTTCGAAGTCGTAACTGTTCTCGCCCTGCAGGACCGTGCCGCTTGGGTGCACTGCCAGCGCGACCGAATTGCGCAGGCCGGTTGCGTAAACGGTGAATGCATCACTCCATGTCGCGGGTCCAATCAGTGGGTAACGCCTGATACTGGCGGCACGCTCGCCCTGCTCGGACTGCGGACAGGTCCTGCCAAGCGGCTGTCCCCCTGCATCCAGGCACTGATCGGACGGTGCTCCCACGTTGACCAGCAATGCGCCGTCGGATGCGAACACGAACTTGGACAATGGATGCCGGTTCTCGTGCAGGCGGTTGTCAGGCAACCCCGCGACCACGGGCTGGATACTCGCTTCTGGGTCTGGGGCGGATGGATCGAAGCGGAAGATGCGGCTCATCTCGCCCACATACACCAAGCCATCTGGACCACGCGCAATTGCATGCGGCATGACCAAATCGGCGATCAATGGTTTGAGGATGGTTGCTTTCCCGCGCTGGGTTTCCAGCTTCCAGACCTTGCCGCGCGTGCCATCCCATCCACCGAGGTCGGTCACCAGCCACGTAGTCGCATCCAGTTGCAGCAGCATGCGCGGCAAGACCATTGGGCGCTGCGATGCACCCCTGGTCGGACCAGCAACCAATCCCGCACAGAAGCCATCGGCCATGCCGATGTCCAGCCGCGGGTAGCCATCGCAGCTATCCGGCAACGTCGCATACGGTACGCGCCGATCACCTGCCGAAACGTTCGCTGTCACGAGGGAAAGCAGCCACACCAGCAGTATCAATTTCATTTGCAGGGAAGTTCCGTGGTCACCAGACCAGATCGTCCGGTACTTCGAATTTGGCGTAGTACGCATCGTCGTCATTCGTATTTTTTTCCGATGCGGTTTGGCTGGCGTCATGAGACCGATGGTCCAGCACAACACTGGTCGGATCACGTTCGATTACCTTGTCCGCCGCGATGCGTGGCAACAATACGTAACTGTCACCATGGCGCGCAACGACCAACGCGCCTTTCGCCAACAGTGCGCGCTGCGCGACATCGACATGGATGCGTTTGATGCCGCCGGCATCGTCGAATGCGTAGGGAATCTCGCCAGCGGAGTCCAGCTTGTGTACCTCAATGATCTGTCGCACCTGCGCCTGCAGCTCACGCTGGCGCACTTGCGCATTGCGCTCCGCTGCAAGCTGGCGGTCACGCTCAACGCGTTCGGCATGCAGCTGCGCGGTGTCGACCTTGTCGGCATCAACGGGCTGGGCACCCTTGGCATGGCGCTGCTTGGTTTGCTCACGCACGACTTGGGCGAGCTTGCCTTTCTTGGCTAGCCCCGCTTTCAGCAATTGGTCTTGTAGCGGACTGCGCATGAGACTCAACGGCCTGCTTTGATAGTTGCGAGCTTGCCGCCACCCGGGACAATGGTCAGCGTGACCTGCGATGGATACGCAGCATCGTGATGGATCGTGTTGCGTGCCACCACGCCCTTCGCTTCGTCGTAGTTGTTGCCGCCGGTATTGAGGTTGCGGTCGAAGCGCGGAAAGTTGCTGCTGGAAATCGCCACGCGCAATTTGTGACCGGCCTTGAACACGTTGCTGGTGTCGATCGGCTGGAACGCGACCTTGTAGATCTGGCCTGGTGACATCCACGCCAGGGGCTTGTCGTAACCATCGCGGTAACGCATGCGCTGGATGTTCTCGGTGATGTTGTAGGCCTTGCCGTCCGGATGCACGTCGATCACCTTGACGGTGAAGTCAGTGTCCTTCGCGTCGGACGACACATACAGCGTCACGCCGATGGGACCACTGACCTCAACATCCTCCTTGAACACCGTGCTGTCGTAGACCAGGATGTCGTTCCGGGTTTCATGCGCGCTCTGGTCGTACGAGCCGAACTTCACCGCATTGCCCTGGCAGCAGCCGCCACCGCCGAACGTTGGTACCGGATTGGCCGGGTCATAGAGGAAGTTGTCGGGGCGGTCGCTTGCATCGGCAACATCAACCAGCTTGCCGTCGCCATAGAGCGTGTTTGCCTTGCCTTCGCTGCTGAGATACAGCGTGCGCTGGATCGCGCCCTTCGGCGGCCAGGTCTCGGATTGCTTCCAGCGGTTTTCGCCCATCGCGTAATACATGACCTTGGGCTGCTTCTTCAGCAGGCCGTTGTCTTCGCCCTTGAGGAAATGATCGAACCAGCCGTAGATCAGGCTCTCGTAATCGAAGCGTGCATCGCCCACGCTCAGGTCACCGATCATGGTGTCCTCGCCATCGCGGGTGAACCGGCAATGCAGCGACGGTGAAATCATCAGGTACTGCTGGTCGGCAATCGCCTTGGCTGCTGTGGCGCGCACATGGTTGTACGCAGCCAGGTTGGGAGACACCGACACGTCGTACCAGCTTACGAACCACAAGCCGGGCTTGTTCACCTGCATCGTGTCGTTCCATAGCCCGCCGCGATACCAGGCCGGATCATTCGGCGAACGCGCAATCATGTTGCCGCCGGTCGGTGTTGGCATTGCATTGGCCGCGATACCAGTCGGGGCATCCACCGAACGCATGATGTCGTTCACCGGCAAGTGCCAGAACGCCTTATCCCAGTCCACCGGCGGCATCTGCGGCGCCAGATCAAACATTCTTGACCCCTTGATCAGATCCGCCTGCGAGGTGCCGGCCGGGAACATCGGGCGCACCTGGTTCTGCTCCCCATACAGCCATGCCAGGAACAGCATCTGCATCGCACCGCCGCGATACCAGTTGCCCTGTTCGTAATACGGGCCGACCTTGCCGATGCCGGCACCGAAGCCCATCACGTTGAAGGTCGTGAACTGCGGGTCGCCCTCCGCCGCTACCGCCAGCTGCCATTCCGCCGTGGAGGAACAGCCAGTGGTGCCGACCTTGCCGTTAGCCCAGGGCTGCGAGGACATCCAGCGGATTGCATCGCTGCCATCGGTTACCGGCGCGCCCAGGATTTCGTAATTGCCTTCCGAAAAAAAATGACCGCGTTCGTTCATTTCAACCAGTGCGTAACCACGCTTGACCGTCTCCAGCGCCATCTTCATGTCGCGTGGCGCGCCGAGCTTCACGTCCCAGAAATTGAAGTTGTAGGGCGTGCGCGAGAAAATCACCGGCACCTTGCCCTTGGCGTTCTTTGGCCGGTAGATATCCGCTGCCATCCTCGTGCCATCACGCATCGGCACCATGACCTTGCGATCAACGACCGCGACATCCTGCAATTCCTGCTCGATGCGGTTGCGCTCCGTAATGAGCTTGGCTTGGTCAGCCTGCTGTGCGTGGGCTGGCGCTACCAGCAACACAACGATTAAAGCCGGCAATGTCATCCGGAACCGATGGCGCAACTGCTTGCTGGACTGCATGACCGACTCTCCTGAACGTGAGGTTGGAGTATCGCGCATCTCCGACGATCTACCCAACGCAACCACGCCCAGGCCGCCGCCGCCCCGATGATGCGAGCGGCCACCATGTGCAGATGACTACTCCTTGACTATCTCCACCCGCCGGTTCTGCGAGCGGCCCCCGTCGCTGTCATTCGATGCCACGGGCTTATCCATGCCAAAGCCGACCGACTTCAGCCGTCCGGCATCTACACCTTGGGCTACCAGGTCGGACACCACCGCGGCAGCCCGCTGCGCGGACAGGGTCTGGTTGTAGGTCGCCCCGCCGACGTTGTCCGTATGGCCTTCGAGGGTGAGCTTCCAGTCGAGATGTTCGTTGAGCATGCCCGCGACCTGCTTCAGGAGCGGCGCGGACTCCGCACGAAGCTTGGCCGATGCAAAGTCGAAATTAATACCGTCCAAACGCGCGCGACCGGTACTCTCGATTTCGTTGCCAAGTTGTGACTGCGCGGCATTGCCCTTCCAGCCAAGGATGCTCGGGCAATCGCCGATGTCGTCGTTGATTTTTTCACCACTGTAAAAGGATGAGAAACCATCGCCAGGCGCAGCACCTACCTTGCGCGTCAAACCGAAAATCTTTTTTCCATCGGGGCTGAAGGTGAACAAGCCGGTCTGGCGAGATTTATCGCCAGTGGAATCAGTTTCGATCATTTCCGTTTTCAACACGCGGCCCTCGATGCCGCCGGACATCACGCCGTCCTGGTATTCATAGCACCCAGTTACGCGCGTGCCTTCCTGCTTCAATTGGACCTTGCCCCAGCCACTCCATCCATTGTAGGTGCCACTCAATCCTTCCAGCTTCGCATCGTGCGTTAGCTGCTTGCCATAGGCATGCAAGCCGGTCATGCCGACATATTCGTCACCATAGTTGCTGTTGATTGTGAGGCGCAGCCAGTGGCCAGGCAGTTTGGCCGTCACAGGGAAGTCCTGGCCATTCTTGGCCATGACCAGGTCAGTCTTGAGGATGACCTGGAATCCAGCATCCTTGGATGTATCCGATATTTCCACGGTGACCGACTTTGGCCCCTTCTCGTCGCGGTTAAGGCCGGCAGTGTCAAACACCAAGCGCTCGACCTCGGTTTGCTCTGGAAACTCGAAAACCACCACAGCGGTCGGCTTGAAACTGGCGGACCAGTCGGAGGATGGGGATTCGTCGAACAGGTTGATGGGGTCATAAGGCATCATGAAAATGCCTTGGTTGAACTCGGGCTTCGCCACGATCTGGGTTCCAGCCGAGAATGCGAGCAGGTCCACCGGCGGTGGCCCGACTATTGCCGGCGCCGCATCCTCGACTGTTACACCCGCATCAGGCGCAGCAATCGAATGAGTAGCGGCCGCAGCTTCGGCGGCAGGCGGGGCTTCTTCTTTCTTGCAAGCCGCCAGCGACAACCCCAGGCACAACAACGCACCAGTGAATACCAATGACTTCCGCATCGCGCAGTTCCTTGTTGTTTTGATGCCGCCGGGACCTTGCAGCCAAGTGAGTTATACCGAGATTTGATAGCAGAACCGGACACGTTGTCGGTAGTGAACTCAATCCGCGTCGATCACATCACGCAGCGCCTGCGCGAACCCGGCACCCTGACGTGGATCCTTGCCGAGGTAAAAATCTGGCTCGATCAATTCGGCTTCCATCAGCAGCCAGCGGCCATCCGCGTCCGGCAGAATGTCGATGCGTGCGTACAACAACGGCTCATCAATGGCCGCCAGCACTTGCTCGGCCAATGCCAGCGCACCAGCCGGTGGTACGTCCAGCACGTTGTAAAGGCCGCCATACTGTTCCTGTACGCGGAACTCACCCGGCACTGGGCGCTTGTTCACGACATGGCTCAGATGCCCGCCGAAGTACAGGAACGAAGTTTCGCCTGCGGTCTCGATAGTGGGGACGTAAGGCTGCAGCAGCATGGTCTTGCCGTCTGGCACGGCATCGATGGCATCGCCGCGGCGCAACCGTTGCGTCTTCCATGCGCCGCCGGAGACCGATGGCTTGAGGATTAGTTCTTGGGCACCGGTGGCATCGAACATCGCATCCAGCTGCTTACGGGTGAGCTGGTCCGTCCAGGTGGTCAAGGGAATCGCGATGCCGCGTTCGGCCAACGTAGCCAGGTAGCGTTTGTCCGAATTCCAGGCCAGCACCTGCGCCGGATTGGCGAGTGGCAGACCGGCTTGCTCCCATGTGCGGCAAGCACGCAACCAGCGCGCATGATCAAAGTGATAGCCCCAAGTGAGCAACGGCAGGACCCGCGCGTAACTCTGCAAGCCACTCGCATCGTCGATGTGCTCGGTCCATGGCGTCGGCGTCGTGGTGATGCCGACTCGATCAAGCGCACGCTGCAGCCGAGCCAGCACCTTGGGCCACAGATCGGCGTATGAAGCGTCGGTCGGGTCTGGCGTAAGGACGGCAACCTGAGTCATGGCAAGGCCTAGCGTGAACGAGTGGGGATGGATTATCGCGCGTCGCCGGATTTGGCAATCTGCCGTAACGCATCCTCGAAGACTTCAACCGGTTGCCCGCCCGATATCAAATGACGCTGGTTGATGATAATCGCTGGCACCGAACTGATGCCACTTCGCTGGTAGCGCTCTTCATCCGCACGCACGTCCGCAGTGAATTCGTCCGAGGCGAGGATTTCTTGTGCGCGTTCGGCAGGCAAGCCAACCGCACGAACAATTTCGAGCAAGACAGTGTGGTCGGACACGTTCCTGCCATCAGTGAAGTAAGCCCGCAGCAGCGCATGCTTCAGCTCAATCTGCTTGCCCTCGCCCTCGATGCCGGCCCAATGCAACAAGCGGTGCGCATCGAACGTGTTGTAGGTACGCGTTCGCGCATTCTTACCGAACGTGAAGCCAAGCTCCTCGCCACGCGCGTATATGCGTTCCTGGTTCTCCAGCAACTGTGTTTCTGATAGTCCGTATTTCTTTTGCAGGTGCTCGGTGATGTCCTCGCCTTCGGCAGGCATCTGCGGGTTCAACTCGAACGGCTGCAAATGGATCTCGGCAGCCACCTCACCGGCAACGCGCTCCAACGCCTGCTCCAGGGCAGCCAATCCAATGGCGCACCACGGACAAACGATGTCGGACACGAAGTCGATGCGCAGCGGGACGCGTTCGTGGGTTGGGCTATTCATGGCTGGCTCCTTTCGACGGATATCACGGATATTTTCACCGCTCAAGCGTAGCTGCGAGCGTGCAAGGCAAGATGAACTTCGGCTAGGCTCGCTACGAACGGTGGAGGCGAGCGTGGGTCAACCATCAAACGAGGCTGCAGATGTCCGAACAGTGGAGAGAAATCCAGATCAACGGAAAACCCGTGCAAAACACGGGCCTGCTGAAGATGTTCATCTACCCGTTCTTCGGCTTCCACATGCTGATGTTCGGGCTGTCCGGCTTTCTGATGGCGTACGCCGTCAACCGGCCAGAGATGGGTTTCATCTACCTCCACGGCGGCATCGCCATCGTCGTCTATATCGGTTTCTACCTCGCCATTTTCGGGCGCGATGAAATCAAGTGGCTGGCCATCAACGCCGCGCTCGGTTTGGTCGGCATCTACTCGCAGATCGGCTGGATCCTGTCCCTCTTCGGCAAGCAGATCGATGACTACAAGTGGTACGTGCACGTCACTCCGTTTATCTACTACGTGCTCTACACCTTCCTGCTGCGCCAATTCCTGCTCGATGTCACCCGCAGCCGCGACAACCCAAAGCGTCGTGCGCTAATCAACAATGCCTATGTCGTTTTGTCGCTGCTGGTGTATGGCTGGATGTTGCATCAGGCGCCATAGCTCGACGGGCGATTGTTGCTGGCGCCTTTTCGATCTCACGCTGCTCATGCGTATATCCCATCTGGCCGAGATTCTTTAACGGCGGAAGGTGGCACATCGTGATCGCATTGCGCTCACTGAAGTTGTGAGAGGGTGTTTGTGCGCGGTGAATTCAATGCGCGTTTAGTGCGCGGTTCCCGCAGACCACTTCAGGAGACTTTCGATGAGCGATTCTTCCAACACTTCGGCCGTTTCGGCCGCGCGATCAACGGGTACGGCAAGCGGCGAAAAAGTCGGGTTACATCAACCCTCACACGACAAGCATGTAGAGGACAAACTTGGCAACGTCGACTTGGATTCACGTGGGGCGAAAGTCCACGATCACCTGCGCGACAAACGCGGTAACGGCGTTCCGGGCTATGACGACTCGATCGAACATGACGCTGAGTCGAAATACACGCAGGGAAAGGCGGCGTCACCTTCCAGAGACTGACAAAACAACATGACCAGAGCAGGCTCCTTCGTCAAGAGGAGCCCTTCTCTGGTCTATATTTTTGGGTTCTTCCTTCGCTGCCCTTACATTGGCTGCGATGTATAGTCTCAACGACTGCTTGCCATTGAATGGTATTCCGCGTCTATTGGGTTGCTTTTGAAACGTCTTTACAAAATCGGTTTATGGACCGTCGGCTGCTTGATGACATTGTCGGTGATGGTCGGGGTGCTGGCGCTGGTTTTCTTCCAGACGTTTTACCCGGACGCACCGAAGGCGGACTACCCGCCATCGCAGGATCTCGCCACTGCACAGCAGCAGGATCTCGACTATTTCCAGAACTACTTCGCCCTCAACCATGCCTATTCGCCCCAAGCGCTAGGGCAGGCGAAAGTGCTGCATGGCCAGATGCTGGCGAAGGCCGGCACGTATTCGCCGGCTGCCTTCAGTTTGGCGATCGCTCGGATGGTCGCGCTCTCCGACAATGGCCAATCCGGGGTATCCAAGCGCTACCTGTCGAATACCAACAACCGTATGCCTTGCCGGCTGTACCACTTCGACGACGGCTACTACGTGATCCGTGCACGACCGATATGCGCCAAATTGCTCGGTGCGAAGTTACTCGGCATCGACGGCATGCCGATCGATGAAATCACAGATCGGATGTACCCCTACATACGCGGTCCGCGCAATCACTACGACCAATTCATCGCGTCGATCTTAATGGAATCGCCGGACCTGCTGCATGCAGCGGGCTTGGCGACGCAGTCGGATCGCATGAACCTGCACCTGCAGATGCGGGACGGCAGCGAGCGTACCGTGGCCATTATTGCCGATGCGCCTGACGCCAAATCTCCAAGCGTTTATTCCGACGCCTACCTGTCGCCGCGGCACATCAATGGCGAGGGCGGCGAATGGACAACAATGCTTCCACGCGATGCCGTAGTCCCACAGTTCCTGCGCGACTACGACAATCCTTTTCATACGGCGTGGTGGCCAAACCAGCACACGCTCTATGTACAATTTCGCAGCAACATGGACGAGACGGGCTATCCAATCGGGCCGTTCACCACGCACGGGGAGAGTGAGATCAATGCAAATAGTCCGCGCTTCATCATTCTCGACTTGCGCCTTAACCAAGGCGGCGATCTCACCAAGACCGCCGCGCTGATGAAATGCATCACCACGCTGTCGGCTGCGACCCAGCGCGTGTACGTGCTAACCAGTGCATGGACATTCTCCGCAGGCAACGCAAGCTTGGCCTTGGTGAAGGAACATGGCGGCAACAAAGTCACGGTGATCGGTGAAGCCGCGGGTGATCGCGTGCGAATCTGGGCCGAAGGCGGCTCATTAGAACTCCCCAACTCCAAAATCCGGGTTAGCTATGCCACCGGACTTCATGACTATTCCAGATCATGCTGGGGAGAGCGAGGTTGCTTCTGGGTCATGTATTTTTTCCCAATGCATGTCGAGTCGTTTGAACCCGATGTAAAGGTGCCTTACACCTTCCACCACTACATCACCCTGCGCGACCCCATGCTCGAAAAGGCGCTGGCATTAGCGAGTACCTTCGAACCTGTCGATTCGAACTAGCCCGGCACCTCAGGTACCGGCTAGAAGCGGCCACCCTGATTCAACCTTTTGATTTCCTGGCACGCGAGCGCAAACGCCGCGCGACGGACAGTGCGCCAAAGGCAACAATAAGCAACGGAATCAGGAAAGCGAAGGCGCGAATCAACCAAGCCGTGCTCGTGGCGATGATTTGGCCCGAATCACGGAACGCCTGACCGATATCCGAGCGACCTGCTTCCGTGCCGGTTGGCCGAAATTCGATCGTGAGCAGGTTGGTGTCAATGCGGTGCCGCTGCTGGGCGGCTTCGCGCTGGGTCCCATCAACAGACGCCTCAATCTCGGCTAGCTGCTTCGACAGCGTGAGCATGTCCGCCACTTCCAGGTCCGGACGCCCTTCGAACTGCAACAGGCGCGCATGTTCTTTTTCAAGGCGGCTTCGCTGCAACGCGTTGTCACGCACTGATTCGGCAAGGTCTTCTGCCTTGAGGTTGCGACGACTGATCTCGCCACCCGTGCCGGCTTGCAGGATCAATGGTTCAACGCCTTTGGGTGCAGTGCGTAATGTCACCACACCGCTTGGAGACTCACCACCCTGCTGCTGGACATTAAGTACCGCGCAATCGCCGAATTTTTGCCCGAAGCAACTGGCTTGTACTGCATTCACGCGCGCAACGATATCGCGGCCTGCCAGTGTAATGCTGACACTGTGCTCGTAGGCCAGGAACGTACCTTCTGGTGCGATGGTTGCTTGCCCGGAAGCGCTCTCCGCGGTTGCCGTTACCGACTCCGGCGAAGAGCACGCGACCACTGAAAGCACCACCGCTGAAAAAATCCATTGTCGTGCTCGCATGCGTATCTCCCTAGGATGGCTGTTTATACCATCGCCCTTGAGACATTCGTTCTATCCGCTCCAGAAGTGAACGTGCGCAGCGTTCTTGTGCTCACGCTTTCAGTCCAGCAATCACCTCTGACACGTTGAGGCCAAGCTCAAGCTGCAGGCGTACGTATTCGCGCTCCTTGCGAGACAAGACGCGACCCATCTCGATGCGGACATCCTCTGCATAGATGATGCGCATGATTCTGGGCAACGCCGAGCCGACCGCGTCAGGCCCGTATCCAGCTTCGCGCAAGGCCGCGCGTATTAAAGCTTCAGTTTCCATGACACATCTTAATTGTTCTAAAGGTCGTGCATTGTGCGCTGTCCGTGGCGCGTGCTTTTGGGAAATTGTCCCTGACACCGCTTTTTGCACAGTTCCTTGAATGTCAGCCGGCCGCTTCACGCGCTCTTACTTTCGCGATCCAGTCATCCACGGCACGCTCGAGCAGAAACAGCGGCAGGCCCCCATGGGTTAGTACTTCGTCATGGAATTCGCTGAGCTGGAACGTGTCACCAAGCTCCTGCTTCGCCTTCTCGCGCAGCGCAAGGATTTTGATCATGCCAGCCTTGTAGGCCAGTGCTTGCCCCGGATCGACGAAGTAGCGTTCGATTTCGGCGGTGACATCACCCTCGCCCATGCCGGTGTTATCCAGCATGTATGTGATCGCCTGCTCGCGCGTCCAGTGCTTGTAGTGGATACCACTATCAACGACCAGGCGCACGGCGCGCATCATCTCGTCGCGCAGGCGACCAAGGTTGTCGAGCGGATCGCTTTCAAAACCCATCTCCCAGGCCAAGCGTTCTGCGTACAAGGCCCATCCTTCCGTGTAGGCCGTGAATGGCAGCACGCGACGAAAGAACGGAACGCCCTGCAACTCCTGCGCGATGGTGATCTGGAAATGATGCCCCGGAATACCTTCGTGATAGGCCAGTGTGCGCATGGCGAATTTCGGTGTTTCGCCTGGATCGCGCATGTTGGCGTAAAAGATGCCGGGCCTTGAGCCATCGAAGGCGCCGCCCTGGTAGTACGCGCCAGGAGCGGTCTTTTCCGAAAATGCAGGAACAGCCTGGACTTCAACGCCTAGCTTCGGACGACGGTTGAACGCATCGCCAAGATTGGCGTTTATGTCGTCGAGGATTACCTGATAGCGGGTAATCATTTCCTGCTTGCCTTGTGAAGTATTCGGATACATTTGCGCTGGCTGGCGTGCGAGCTGCTGGACGCGCGCGCCGATGCTTCCCTCGGTCAAACCCTGAGCGCGCAGGATTGCATCCATTTCACCGCCGATTCGAGCAACTTCGGACAAGCCAAGCGCATGGACTTGCGCAGGAGTCATGTCGGTTGTCGTGTGGCTGCGCACGGCCCAGGCGTAGTACGCATCACCATCCGGCAGGCTCCAGGCGCCGAGGTTCTCGGTCGCCTTCGGCTGCAGCGCGGTGAAATAGGCGATCAACTCCCGATAGGCGGGGTACACCTTGCCGTCGATCGATGCCGCTGCGCGTTTGAGTAGCTCGTCGCGAGCGGGATTGCTGATCGCCTCTGCACCATCAAGTTTGTCGAGCTTTGCCTTGTAGCTCGTATAGAGCATGTTTTCCGACGCCGGCATCGCGATGAAGCCACGCATTTGCTCGAGCACTTTGTCCACGGTGAATTTTGGCGGAATCGCACCTTTGCTTTCGCGCAGTTTCAAACCCTGGATGACCTGGGCGAAATGCTGCGGAAACAGATCGAGCCGTTTGATGTAGCTGTCCGCATCCGAAGCGTTGTTGATTTGATGGGTATCAGCCATGAAGTTCGGCAGGCTCGACTGCACACCGAACATCTGGTTCACCGGAAAACTGTTGTAGCGGAAACGATTCCCCTCAACCTGATCCTTGAGGAAGAACTCAAGCGCGTCGTAGGACAGCTTGCCCTCTTGATCGAGCGCCTCACGATCGTAGCGATGCAGCATGTCCAGGTCATCCTTGACCAGTGCCGACATCCCGTCGTCATGCTCAGGCGATGCGTCATCGAGCTTGCCGCTATAGAAATCCGCCCACGGTGGCAGGATGCGCATGCCGCTCAGCATTTGCGGACTTTGCAGCGCGAACTGTGCGAAGACACGGCCGTAGAACCAGTCGATCTTGTACGGCTTGAAATACCAGACGTGGACGAAAGCGATGCCAGCCAGGACCACTACGAGAAGAATCGAACGCAACAACCATTTCAACAGCCTTCTCATGCATGCATCCCCGCCCCAGTGATACTTCTACGTTATCAAAGAAGACCGCCGGCATCGCGCGGCAATGACCACAACAAGAGGGGACGGAGGGCATTGGATCCGTTCAATTCCATCCGCCCCCTTCTGTTCGCCATTCTCCCGCCATTTTTTCGGACTGTACCTGCCTACGTTTCAAGCTCCGATGCAACGTGATCTTCAGGAAGAACCAGGACCTTTGGATTTCGCGGGACCCAACCTGCCGGTGGAATCAAGGCAATCCCGGCTCGTGCGGCCTTGTGCTTGTATGCCGCCCATTCCCCGAGCTGCACTTCCTCATCCTGCAATCGTTCTTCAACAGCGCTAGCGTCTTCTTCGCCACCCTGTTCGGAAAGCCAGACATACTGCCGACGAAGCGCGAGCGCGCTCGACGCGGCTTCAGTGCCTTTTGCAAACCTCCGCACAAGGCTGGACCCAACCATCATGCTGACCATGTTGTTGCCGCGCTCCGAGAACAGCATCAGGCCCAGCGTGGTGCAATCCTCGCGACTGCCGGAATCTTCGCGTTGCATAGCAACCGTGGGGCTGCAAACCGCCATCAGTGCCGAATAGTTGGGCCACGGAACCTGTAAAACCTCATTTCGACGCAACATCAGCGCAAGCTCATGAAGATCGAGATCACCATGCTTTTGATGTGTTGAAAATGATGGCGCTGGTTGATTTTTCAACGCGCTTCGAACGATACCAAGCACTTCGCTGAAATGCGTATCGGCGCTCGTCGCGGTGGCCGCCGCATGCAGAACAGGGCCACTGATCTCACCTGCGTTTGCAACCAATAGGTAATGAATGGCGTTATCGGGAGCCAGCCGTAGTAGTCCTGCCTGGTACTCCCGTTGCAGGCAGGCTTGCAGCTGCTTATGACATACCAATGCCGCCGTATACATTGCGAGCATGTCATCGGGATAGTCACGAACAAGCCGTGCCACCACCTCCGCATGACCTTTCGCATCACTCGCCTTTGGATCATTTGCTGAACCTATGAAGATCGCAGCAATCAAGCTGTCGCGATCGTTCCGTCGGGCGAGTCGGTCCATCTGGTGCTGCCCGTACTCAGGCGCAAGCTTGTCTGCAAAATCTGCCAATAACTGGCCCCCGACAGGATCGACAGCTGTAGTACTTTCAACACCGCGGAATGCCGTGACGCAGAATATGCAGACTGACAGGACCAGCACTCTCGCGAAAAAATAACTTGTTGATTGTCTGCCAGGCAAGTTGGGTCGCATGTACGTCAGTCCTTATTTTGCATCAACTCAGTTTCTGGACACGCCACGTGTTGCGACCAGCGACCTTGGCTTCATAGAGTGCCGCGTCGGCTACGCGCAAGAGCTGTTCCGGGTCTTTGTGGATAGCAACACCATGAGCAATGCCGATACTGGTTGTGACGCGCAACAGCTGCTCACCCACGACGATCGGGTCATGCAACTTGGTCATGAGTTTTTCGGCGATCACCTGGGATGCCTCTTGCCCATCTTGCCCATCTTGCGCATCGATATCTTCGAGCAACACCACGAACTCATCCCCGCCCAAACGGGCGGCGAAATCGGTCGCCCGAATGCTCCTTTGCAAGCGTGATGCAAACTCGCACAGGACCGCATCACCGACTGCATGCCCGTGAGTGTCGTTGATGCCTTTGAAATGATCGATATCCAGGTAAAGCAGCGCCATTGCACTGTGGTGACGTTGACTGCGCGCGACCGCAAGCTGTATTCGCTCATTAAAATTGAGGCGATTGCCCAGCCCAGTCAGGACATCGTGGCGCGCGAGGTGCTCCAGTGCCAGCATGGCTTCCCTGCGTTGGGTGACGTCGCGACCGGCAAACACGATTCCCGGCAATTCACCCTCCCGCTTGCCTGGCATCGTTCGCACATTCAGCTCCATCCAGACGTCATGGCCGCGCTTGTGCTGCATCCGGCATTGCACGATCGTCGCTTCACCGGTGCGGGTTACTTCATCGAACGCCTGCAAGACGGCGTCAATATCCCCAGCGTGTACCAAATCGAAACGCGGTTGTGAAAATTCATCGCGAGTCCAACCCAGGATTTCAACGACCGAAGGCGAGATATATCGGCGCACGTTTCCTGCACCGATATGACTGACCAAGTCGCTAGAGTTATCCGCCAGCAGGCGATATTCATGCTCGCTTTTGGCGAGCTGACGCATCAGCAACTTGCGCTCGATCAGCACAGACGCGATGAAGAATGTAAGTAGGGTCGCGTTCGTGATGAACGCGTGCAGCATCAGTACACGCTGCACTTCGCTCACGCCCGTCCCCATCATGAAAGGACCGTGTCCTGCGGCTGTTTGCATCGTCGAAATCATCGCAACAAGGCCGACTGCAGACGCGAAACCGCTGAAGCGGTGGCGAAAAGCGCACAACATCAGCGCCGGAAACAGCAGGAACGTCACCGCAAAGCGAGATTGGGAAAATATCAGCCAGCAAGCTGCGGCCAGAAGCGCCAAGGTCACGACCAGCTCCAAACGCCGCGCGCGACGGCCAATCAGGCCCCGCCCTTCCACACAAATGGCGATGGTGAGCGTTGCGAAGATGCCAAGCCCCAGCGCGTGCGAAATCACCCAGGTCCCGAAGATCACCATGAAAGGTGCCAGCGTAGGCGCGTAGACCATGCTCGCTACTGATGCCATCAAGCCTGAGACCGCACATGCCAGCAGCGCAGCCCAGGCGCCGACCACGACACTGCTCTTGATATGAGTGAGGTCTGTGGCATCCCGGAACCGACTGGTCACGATTGCCGCAACCAGCCATGCATCAAGCGTGTCCGCCAAACTGAAAACAACGCTGATCGGACCAAGCCCGTTTAGCAGAATATTGACAGCGATGTGTGCGGCGAAGCCGCCCAGTAGATACGCAGGCCGTTCCGCGCGCGGTGATATCAGCAATACCCCGCACAGCACGCCGCTGCCAATCCACAGGTATGACAAACCGAGCGCGCCATTCGTATATGTAATTGACCACCACGTGCAAAAGGCGATCACGATGGCAAGAACAAGCGTCCTGCGGAAGAGTCCGAGGGCTGTCCTTGAAGCCAATAGTCGCGTCGTCATCATGGCGCTAGGCTAGGGCATCTCTGGACGATGTGCACTCGCTCATGCGGTGATGTTGCGAGTGGTGCCGGCATTCGCCGCTGGACCTTCAGTGCCGCGCGCTGCACGACGTTGGATCATCGACAAAAGAGGACAAAGTGAGATGACACACGTTTGACGGACACCTTTGAAAGGGCGCATTCCGGACGAAGCATCAAATACTCAAGCGTCAACAATTTGCAGCCGAGTTCAAGCGCGAAGCAGTCCTTCGGCGCCATGCGAGTGAGCGACCGGCATCCGACGTAGCGATCGATTTGGGTACTTGCATGCCCTTGCTCTACACGTGGAGGGCCGAACAGGTTCGGACGGGCAAGCTGTGGTTTTCCGGCTCCGGCCACAAACATGCTGATCAGAATCTGGAGATCGTGCGTCTCGAGCGCGAGCTGCGTGCCAAGCTGTTATCCAATGGCGCCTGTTGGTGCACATCGTGACCACGCCGCAGCTGGTGCAACGCAATGCGTTCAGCAGCCCATCTTCGATTATCAGCCACACCCCGATGGCACCACCAACACCCGCGCCAACGGTGGTGCGAGGCGGACGGCATGGTCGCCTTTCCCCATGACGCACTAAGACAAGCCGGTTACGGCCATCAAGCTGATCCCCTGCTGCTCGTGCAGTACGAAACCGTGCTGCCACCGGATCTGTTTTAGCGTTCTGCACACTGCGCCTTGTGGCGCGACCGCAAGCGATTGCCTCATGCCCTACACTTCACTTTAATTTAACGCTAGGCACCGCGGTCATTAAATGGCTTGCACATGCTGCCGAGAAACTCTTCTCACCTTCAAATAAGTTAAGAGAAAGCCCATGAATCACCGCTATCGTCTGGTCTTCAATCGCAGCCTTAACCTGATGCAGGTTGCCTCGGAAGTGACCGGCGGCGCGCACGGTGGTCGTGGCCGCGAACACATCACACTGAGCCCACGACGCCCGCTGTTTCTCGCTTGCGCAGCCGCGTTGGCCATGGCAATGACGGGACCAGCGTGGGCCGGCGACGGCAACGTCACCATCAGTTCCGCCACCGACACCGGCAACGGATGGTCCAGTTTTAATTTCAACCAGGCGGCAGGCGATCCCGACTCAAACATCAAGACCTCCACACTGGTCTCCATGCTCCTTAGTAGCGATGTCACGATCAGCGCGCCGAGTGGAGTCCCCAGCAAGGGAAACATCGGCGTGCAAAATGCGATTGACTACACCGGTAATGTCGACCGCACGCTGACATTCACCGCGGGTGGAGCGATCTCGTTTGCCGCCGGTGCAACGCTATCGGCAAGCGGTACAGGCAAACTGGCTGGTGTATTGAGTGGTTCCAAGGGAGTCATTTTTGCTGCCGGGTCCGGCTTGGCCACCAACGGTGGCGACCTCTCGGTGACATCCACCGCTGGTGCGGTGAAATTGGGCTGGTTGGCGTTAGGTACAGGTTCGCTGTCGGTCACCAGCACGGCCATATCCCAGAACGGCGCGATTATCCAAGCGGCTGGTGCCGGTTTGGTGAACTTCGATGCCGGAACCGGCGCTATCACTCTGACTGACCCGACGAATGATTTTTCCGGCGCGGTAAGCCTCACCGGTGGCATCACACAAATTGCGGACACGAACGCGCTGACGCTTGGCACACTGGCAACCGTCACGTTGACTGCTACCAGCACCGGTGCTTTGGCTCTCGGCCAAGGCACCGTGGCAGGCAATCTGACGGCTACCAGCAACGGTGGCACCATCAGTGGCGGCGCACTGACGGTGTCTGGCAGCAGTAACCTGCAGGCCGGTAGCGGCGCGATCACGCTGACCAACGCGGGCAACCATTTCGCCGGTGCGGTGTTGGCTTCGGGACACGGTGTATCGCTGGTAGATTCCGGCAATCTGACAATCGCGGCGCTCAACAACGGTCTCGACGGTAAGGTGAGCCTGACGGCCGGCGGCTTACTGATGCTACCGCTGTCGGGGATCGATACAGGCACCGCCGACCTGACCCTGGTGGCTAACGGCGGCTCCTTCGTTACGCCGGGCCTACTTAGTGGCGGCAATATCATGCTGGCCGGACGGGACGCGCTGACGCTCAACAGCAGTTTGTTCACGACCGGTATCGCATCGCTGAGTAGCAGCAACGGTGCCATCAATCAGGTCGGTGGCGCCCTCTACGCCGCCACGCTGACTGGTAGCTCCAGTGGGGACACCACACTCTCCGGTGCCAACTTCGTCGGCACGTTAGGCAGCTTCAGCGCCGCCAATTTCAGCCTGAGCAACGCGCAGGCGCTTACGGTCGCCGGTCCGTTGACGGTAGTGGGCAGCCTGAATCTGAGTACCACGAGCGGGACGCTGTTCCTCAATACGGATCTGTCAGCCAACGCGGCGACCTTGACCTCGGCGGCCGATCTGGACCTTGCGCACAATGTCGATGCGTCGACGCTGTCACTTAACAGCGGCGGCAACATCAGCCAGTTCGGTGGTGTGCTTACCGGGGGA